>JACTMZ010000108.1 GCA_014584375.1 Verrucomicrobiota bacterium | reverse complement strand
GGGGGGATCTTGGGACGACACCGATTATTACATGCGCTCATCGTACCGCTACGACTACGCGCCGACCTTTGAGTTCGACAACATCGGCTTTCGAGTGGCGGCTATTCCCGAGCCCTCGACAGTGGCAATGTGGATCATTGCTGGAGCGGCATTGCTGGCGAGACGGCACCGGAAAGAGGGGCAGTCCCACAATTCTTAACAAACAGGAAAAAATTCCAAAAAATATTGCCCTCTCATTCCTTTTCCGTCCAAGCATTGAGGCAGCATCAATCCTATTGTTCCAGCAGTTCCGGAGTTCCAATGCCCGCCATTGCCCAACGCTTCTCCCTATGCCAGCCCTCAGTCCCTCGTGATTTCAGGGAAAAACAGCGCCCCCAGCACCCCGCTCATCAGCAAAGTTAAAAATTGTGGGACTGGTACCTTTTCTTGTTGCCCCGCATGGTCAATAGCTGTGCGGTGTGATTTTCACCTTGCCGCGAAAGATGTAGTAAATGCTCGCGGTGTAGGACAACACAATGGGCACGCCGATGACCGCGATGATGAGCATGATGAGATGTGTTTTTGGCGTGGAGGCGGCATTATAAATGGTAAGGCTGTTCTCCGGATGCGGCAGGGAGCGCACCATGTCCGGGAAAACAGTCAACCCGAAAAGCAACATCAATGTGGCCATGGCCGCACAGGAGGAAAGGAAGGCGCGAAATTCATTGCCCTTGTGATTTTCCCGCGGAATGTTGAGGACAATCAGGACATTGACCGCAAAGACTGCGGCCAACCAGGGGCGCTCCCGTGCGATATCCGCCAGATGTGGCGCATGGATGAGCGTGGCCATGTTGAGCATAATGTAAAACGCCAGAAAAACGCCGATTGTGCGGTTGACCCAGCGGCGCACGCGGGCCTGCAGCGCCCCCTCGGTTTTCATCACCAGATAAATTGAGCCGTGCATGGCAAACAGCGCGACCGTGGTGCATCCAAGCAGCAGGGCGTAGGGATTAAGCAGCGCCAGCAGGCCCCCCACATATTCGCCACGCTCGTCCAGCTCGATCCCCTGGAGGATGTTTCCCATCGTGATGCCGATGAGGAGGCTTGAGAACACGCTGCCGGCGGCAAACCCGACGTCCCACATCGTCCGCCACCAACGCCATGTTTCCTTGCTGCGAAATTCGATGGCAACGGCACGGAAAATCAGGGCCGCCAGCAAGGCCATAAACGGAAGGTAAAATCCCGAGAACACCGTGGCATAAACCGCGGGAAATGCCGCAAAGAGCGCACCACCCCCGGTCACCAGCCACACCTCATTGCCATCCCACACCGGGCCGATGGCATTGAGAAAAATCCGCCGATCCTCGTCCTTCTTCGCAAACAAATGCAGTGCGCCAACACCAAGGTCGAAGCCGTCAAGCATGGCGTATGCGGTGAACAGGACGCCGACCAGGATAAACCAGATGATGTTGAGTGTCATAATCGGAAATCATTCAACGCGCGCCGCCCGTCGCTCCATCATGGCAACCCAGCTCGCAGGCATTTCGGAGCCGTCCTCCTCTTCGTCCGGCCCCTTCTGGATTTTGCGCGTCAGCAAATAAAGGAATACGGCAAACAGCAGCGCGTAAATGATGGTGAACATGATGAGCGAGGCAAGCACCTGGTTGGCCTTCACCACGGCCGACAGTCCCTGCGACGTACGCATGATTCCGTAAACAATCCATGGCTGGCGTCCCATTTCCGCCGTGAACCATCCCGTTTGGTTCGCAATCTGCGGGCCAAGCACCGAAATCACGAGCATCATGTAATAGGCGCGCACCAGCCGGCTCGAGAGATTAAAAAGGCGGCCGCGCCACCACAGGAACACCCCAAACCAGGCAATGGCAATCAACGCCATGCCAATGCCGATCATGATGTGGTAAAATTGGAACACCGGCTGCACCGGCGGCCAGTCTTCGCGCGGAAAGGCATTCAGCCCTGTAACAACGGTATCAGTCGAATAACCCGCCAGCATGCTCAACATCCCGGGAATTTGCAGGCCTCGAACCTGACGCCCCTCCACGTCCACCCACCCAAAGATTGCCATGGGTGCATGGGATTGCGTTTCAAACAAGCCCTCCATGGCCGCAAGCTTCGCGGGCTGGTTGCGCATGACGCCATCAGCCGATTTGGCACCCGTGGCAAGTTGCAACAACGACGCCGTGGCGGCCACCACAAGGGCCACCTTCAATGACGACATGGCAAACTCCCGATGTCGTCCGCGAAGCAGATAGAATGCGCTGATGCTCAGGACAAGAAACGCCCCGGCTTGCCACGCGCCAACCAGTACGTGTGACAGGCGGTCCAGGGTGGACGGATTAAGCACCATTGCCCAGAAGTCGTGAATGACCGCGCGCGAATGCATGATTTGGTCCGCCGTCGGCAGGAATCCCTGCGGCATGATCTCACCATTGTATTCAATGGAAAACCCGGCGGGCGTTTGCATCCATGAATTGGCCGCGACGATCCACACCGCGCTGAAATGCGCGCCAAGGCACACCATCACGGTGGCGAAAAAATGAAGCTTCGGGCCAACCTTGTTCCATCCGAACAGCAGGATCGCCAGGAACCCGGATTCGAGGAAAAACGCAAAGATTCCCTCGGCCGCCAAGGCGCTGCCAAACACGTCTCCGACAAACCGCGAATACGTCGCCCAGTTCGTGCCAAACTCAAACTCCATCACAATGCCCGTGGCCACCCCCATGGCAAACGTGAGCCCAAACACACGCGTCCAATAGCGAGCCATGTTGTGGTAACGCACCCGCCCGGTCTTCAGCCACATCGCCTCCATGATTACGAGGATCACCCCCAGTCCGATGCTTAGCGGCGGATAGATGTAGTGAAACGCAATTGTGAACGCAAATTGAACCCTCGAGAGGATTTCAACATCCATGCCCCCCATTTAACGCCCATCTCGGCCGCTTGGCATCACATTATTCCAAACTTGTGAAAAAGTAAAAAGGGTCAGTAGTATCAGATCAAAGCAAGAGATAATTTTTGAAAAAGTTTGAGGGCAAGCGGGAGGGTGCCAATTTTAAAAAAGTTCAGCCCCACAATTTTTAACTGACAGAAAATGATCCACGAAAAATATTGCCATCTCGTCCTTTTTCTTTCCAAGCATTGAGTCAGCGTCACTCCTGCTGTTCCAGCAGTTCCGGAGTTCCAATGCCCGCCATTTCCCAACGCTTCTCCCTATTCCAGCCCTCGGCACCTCGTGATTTCAGGGAAAAACAGCACCCTTCTCATCAGCAAAGTTAAAAATGGTGGGACTCCCCCCTTTCCTGCGAGGTAAATGGACTGGCGCGGGGTTGCCCTCAAGCAAAATTAAGGCATGTTTCTACAATGCACCGTCTGCACCTCCTCAAATTCAATGCGCCCCGCCGGGCGTGCGCCCGCAGGTGGATGTGGGCCGTCGTAATTTTTTTCACCACCATGAACCCTGTCCTTTCCAACGAATTGCCCGACAAAATCATCGTCCGCCTGCTGAGCCCCGACGGCCAGCCCCTCCCGCCGGCGGAGGTCGCCACTGTCAAAAAATCCGAAGAAGAATGGCGCAGGGTGCTCGGCCCGGACCGATTCCGAGTTCTGCGGGCGCAGGGCACGGAGGCACCATTGCGCGGGCTGCGACCTGCCGCTCTTCAGCTCGAAGGCGAAATTCCATTCCGGCACCGGCTGGCCGAGTTTTTTCCAGCCCTTTGCCGCTGAAAATGTCGTCGAACTTGACGACGCCAGCCACGGCATGCTGCGCACCGAGATTCGCTGTGCGCGCTGCGGCGGCCACCTCGGTCACGTCTTTCCAGATGGGCCAAAGCCGACCGGCTTACGCTATTGCCTGAATTCCGAGTCGCTCACGTTTCGCGAGGTTCGCTAATAAAGAGTAAAGAGGGGTAGCCCCGCAATTTTTAACTTTCAGAAAATATCACCCTAAAATATTGCCCTCTCGTTCCTCTTCTTTCCAAGCATTGATGCAGTGTCATCCCTACTGTTCCAGCAGTACCGGGGTTCCAATGTTCCGTCATTGCCAAACGCTTCTCCCTATTCCATCCCTCAGCACCTCGCGTTTTCAGGTAAAACAGCACCCTTCTCATCAGCAAAGTTTAAAATTGTGCCCCTCCCTTTTTTTGCGAAAGCGAAACTTTTCTTCGCACAAAGTGTTTAATTTTGCAGTGGCCCAAACGCCCTACATCAAAAATGCAACAAATGAAAATTCTGCTGATTTTCCTAATGCTGTTCCGTGCGATTCAAGATGGTGCCGCTGCACTCGCGCCCCCTAATGAGGAGGCAAAATTATTCAAATTCAGCACGACCATCGAGAAGGAGCGTCCGCAGTTGAACAAGGAAACAAAAAGTTTAATTTCCGCCTATCGCCGCGACCCATCCAAGGAAAATTTGATGGCATTAAGAAAGCAGGTTGAAATCAATTATCATAAGATTGTTGAGCGCAAAAGGGCGAAGCTTGAGGAATTAAAGCGAACCGCAAAGGATGCGTTCAAAGTTCAGGAAATGCAGGTGATTGTTGAAGAGATGCTCAGGGACAGGGAAAAACGCATCGAATTAAGCATGCGCCGTTTTACCGATTCACGCCTTAAACCCGGCTCCCGCGACACGAATGATGGATATTTGCCAGTACTTGGAGCCGCGCAAAATCTATCTATTTCTTACACGCCAATCACAAACGAAGAATATGCCACATTCGTAAGGGCAACCGGAAGAAAGCCGCCAAAGGATTGGGTGGATGGGATCATACCACCCGGGGAGGAGCGGCATCCCGTGGTGAATGTTTCCCATGATGATGCCAATGCATATTGCGAATGGCTTTCAAACGGGGATAAACACACCCTATATCGCCTGCCAACCGAAGAGGAATGGGAGCTTGCCGCCGGACATATGCCAAAGGATGCGGACTTCAATTGCGGCAAAAAAAATGGAATGACGCCGGTTGATGCCCATGCAAAAACGCTGGCCGCTTGCGGTGCAATTGATATGTGGGGTAATTGCTGGGAGTGGACTTCCACCAAAATCGTGATCCCGCCACGCACAGGGCGCAACAAAACCGTCATGGCTGTAAAAGGGGGCTCCTGGTGTTCGCCTCGAACAAGCTGCCGCACCGAACAAAAAGGCGAAGGCCGAGAATCTTCCACGGGTTATTATGATGTTGGCTTTCGAGTTGTCCGCGAGAGTTGAGGGGCAACTCCCTGAAATTATGAAAAATGTCACCTGCATTTAATACGGGTTAGTTGGAGGGATGAAATATCGAGCGGTTGTTTTTGATTTGGACGACACCCTGATATGGGACGAACGGGTTTCGCGTCAGGTCTTGATGGAAACGGCAGCGCGCGCCTCGGAGGTGTCGGGGGCTGATGCGGGAAGGCTGGCTGCGGCGGCAAGGCAGTCCATGGAGGAATTGTGGCACGATCACGCGCCGGTGGATCGTTGCGAATCCCTCGGCATTGTGGCCTTCGAGGGCATGTGGGGGCACTTTCACGGCGAGGAGGATTATCAGCGGCATTTGCAGGAATGGGTTCCGTCATTCCGAACCGAAGTCTGGACGCGCGCCCTTGCATCACAGGGTGTCAATGACGGCGCTCTGGCACGGGAGCTGGGGGAATTTTTTTGCAAACGGCGAAGGGAATTGCAGGAACAAATTCCGGGAGCGGAAATCATCCTGCACAAATTGCGTCAGGCCGGAGTACGCGTGGGGTTGCTGACCAATGGCGCCCCCGATTTGCAGCGGGAAAAAATCGAGACATCGGGGCTTGGCATGTTTTTTGACGCCGCCGTGGTTTCAGGTGAGTTCGGAACCGGCAAGCCGTTGCCCGAAATTTTTCATCATCTGCTCGGCCTGCTGGGCACCTCTCCCCACGAATCGCTCATGGTGGGCAACTCTCTCTCGCGGGACATCGTGGGCGGAAAGCGCGCCGGAATGCACACCTGCTGGCTGGCCCTTGAAGGCGAGGATGAACCGGTCGGACTGGTCGAGCCGGATTTTACCATCCGTTCCCTCGGGGAACTTCCCGGCCTCGTGCTCTAAGGCGTCGAATCTTCGGTCTGTGCGGCGGGAGGATATTCCGGCGCAGGGAAAAAATCCGGCCGAGGCTGCGGTTGCGGCGGAGGATTCAAGGGAATCGTCGGCGTAATTCGCGTCTGCGTGAGAATCACGAGGGATTGTTTTTCAAGGCGATCGGCGAAATCCGACAGCTTAGGATCCGCCTTGCGAACCTTGCTGTAAAGCAGGGCATAATAGGCGCGGCGTGCGGCACGGTGATCCTCCGGCGTGGCGGCCTGATCCGCCAATTCCCGCAGCGCAAGAAGTTCCGGATCACGATCAAGAACGGCTGTCACCTTTCGAAATTGTACGCGCATCTTGCGCTCCGCCTCCTGGGGATCTTCCAAGAGGGGCGGCCGCTCCGGGATCACCGGCTCGGACGGTTCGGATGCGGAAACGGGAAATTTAAAAAGATCATCGCCGAAAATATTGTCAGCGGAGGGCAATGCGTCATGCGCTCCGCCGTCCATTGAGGGAAGCGGATCCTCCCCGGGTTCCCTTGGCGGCTCCGTGACGATGTTTTTTTCATCCGCAATGATCAATTCCGCGCTGGGCGCTTCCGCAGGGGTGGCCTCCTGCGCCGCGAGAGGCACGACGCTCCGAAGGAAAAGCAGGAGCACAATAAAGGCCGTTGAAAATCTCGAAATCATGAAGCCTGCGCAGAATAATGCGGAGTCTCTTGAAATGAAAAGGCTTTCCGATTGACATCAGGCAAATGGCGAATTTCTCGAAAGTGAAGGCGGACAACCTTGCCGCCCTCGTTCACGGCGATGCGGAAGGCTGTGTGTTTGACGGCGCCGAATTTGATGACGGAGCAGTGGTCGCCGTCCGTCCCGTCGAAATTCTATCGGGAGATTGGAGCCGTTGGGAAATTTTGTCCGAAGCCTTGCGCGAAGGTCGGCAGCGCGGTGGTGACGGAGGCCTCGCCGGATGGTTTGATTACGAGGGAAACTTCCGATTCGGCGTCTTTCCTTCATGGAGCGCCAAAAACCTTTCGCCGAAAAATGAAATCCCCGCGCTGACGACCGCCGAATTTTCACCGACAGTCGGAAAAAGCGAGTGGGTTCGCCGGGTGCAACGCATCCGAAATTACATTGCGTCCGGCGACATATACCAAGCCAACCTCACGCATGCGCTGACGGCCCGCTGGACGCCGCATCCATGGGCGTTTTACCAACGTCTTCAAGCAGCGAGCCCGGCGCCATATTCCTGTTTTTTGCAACTCGGAGACACGGCGGTTCTCAGCGCCTCACCCGAATGCTTCCTGCGCATTGACGGACGGCGCATCCTTACAAAACCAATCAAGGGAACGCGTCCGCGCAGCGCAAACAGACATGCGGACGACGCTCTGGCGAACGAACTGACGACCTCCGAAAAAGAGCGTGCGGAACTTGTCATGATCACCGATCTCGAACGCAATGACCTTGGGCAGATCTGCGATTACGGAAGCATCCACGTATCCTCCCTGTGTCGCCTCGAAAGTTTTCCACAGGTGCATCATCTTGTTTCAACGGTGGAGGGGGAATTACGTCCGAATGTGACCGCCCTGCAGGCCGTGCGCGCCTGTTTTCCCGGCGGCTCCATCACCGGCGCACCCAAAAAACGCGCCCGCGAAATCATCACCGAAATCGAAGGAATGCCGCGCGGCATTTACACCGGCGCCATCGGTCGGTTCGGATGGGACGGGCGTGCCGTGTTCAACATCGCCATCCGCACCCTCGTTCTGCGCGGCGGCGTGGCTACTTTTGGAATCGGAGCGGGCATCGTGGCGGACTCGGATCCCGTTATGGAATATGAGGAGACACTGCACAAAGCCGCCGGACTTCTGGCAGCGGCGGGCGGGCATTGAAGGCGGATTAAATCCGTTCTGCGCGCGCAAAGCGAAGCCTACGGCTTTGGGGATTCCGCTGTGCCACCGGGCGTGGCGGAGTCCTTGCGGGCGGATTGCAATTTGGCGGCAAGTTTGGGCGAAGCGTCACCAAGAGACACAGCCCGCTCCCAAGCCTTGACGGCATCCTGCTTGCGTCCGAGTTTTTCCAACACATCGCCAATATGCTCCTCAATGGCCGCGTCGGGCTGCGCGATGGTTTTCGACGCACGTTCGAGCGGCGGGAGCGCCTCATGGTAACGACCCTGTTGATGCAACACCCAGCCCAGGCTGTCCAAAAACGCCGGGTTGTCCGGCTCGCGTTGCAACGCCCGGCGGATGAAGGATTCGGCTTCGGCAAGATTTTCACCGCGCTCGGCCCACATGTAACCAAGGTAATTGAGCGCGTCCGCATGATCCGGATCCAACGCAAGACAGGATCGCAAATCCCGGACGGCTTCGTCATATTTTCCCGTCCGTTCCGACGCCATGCCTCGCTGAAAATGAAATTCGGGGGTAAGAAAAGCCGGCTGATATTTTGCCGCAAGATCGGCTGAGAGGTTGAAAGCCTGGAGCGCCTCATGCCAGCGCTGGAGTCGGCTAAGCAACAGCCCCTCATAATACGGCAGCTCCGGCAGGCGATCGAATCGCGTGCGCGCCTCTCCGAGCCATCGAATGGCGCGTTCAATCTCGCCGGTCTGCAAATACAGATCCGCCAGCTCAAGATACAATTGCGGATCCTCATCAAACAAAACCAAAGCCTTTTCAAACTTGTCAGCCGCCGCCCGCCTGTCGCCGCGCCGCAATAAAATTTCTCCCTGCGCGCGATAGGCGGCGGGACTGGCCGGATTTTCCACCACCACCGCATCCAGTTCGACAAGCGCCTCGTCATCGCGCCCGAGCGAAATCAGCGCCAATGCCAGCTTCTCGCGCGAAACGCTGTCGGAAGGCTGAAGTATCAACAGACGCCGCCCACAGGAAACTGCATCCTCACCATAACCACCCGCCGCAAAAAAATTGAGGGCCCGAAGCAAAACCGATGCGTTCTGCCATCCCAATTTTACGGCCTGACGATAATGGGCCAACGCCGAGACGGACGCCGTACGCGCCTCTTTTCCATCGGTCATGAGCGACTGACGCAAAAAAAGATCCCCCAACCCGGCCCAAAACTCCGGATCCTGATTTTTCCTCTCCGTCGCCCGCTGCAACAATGCCGCCGCATCATCCAGGTGTCCGGTTGCACGGTGAATGCCGTAGAGCAGCTGATAGGGCTCAATGAGATCCGGCTCCTGCTGCAACGCCCGTTCAGCATAACGTTGCGCCAAATCAAACTTCCGCAAGCTCACCGCATAAACTTCCGCAATCTGCAATGCCAACACGGCGGATTCCGGCCTGCGCTTACTGGCGTCCTTAAGCACGGCCAACGCCTCCGGCGCCTCCCCACGATGCAAAAGAATCCCGGCAACCTGTCGCGCAAGCGGGGCATTGGACGGATCCAAATCCAGCGCCCGTTGATAATGCCGCAACGCATCATCCAGATTGTCATCCTCGGCAATCAGCCCTGCCGCCACACGCGCCATCGCCTCGGCCCGGCGATTTGCGGCGGACGTCAATGGAACCGCATTTCCACTGACGGGATCTTCAGGCAATCCGACATCGCCGGTCAAAGCAGAGCACACGCCCGGGGCCAAAGCTGACAGGGCGCACGCAAGCAGGAGCCGGGTTGCGAAACAACGCGACCGAGAACGCGCGAACATGGGCTAATGATAGCCCTTAGCTCTTGTAGCGCAAACGCTTCTTGTGGCGATTGAGCTTCATGCGCTTGCGGCGCTTGTGCTTGGCAATTTTTGCCTTCCGCCTTTTTTTAATCGAACCCATGCTGCGTTAATAAACCAGTTTGTTTAAAGGATACTCTATGATGCCCTCAGCCCCCAGCGCTTTAATCTGCGGGATGATTTCACGGACAACCTTCTCATCGATGACTGTTTCGATAGCAACCCAGCCATCGTGAGCCAAAGGTGAAACGGTAGGATTCCGAAGTGCGGGCAATTGCTCAAGCAAATTCTCAAGGCTGGCCTGCGGAAGATTCATTTTCAGCCCCACCTTGTCACGCGCCGCCAGCGCGCCCTTAAGCAAAAGGAGAACCCGATCCATTTTTCCGCGCTTCCACTCATCGGAATAGGCCGCGCGATTGGCGACAAAAACCGGATAGGATTCCATGATTGTTTCAAGGATGCGCAGTTTGTTGGCCTTGAGCGAGGAGCCGGTTTCGGTGATGTCCACGATGGCGTCCACCAGATCCGGCACCTTCACCTCGGTGGCGCCCCAGCTGAACTCCACATCGGCCTCGACGCCGCGACGTCGAAAAAATTCACGCGTCAACCCAACCGCCTCGGTGGCCACGCGCTTGCCGGCGAGATCCTCGATGCTGCGAATCGGCGAATCCTCCGGCACCACGACAACCCAGCGTGTGGGTGCGGATGTCGCCTTGCTGTAGGGCAAATCACCAAGCGCGGCCACATCCGATCCGTTCTCCGCCACCCAGTCCCTGCCCGTAATCCCGCAATCAAGAAAACCCTGCTCGACATAACGGCTTATTTCCTGCGCACGCAGCAAATGAACCACCAGCTCGGGATCATCCACCGTGGGCCGATACGACCGACGGGCACCGGAAATGTCGAACCCCGCCTTTGCAAACAGTGAAAGAGTCTGCTCCATCAAACTGCCCGATGGCAGACCGATTTTAAGAATGCTGTTTTTCATGAACCGAGTTTTTGAACGTAGAAGGGGATGCCGCGCGGTCAAGTCAGAAGCGTCCAAATCTCGACACAACTTTTTCCAAGGAAAAGCCAACGCCGCTTCCCACGCGAATGGAAAGCATCATCACGCCCCCTTTAAATTCCGCCTGCGCAGCCAGTAAAAAATCACGGGCGTCACGATCAGCACATGGAGAAGGCTGCTGACCATGCCGCCGATGACGGGCGTCGCAATGGGCTTCATCACTTCGGCACCGGTGCGAACACTCCACATGATGGGAAGAAGACTGGCGATGACGGTGCCAACGGTCATGACTTTCGGGCGAAGTCGCAGCATCGCCCCGTCAAACACGGCGCTCTTGAGATCCGCGAGATTGAAATGTGCGCCGCGTTCGGCCTGCTTTTTGGCAAGCGCCTCTTCGAGATAGACAACCATGACGACACCCGTCTGGATGGCCGTTCCAAAAAGTGCGATGTAACCAATCCACACGGCGACGCTGAAATTGTAGCCAAGCAAATATTGCAGCAACACACCACCGGTAAGCGCAAAGGGAACAGCAAGGATGACATGCGCGGCCTCGAGGGTGGAGCGGAAGGTCACCGTGAGCAGCATGAAAATCACCAGCAAAACAACAGGAACAATGATGGCGAGCGTACGCTGGGCGCTGAGCTGATTTTCATACTGTCCGCTCCATTCAATGGTAACGCCCGGCGGCAGGGTGATCTCATCCCGCACGCGTCTTTGGATTTCCCTGACAAAGCCGCCCAGGTCGCGGTTTTTTACATTGGCCTGGACAAAAACGCGGAGCAGCCCGCTTTCGCTGTTGATTTCGCTCGGGCCGCTGCTGCGCCGAATGTCCGCAACCTGGCCGAGAGGGACGGAGCGACCGCCGGTTGTCGGAATCAAAATGTTCCCGAGGTCGTCCAAATTGGAACGCTCGCTGCGCTCGAGGCGGAGCTGGATCGGATAGCGGGCGCGCCCCTCGATGGTCGTGCTGACATTCACCCCGCCAAGGCCGGCTTCCACGACATCCATCACATCGCGAATGTTGAGCCCATAGCGCGCGAGCGCGAGGCGATCGGGGCGAATTTCGAGATACGGCTTGCCTTGCACGCGGGAGGCCGCGACACCGACGGCGCCAGGAATGGTGCGTACGAGTTCCTCGACGCGATAGGCAACCTGCTGAATCGTGTCGAGATCGTCACCGAGAATTTTCACTCCCACCTGCGCGCGGATGCCCGTGCTCAGCATGAGCAGGCGATTCTCAATGGGCTGCAGGAAACCTGGAACATAGCCAGGAATAAGGCTTAGTTTTTCGGAAAGCTCGGCAACGATTTTTTCCTTTGTCATTCCCGGACGCCATTTCTCCGGCGGTTTGAGCATGATGGTGGTTTCGATCATTTCGACCGGTGCCGGATCGGTGGCGGTTTCGGCCCGCCCGAGTTTTCCCGCCGCCGACTCGACCTCGGGCATGTCCCTTATGACGCGATCCTGCCAGGACATGATGCGGTTCACTTCGGTGAGCGACGTGCTGGGGAGAAGGACGGGCATGAGAAGCAGGCTGCCTTCGTTAAGCGGCGGCATGAACTCCGATCCGATGCGGCTGGCGAGGAAAAGCGTTGCGACAAGCAAGGCCGCGCTTATGCCGAGAACACTGCGGCGATGATCCAGCGCCCAGGACAACGCGGGGCGGTAAAGACGCATGAGAAAACGCATGACGACATTGTCCTTCTCGGCGTGAAACGGACCGCGAACCCACCATGTGCAAAGAACCGGGACAAGGGTGACACCGAGCAGAGTGGCACCAATCATGGCAAAGGTCTTGGTGAACGCGAGCGGATGAAAAAGTTTCCCCTCCTGTCCCCCGAGCGCAAACACCGGAAGAAATGCGAGAATGATGATCGCCATCGCAAAAAAAACGGGACGCCCCACCTGATGTGCCGCCTCACGCGTGACGGCGAAGGTTTCCGCCGAAGTCAACGGCGCCCCCTGGGAACGCTCCGCCTTTTCACAATGACGAATCACATTTTCCGTCATCACAATCCCCGCGTCCACCAACACGCCGATGGCGATGGCGATGCCTGCGAGCGACATGATGTTCGAACTGATGCCGAACTGATTCATCAAAATAAACGAAATCAATATCGAAACAGGCAGCGGAATGGTGACGATGAGAATGCTGCGAAAATGCCAGAGGAAAATAATATGAGCGAGAATGACCAGGGCAATTTCCTCAAGGAGGGCATGACGCAGGGTGTCTATTGTGCGCTCAATGAGTCCGCTGCGATCATAGAAGGATTCAATGGTGATCCCCTGCGGCAAACTCGGGGAAATCTGCGCGATTTTTTCCTTAACACGCTGAATGACCCGCATGGCATTTTCGCCCGTGCGCATGACGACGATGCCGCCCACCACCTCGTGTCCGTCCACATCCAACGCCCCCCGGCGGAAGTCGCCGCCCATCGAAACATTCGCAATGTCGCCAAGATAAACCGGCAGGCCATTGCGCGAGGCAACGGCAACACGTTTTAAATCTTCAATCGAATTCACGAGGCCAATGCCGCGAACGACAAACTCCATGCCGTTTTCCTCAACAACCTTGCCGCCGACATTGAGGTTGCTTGCGGAAAGGGCATCCATCACCTCGCGAAGAGTGACATCCGCCTGTCTCATTTTTCCCGAATCAACGGCGACCTGATACTGACGCACATAACCGCCGAGACTGGCGACCTCGGCCACGCCTTCCACAGCGGCGAGCTGATAGCGAATGAAAAAATCCTGCAATGACCGGAGCGCGCCGAGATCGTAGCCGCCGCCCGGACTTTTGGCGGGGTCAACCTTGAGATAGTATTGAAAAACCCAACCCAGTCCCGTGGCGTCCGGCCCCAGCTGCGGCGTCACGCCCTCCGGCATCAACTGCTGGAGATAGCTCAGCCGCTCAAGAATCCGTGTGCGGGCAAAATAATTGTCAACCTCATCTCCAAAAACCACGGTGAGCAGCGAGAAACCAAACATCGAGGACGCCCGCACCTCGCGTACGCCGGCAAGACCCTGCAAATTGGTGGAAAGAGGATATGTGATCTGATCCTCCACCTCCTGCGGACTCCTCCCAGGCCAATCGGCAAAGACAATGACCTGATTTTCACTCAGGTCGGGAATGGCGTCCACGGGAGTGTGGAGCATGGATCGAACGCCCCATCCAATGATGAGAAGCGTGGCGCACGCCACGAGAAACCGGTTGCGCAACGACCAATCAACAAGACCGTTGATCATGGCTTGATCTCCGCACCGCAGTTTCTCATCTCAGCCCCAAAAAACGGATTGAGCGTTTCATGGCCGATCTGCACCCAGCGCGCCTTCGCGGGGGCACCGGGAAAACTGTCACCCGTCATCGGACACTCAAAAATCAAGACTCCGGAATCCCGTCCACTTTTAACCAAAGCCTCCGCAAGTTCCGCACCCGGCTGACTCCAAGGCAGAAAAGCCTTGCGCAATGCCTTGAGGTCATCACCTGCGAAAGCCCCCTTCACCCCATGCAACGCATGAACGGCCTGATCCACCGCAGGATCACCCAATTCGGGAATGGCAGCGGCAAGGGGTGAAAGCTCGCGGGCCGACGCAACAGCGGCCACGGCGTCATCAGCGGCAAGGGCGTCGGAAACTTTGGCCAGTTGCCGGAGAAACGCAGCGGCCTCCTCCTGCGGCGGATGTTGTGCGTGTTCCCGCGCAGGCGGCTCCTTAATGTGCCCGCGAATCTGCGCCTCCGCATCAATCATGAGATTGCCGACGGTCACAACACGTTCCCCCTCGGCGACGCCGGAAAGAATCTGTATTCCCTCATCCCCGCCAAGCCCCGTCTCCACATTGCGCGGCTCATAGCGCCCCTCACTGTTTTGCACATAGACAAGCGAACGGCGGCCGTCGCGCAAAACAGCCGATCGCGGCAGCACCAGAGCCTCGCCCAGATCCGCCGTAATATCCGCCTCCGCATATGCCCGATGCGGCAGCAGGCGGCGCAATCCCCCGTCATCGGAAAGCGGATTGTCCACCTCGATCCGCACCTTCGTACTGCGCGTGGCTGGATCGAAATTGGGATCAATAAATGTCACCACGCCCGGAAATTCGCGCCCCGGAACCGTGGGCGTGCGAATGACGGCTTTTTGTCCAACGCGAACAGACGAAAGATCGCGTTCATAGACCTCCGCGTGAAACCACAGTCGCGAAAGGTCGCCCATTTCAAAAAGCGGCTCGCCTGTTTTGATGTATTGTCCGCGAAAGGCTTTTTTGACGAGAACCGTGCCGCTGATCGGAGCCAAAAGATCCACGGTATAGACATCATCCTTGCGTTTCCCGAGGGACTCCACCTGATCCGGTGTCAACCCAAACTGCACAAGACGCCGTGCGGCGCTGCGAACAAGGCCGACATCACCACTCCGCGCCGCCGTCTGGTATTCACGCACCACATAGAGAAGTTCCGGGCTGTAGATGGACGCAAGAGGCGCGCCTTTTTCCACATATTCGCCGACATGCTCGACATGAATCTGCTCAATGCGCCCATCGTAAAACGCAGCAATGATGCGGTGAATATTTTCATTATCCTCCAAAATCCCGCTAAAGCGCAGGGTCTTGATCAACTCCATGCGGCGGGCGGGAACCGTGGTGACATTGAGAATTCGGACGGAATCCGGATTGAGAGGAACGATATTTTTGGATGCATCCGCATTGGCGGCCTCCTCCCCCTCGTGGACAGGCACCAAGTCCATGCCGCAAATGGTGCAGTTGCCCGGTTTGTCCGATGTAATCCAGGGGTGCATCGGACTTTGATAGAACTTGATTTTTCGCGTGTCGCTCCGGCGGTCACCGCAGGCGGTGAGAAGCAGGGCGACGACAAAACAAATGGCCGTCGCAGGAATTATGGCGCGCATCCTCATGGCTGAACTTTGCCCGATTCCCTTCACGATAGCCCGAAAAACCGCGCATAACCAGCAACCTTGTGCAAAGAAATACGCCCAAATGCAACGCCTTCACCATCCGCCGCATTGATCATGCGAAATGTATTTCAATTTCCATGGCGCCCTGTAGAAGGAGCCGGAACGCACAGCCGCTTTCCGCCACCGAAAATTATCAGGCATCGGGAATCCTAAAATTGGGCGGGACGTCTTACACCGCGTGATCATTTGCGCAAATTCCTTCTTATTTTAAAACCATGCTTCCCGCGCTTCTGACCGCCATCCTTTGGGCGCATTCCATTGTCTTCGCTGCCCGTGCTGCGCGGCTGGTAGGTGGCGTCCGTGCGCACTTTTATCGTTTGCTGGTCGCCGTTCTTTGCCTTGCGGCGCTTGCGCACGGGTGGGGACAGGGGTTACAGGGACCCGGGCTCACCATGTTTTTGCTCAGCGGCGTCATCGGCATCGCCTTGGGCGATCTGTTCAGCTTTCAAGCACTGCGCTTCATCGGCCCGCAGTTGACAATCCTCATCGTCCAATGTCTGTGCGCGCCTTTTGCTGCGGCCATCGAATGGGCCTGGCTGGGGACGGCGCTCACCGGAAGGCAAATGACGGGATGCACGGTGATCCTGTTGGGAGCTGCAATTTCCCTGCTTCCGGGTATTCGGATTCCGGGAACTTGGTCGCGAATAATTTCCGGAGGAGGATTGGCCGCTGTGGCGTCGCTGCTGCAGGCAATTGGCGCCGTCTTCACCCGCGAAGCCTTTGCCATCAACACCGCCGCTGGATTTTCGGTCAACGGCATGACCGCCGCCTATCAGCGCGTGGGGGGCGCGGCAATTATGATGGTGATTATTTACGCCCTGACACGCCGTTTTCTGCCGTCTCCACAGACTTCAAAAAGCCCGAAACCTCCGCTGTTGAAAGCCGCACCTTGGATCATTGCCAACGCATTGGCCGGAATGGTCGTAGGCATGGCCTCCTTCCAATGGGCGCTGGCCGCAACACCCGCCGCCATTGTCCTCTCCATAGTCGCGCTCACGCCGCTGTTCGTCATTCCCATTGTCTGGATTCTCGACAAAAATCGCCCCCAGCCGCTGACATTCGCAGGAAGCGTGATCGCCGTGGTCGGCGTGCTTCTCATCGGATAGCTGAATGTGAAACGCCACCATCGTCCGCGCCATGCGGGCGCCGCATTAAAAATCGGGCTGCCGGGATTTGAACCCGGGACCTCTTGAACCCCATTCAAGCGCTCTACCAAGCTGAGCCACAGCCCGTATAAAGCGGCAACTTATCATGAAATCGCCGGGCGTCCCGCAAAAATTTGCGTCGGATGCTGGACAAAACGCATGGCCCGTGAAGTGATAGAGTCATGCACAGGCTTCCAAAGATCGCGGCAATCATCGTGTGCGCGTTCGCCGTTCCCTCCGGCTGCAAACCACCGCCTTCTCCGCCCCCACCGTCGCCCACCCCCTCTCCCAAGCCGTCACCATCACCTCCCCCGACACCCGCTCCCACTCCCCATGTGCAGCGCAAGCCGATGGACACCGGAATGCTCTTCAACGGCCTGCAATACCATTGGTCGGTAAAAACATCTCCCGGCGACACAGCGACACGCGATCGCACGAAGGACGCCGCCTACCGTCTGGAGCTGAATCTCAACATTCGCACGCCGCGCGCCGCACAATCGCCGGATGACCTCAAGGCGGCAAACGCGCAGCTGACGGACGCACTGCCCTCGCTGCCCCTGCTGCTTGAAACGGCAAATGTTTCCCCGGATTATGACACGCTTTACAAACGCAAGTTGAACTGGATTCAGGAACGCCTGGAGCGGCTCGATCAAATTCTCTCGCGCCACAACTACTTCGACTGCGACACAATTTTGGAACTGCGTCATCCGGAAACCGGGCGCCGCGCCCTGCTTCTGCAGGGCGACATGGATGTCAATGTGGACGGTTCCGACGGGGATCGAAATGTTGAGGTGGATGGCTCGGGGCAGTTTTTCCAGGCACAAACCAGCTACCGCTGGCCCAAAACTTCGAACCGTCCGAATCCCTTCATCGCCTCATTTCAGGCGAAAATTGAAAAAGCCTCGAAAGATCTGGCCCAGCCGGATCTCCCCGAAGTGCGGCGCATGGAACTGCGTTCACAAATTACGAACTGGAAACACCAGATTGCCGATCTTAAAAGCGCCAGCTTTCTCGTCTCCAAAACCGATCCCTTCATTGTTCTGCCAAGCTTCATGCTTCGCTCCGGTGCGGCGTCCATCGGCGATTACGCCGTGGTAATTCATGAGGATAAAATTTATCCCGCTATCGTGGGTGACGCCGGCCCCTCGCATAAAATGGGCGAAGCTTCGCTGCGACTGTGCAATGAAATCAAAAATACCGGCACGGCGCTGGCTCGCCCCGTGAGCGACCTCAGCGTGACCTATTTGGTTTTCCCAGGAACGGCGGATGCCAAACGCACGGCACCGGATCTGGATCGCTGGCATGAACGCTGCTCCGAACTGCTCGCAGAACTCGGTGCAACAAACAATGCAGCCCTGCATCATTGGAAAAACATCGTGCCACCCTGGCCGACGCCAACACCAACGCCAACGCCAACGCCAACCCCGACACCGACACCATCGCCGACACCCGCAGTCACACCGAGCCCCTTGCCATCGCCTGCAACAAACAACCCGACATCGGAGAACGTTGAGTCCGCTTCGGAAAATTTATGAATCACCCGTAAAAAGCGGGACGAATGAAAATTTTTCGCCGTCGAACAATCCCCGATCGCTCAGTTTCAGCGAGGGAATGACCAACAGGGCAAGGAAGGAAAGCGTCATGAATGGCGCGTGTAATGTGCTGCCAAGCGTCTTCGCCGCTTTTGTCACTCGCACATATCCCGCCGCCACTTCCTCCGCAAAACCATCGCTCATTAATCCCGCCACAGGCAAGGGAAGCACCTCCTCCATGCCATTCGGGCCGATGGATGCGATGCCGCCGCGATGCTGCACAAGCAAATTGACGGCGCGGGCAATGTCCTCATCGGAAACACCCGCTGCAACGATGTTGTGACAGTCATGCGCCACGCTGGACGCAATGGCGCCGTGTCGCAGGCCAAGGCCGCGTACAAAGGCTGTCGCGGGCGGCGCATCGGCATAGCGATTGACCACCGCCATTTTCAACAAGTCGCGCGAAGGGTCGGCCACCGCATGCCCATCCCGAATCAATGGCGCGGCCTCTTCGGATTTTGTGACAATCTGGCCATCCACCGCTCCGATGACGCGGAGACTTCCTCCGCCCGCCGGAACGACAAAATCATCCGGGTGCTTCGGCTTTGCAAAAAAGCGATTGATGCAGGGCGAGCCGGAGCGCGGCAGGAGCGGCTGCCCGTCACGCGCCACACACTTCCCGTCAATCCATGTCTCCAACACCTCAAAGCCGGCGAGATCACGCAGTCGCACAAAATCCGCAGGATCACCTGGGCGCAGCAAACCGCAGCGCAGTCCATAGTGACGCACAGGATTGACGCAAGCCGCCGCGAGGGCGTCAAACGGCGATATTCCCCGTGAAACAGCGCGGGCACAAAGCCGGTTGATGTGTCCGGCGATCAAATCATCAGGATGTTTGTCATCGCTGCAAAACATGCAGGATTCCGGAGCCTCACGAAGAAGCGGCCAAAGTTCGTCGAAATTTTTTGCCGCCGATCCCTCGCGGATGAGGATTTTCATTCCCAAGGAAAGTTTTTCCCGTGCCTCCTCGATGCGAAAACACTCGTGATCCGTCTCAATCCCGGCCGCAACATAGGCTTTCAAAGCGTCGCCGCGCAAACCGGGCGCGTGACCGTCAATGCGTTTGCCGAATTTTTTTGCGATCCGAATTTTTTCAATCACCTCCGGATCGCGATGAATCACACCGGGGAAATTCATCATTTCCGAAAGATAGAGCAGCGAAGGATCAGCGCAGAGTTTCTCGACGGCGGCGGAATCAAGAACGGCGCCCGCCGTTTCAAATTTTGTCGCCGGGACGCAGGAGGGAATGCCGAAATGAATTTTGCACGGCGTCCGCAGCGCCTGCTCCTGCATGTAACGCACCCCTTCAATTCCCAGAACATTGGCGATTTCGTGCGGATCGGAAACGGTTCCCACCGTTCCATGCACCACCGCAATGCGCGCAAACTCGGGAGGAGAAAGCATGGAACTCTCGATGTGAACATGCGCATCAATAAATCCCGGACAAAGAAAACCGTCGTCATCCGAAGATTGCACCTCCTCCACGCGCTCAATACGGCCATCCCGCACTTCAATCTCCCCTGGAAACACACGCCGCGCGACAATGTCCACAATACGTCCGCGATGCAACGAGGTGCCGACTTTCATATCGTCAACTTATCGCGTTCGCAAAACGCCGCAAGGCCGAGAGGGTTCGTGAAACAGGAAGACCGACGACATTGGAACGGCTGCCCTCCACCGATTCCACGATCAATTCCCCATGCTCCTGCAACGCATAGGCACCGGCCTTGTCGAGCGTGTTTACCCGTGCGAGATAATCCGTAATCAGCGCCTCGTCCAACGATCGAAAACGCACGCGGCTGACCTCGCAAAATTCCATCCGCAGAAGAGGTTCAAGCCGCACCAGATGAACACCTGTCGCAACCTGATGTGTGCGGCCGGAAAGCGCCCTCAGCATCTGACGAGCCTCCGCAGGATCGCGGGGTTTCCCAAGCGGAAGTCCGTCGAGCCACACCAGGGTGTCGGCACCGAGAACGGTGGAATGAGGAAAGGATGCCGCAACAGCCAGCGCCTTGGCGCGCGCATTGCCAACGACAAGAGCAGACATGCCGAGTGACGCATCATGAATTTCCTCCGCCGGCGCGGCGACAACCTCAAACGTCACACCCGCATTCCGAAGCAATTCCGCCCGACGCGGCGATGCGGAAGCAAGAATCAAAGGATGCGGCGTCAATAGAAATCGCCGTCCTCGGGAAAGCCGCTGTCCTGCCGTATGGATTCCAAACTGCGACGCATGCGACGCCCTTTGCCAAGTTTGCGATTGATGCGCACTCCGGCACCAATCAACAAGGGAATTGTCGCGGTCAGCCCCGAGATTAAAACAACGAGCCCCACGCGTCGCCGAACGGTGCGCCCCAAACGATCCGCAAGCAACAAACCCGCGCCGGCGCCCACCGCCATTTCCGCCGCCGCCACAATGGAAGTCGCCGAAAGATTGTGAGAAAATTTATCCAGCAAAGGAGACATGACTTCGTCTGGTTACCCCAAGATCTCCTGCGATGCAACCGCCAACCGCCCAAACACATGATTTTCTTTTTTGTCGGAGGTTGCGTTTGCAGCTGTAAAAGCGTCAGATAACCCCTTATGGAACCCGCTCTTTACGCCCTCATTTTGGCCGGCGGCAGCGGCGAACGTTTCTGGCCCTGCAGCCGCCGGGCAACGCCGAAGCAACTGCTCCGACTGTTTTCAGAACGCACCATGCTGGAGGAAACGATCGCCCGGCTCGACACCCTCATTCCAAAGGAGCGTATTTTCATCCTCACCAACAGCGAGCAGGAGGCCGCTGTACGCGCGGTGTGCCGCGACATTCCGGCGGAAAATATCGTCGCCGAACCAGCCAAACGTGACACCGCCCCGGCCGTCGCCCTCGGCGTCGGACTCATCCTGCGCCGCGATCCGCAGGCCGTCATGGCCGTTCTGCCGGCGGACCATCTTATCCGTGACGGCGACACCTTTCGCCGCGATCTGCGTGCCGGCGCCGCCGCCGCCGCCAGCTCCGGGGCGCTTCTGACCATCGGAATCAAGCCAACATGGGCGTGTCCGGGCTTTGGCTACATTGAGCAGGGACGGCGCATCAACAGCGGGGAACCGGCTGTCTATCAAGTGCGGCGCTTTCGCGAAAAGCCCGACGCCGAGATGGCGGAATCATTTCTGCGCCAGGGCTCCTTCCGCTGGAACGCCGGCATGTTTGTGTGGTCCATTCACGCAATCATGAGCGAACTGACCAAGCAGACGCCCGTGCTGGCCGAATTTGCAATGCGCATGAAAACCGCGCCCGATCTCAACGCGCTCCTCAATTCGGATTTTTCCAAACTGCCAAAAATTTCCGTGGATTACGCCCTGATGGAAAAGGCAGCGCATGTCCTCCAACTCGAAGCCGGTTTTGATTGGGATGATGTCGGAAGCTGGGTGGCCGCCGCCAAATACCTGGAACCGCACGAGGGCGGAAACGCGGCCAACACCCCGCTGACACTGCATGACGCCTCGCACAACATCGTCTTCACATCCGGACGCAAACACGTCGCCCTGTCGGGCGTCCGGGATCTTATCGTCATAGACACCGACGACGCCCTGCTTGTGTGCCACCGCAGCGAAGCCGAAAAAATCAAACGGATCGTTCCACATATTCCGGAGGAATTGCAATGAGTCGGATCATGGCCGTGGATCTTGGCGCTGTTCGCACGGGAATTGCGATCAGCGACGAACTGAGACTGTTTGCACAGCCGTGGAAAACCGTTGCCGGTGGAGACGCCTCCCTCGCGGCAGTGCAGGCCGCCATGGAGGAAACAAAACCGTCGCTTGTGCTCGTAGGGCTGCCCCGAAACATGGACGGAACTTACGGCCCGGCTGCGGAAGCGGCGCGAACTTTCGCCGGACAACTGCGGGAGGCCACGGGTGCCCGCGTCGAACTTTGGGACGAGCGCCTTACGACGACGGCCGCCCAACGCGCCCTGCGTGAAAGCGGACGCAAGGCACACAAACAGCGCGATGTGGTGGATCAGGTCGCCGCACAAATTCTCCTGCAAAGCTGGTTGGATCGCACCGAATGCGCCTCAAGCTGACCCTCGCCTACGACGGCGCGCCCTTTCGCGGTTGGCAAAGCCAGCCCGGAGGCGGAACCGTACAGGACATTTTGCAGGAGGCGATGACGCGCATTGCGGGCGGACGGAATATTTCCGTGCAGGGATCGGGGCGAACGGACGCCGGTGTTCACGCATTGGGACAAACAGCCCATGCCGATGTTCCCGACGATCGCGGCAATCCTGCAATGTGGCAACGCGCGATCAACGCCGTGCTGCCGCCGACCGTCCGCGTGATGGCATGCGCAAAGGCTCCAAATAATTTTCACGCGCGTCTTTCCGCCTCGGGCAAAACCTACGACTACCTTTTGTGGTGCGGAGAAATCCTTCCGCCACACCGCGTCGGGCGCTGCTGGCGCGTGTGGCCGCCACCGGACATGGAAATTCTGCACGAAGCCGCCCGCCTGTTGCGCGGAAACCACGACTTTTGCGGTTTTGCAGCCAATCGCGGCACGCCGGTCAATGACACCCGGCGCAATTTGCGTTCCATTCACATTTCGCGCAACGGCCGCCTTATCCGCCTGCGCTTCGAAGGCGACGGATTTCTCTACAAAATGGTGCGCATGCTGGTCTCGGCCATGGTCTGCGTCGCGTGCGGACGCGCCGGGTTGCCCGCTCTGCAAACGAGGCTTGCGGGAGGCAAATCGGATCTGCCTCGTGACGTTGCCCCGCCGGACGGACTGTATTTGGTGCGTGTGAGTTATCCGCGAAAAGCTCAATCGGGTTGAATTTTCCCGGGCGGAACCATTACGTTGCTTCAGTGGCATCCGCACGCAACTTCATTTTCCGAAGCGCCATGCTCGCCCTTTTCTGTCTGCTGGCCGCGGGTTCGCTGACAAAGGGCGAGTTAACCGCCGAGGAAAAGCGCAAGCGCGCGCTGTTTCTCAACGCCCGCGAGGCAATTGAGCCTGCCGCAACACCAGCGCCGACACCGGCGGCAGCCCGCCCGCAGGCTCGTCCACGCCCCGGTTCCAAAGAATCAAGACGCCCTGCGAAACCCATTGAAAAGCGGGAGGAAAAGGAGTTCACACCCACACCGGACAAACGTCCGGAGCCGAAACCGACGCCTGTTGAAAAAGAGGAAACCGTCGAGCATCCAACTCCGCATCCGACACCCGTGCCCGAAAAAGCGCCGGAAAAAATCCCTGCGACCCCCGCTCCCACGCCATCCGAGGAGAAAATTCCCGACGCACCAATTGTCGTCGGAAAATCAGGGGATCAAGAGGACGAAGGATTAATCCCGCCGCCTCCACCGCGACGCGGATTCTTCGGTCTGGGCGGTCCGCGCTACCGCTATCTCACCCGCTCTGTGCGCGCAGCCATAGACCGCGCTCCGGTCAAGCGGGGACGCTGGCAATATATCGTGGTTCACAACAGCGGAACCAAGCAGGGCAACGCCCGCATTTTTGACAACTACCATCGCAACGTCCGCAAAATGCAAAACGGACTGGCCTATCATTTTGTCATCGGCAATGGGACATCATCAGGCAATGGCGAAATTGAAATCGGTTCCCGTTGGAAAAGACAAATCAACGGCGGACATGTGGCCAGCGACCATCTCAATGACATTGCCCTCGGCATTTGCTTTGTCGGCGATTTCAACCGCAGCCAGCCGACTTCCGCACAGCTCGCCGCGCTCGAGGAACTCATTCGCTATGTGCGAAACCGCGTGGGAAAAAGCAAGGGACGTGTGGTTGTCGTCAAGGCCCACCGCGAAATCAATCCCAAGCCAACCGACTGTCCCGGCAACCGTTTTCCCTACCGCTGGATGCACCGAAAGTTCGACTGAAGCGCGGCACTGGAGAATTGAGGGTGCAAATGATAGATTGACGCACCGATGAGTTCGTTTTCGTGTCCGCATCTCGACTTTGACAAAATGTATTGTCTGCGCCTCCGCACCGACTGCGTTCCGGGGCGCCCGGGTTGCGTTCTCGGCGGCAAAAGTGGATTCGCATTTCCATTGGAAGAACACCTTGCCAACCGTCCGCATCCCGCCAAACCGTCACCACACGCACTTTCAAGAAACGCAAAACCCGAACGACATTCGTGAAAATTTTTCGAGCCCCAACCTGCGCCGGCATATTGCTTTTTTCCGCCTGCCTTCTGAATGCGTCCGAAGTGCAGAAGCACGGACTGTCATTTGAACATTGGGTGGCGGACACATTTTTTGAGGGATACAGGCCGAAGGAGATGACGCAAAAATGGGATATACCGGCGCAATACAACAAGCTGCACGGCGGCGTCCCGGTGAATCCCAAGGCGACAAAATTCGGCACGGCCGTGGGAATGGGCGACGCATTGCGGCAATACGATGTTGACGAACCTTTTCTCCTCATTGTCGGATTTTGGAAACAGGACGGCGACAGGAAGGTGTTTGTTCAATCCCTCACGGCGCACATTACTCCGGAAAAATGGCGTGAACTTTGGGGTGCTGTGACACGGGCGGACATCGAATCGCTGGATCGCACGGTCAAGGACAAGTCGCTTTCCATTCCCGACGCCCGTCGGGAGGCGTTAAAAATCAAATCGCTCCCGCCATTTTCCGACGCCGTCATACAGGTTAATCCGAAAATTGATCACGCGCAGCGAAGGTTGCAGTGCAGCATTCCCTACAAGCGGCTTTTCGAGGCGCTCGCCCCCGACGCCGACAGCGGAGAGATGAAGCAGGCGGCGGTTTTTGGCAAACCGATTCCCGCAGTGGAGGAGTCGGGCGCGCGAAAATTCCGGGACAAATAGGCGTGCCTCAGCTCCGGGGAGCCAGCTCCACCTGCTGCCGGAATTTTGCAACCATGCCCGCAGCGAGAATTCCCGACCAATTCAATCCAGGATAAATCACCGCCTCGCGTCCGATTAAGGAACCGGGATTCAGTACGGCGTTGCAGCCAATTTCAGCGCGATCCCCGACAATTGCGCCAAATTTGAGAAGTCCGGTCGGCGTCACCCCTTCGGGACCGCGCACAGTCACCTCCGCACGATCAAGCCGCTTGTTGGAAAGGACAACACCCGCACCAAGATGCGCCCTCCATCCAAGAATTGAATCACCAACGTAATTGAAATGGGGAATCTGAGCCTCGTCAAAAATAACGCAGTTCTTAAATTCGCAGGAATTACCAAGCACGACGCCATCGCCAACGATGACATTGTTGCGAATGTAACAGCCGGAGCGAATTTCGCAGTTGTCGCCGATCCACGCCGGCCCCTTTATGACGGCACCCTGTTCAATCACCGTGCCACGCCCGATGTAAACGGCGTTGCTGATAAACGGGCGTCCGATTTGTCTGCCGAGAATGGCGGGTTTAAGGCGAAATTGAAGGTAGGAGTCAATAAGGGACAACGCCTCCCAGACATTGCGACCCTTTTTAAAAAGCGACCGATGATCGGTATGATCGAGGTCAAGATAATCCGATGCGGAAATTTTCATGTTATGCTTCGAGTGAGTTTTGTTCCTTCCTTTGTGTCCTTCGCCACCCATCCGCGTGCAAGCAGTTCATCCCGCAACACGTCGCTTCGAGCCCAGTCCTTCGCAGCACGCGCGGCGTTTCTTTCCTCCAAAAGCGCGGCAATTTCAGCAGGGATTTCCGAAGACTCCTCCTCAAGTCGCAGGATGGAATTGATGCGCTCCCAATAATCAAGAAGGCCGCGAACACGCGCGGGTGACAGCTCTCCGCCATCCATTGCACGATTGGTCTCCCGCACAAGGTCAAACAAGGAACCAAGGGCGGCGGAAACATTGAGATCATCGTCCAGCGCCGCTCCAAACTTGTCCTCATCGCCCGCCGGGAAAGGCTCGCCGGTTCCCGGTGCGGAGGCAAGTTCGGCCAGCCGCCGCCGCCATTCATCCAGACGCTGCAAGGCGCTGCGCGCACCGGCAAGGCCGTCAAACGTAAAATTAAGCGGCAAACGATAGTGGGCCGAAAGCAGGACATAGCGCACCTCACGTCCGCGCCATCCCTTGTCAATCAAATCGCGCAATGTATAAAAATTTCCAAAGGACTTCGCCATTTTGCGCCCATCCACCATCAGGTGCGCGCAGTGCATCCAAAAATTCACGAATTTTTCACCCGTGCAGCATTCCGTCTGCGCAATTTCCGCCTCGTGGTGCGGGAAAATATTGTCCACACCGCCGCAGTGAATGTCCAAGCGGTTTCCAAGAAGCGCGGTGGCCATGGCACTGCATTCGATGTGCCAGCCGGGCCGCCCCGGCCCCCACGGACTCTCCCATTTCACATCGCCGTCGGCTTCATCATGTGCCTTCCACAGCGCAAAATCGCCGACACTTTCCTTTTCATATTCGTCCGAATGAATGCGGCCGGACGGACGCAATTCTTCCAAATTCAGGTGCGCGAGTCTGCCGTAGTCGGAAAAGCTGGCGATGCGAAAGTAAACCGACTTGTCCTCGGCCTGATAGGCGTGATTCCCGGCGACAAGTTTTTCAATCATTGCGATCATGCGCGCGACATGTTCAGCATCGGTCGCGCAGGGAAAGGCACGCGCTGGCTTGATGCGCAGTGTTTCGAGATCCTGGAAAAACGCCTCCTTAAACGGCGCTGTAAAATCGGCGAGCGGCACGCCCTTTTCCCTCGCGCCGCGTATTGTTTTGTCATCCACATCGGTAAGATTCATCACGCGCTCGACCGTGAACCCCCGGTATTCAAGATGACGTTGCAGCAAATCCTCAAAAACATAGGCGCGAAAATTTCCAATGTGCGCGTGATTATAGACAGTCGGCCCGCAGGTGTAGATTTTGACAATGCGTCCG
This sequence comes from Verrucomicrobiota bacterium, assembly GCA_014584375.1. Taxonomy (GTDB): domain Bacteria; phylum Verrucomicrobiota; class Verrucomicrobiia; order Chthoniobacterales; family JACTMZ01; genus JACTMZ01. The sequence continues at coordinate 6,650 of JACTMZ010000108.1, read as the reverse complement.
TCGGGATCCAGCGGCGCAAAGGGCTCAACGCGTCGCGTCAGGGTGTTGTGAAATTGCAGGGCCATGGTGTGTGTCTCAAATCATGTGTACCGAAGCCACAGCCATCGCGGCAATGCCTTCGCCGCGTCCAAGGGCTCCAAGCCCTTCGTTGGTGGTGGCCTTGATTCCTATCCGCGCGGGCGCAAGGTCGAGTGCGGCGGAAAGTTTTTCACGCATCGCGACAACATGCGGTGCGATTTTCGGTGCCTCGACAATGAGTGTTGCGTCTATATTGACAATTCTCCCCCCGCGCTCCACAAGCAGCGACGCGGCCTTGCGAAGTATTTCAAGGCTGCAAATGCCGCGAATCGCATCGTCGGTGTTGGGAAAATGACTTCCAATGTCGCGCTCACCAATGGCGCCAAGGATGGCATCGGCAATCGCGTGACTTAGAACATCCGCATCAGAATGCCCATCCAGGCCGCGTTCGCAGGGAATTTCCACGCCGCCAAGAACAAGCGGACGCCCGGCGACAAAGCGATGGATGTCGTAGCCGAAACCGACAAGGGACATGGAATCAGTTTTCAATGTTCAACAGCGGAGTGATGTCCGCGCGCCCGCCGGTCGCAATGATGCTGAAACGATCAGGGTTGTCCGCATGCGGCTGCAAATTGACCTTGCCGCCGGCGGCGGGCACCAAAAGAAGTCCTGCGGCAATGTCCCACAGGCTGATGCTGTGTTCAATATAGGCGTCAAGGCGTCCGCAGGCGACGTAGGCAATGTCGAGTGCGGCGCTGCCAAGCATGCGCATTTTTCTCACACGACGCATCGCGTTGCCGAAGGCAGGAAGCGCATTGTTTATCGTATCCAATGTCTTCGACACTCCCATGGACACAATGCAATCCTGCAAATCCGTTCGCGCGCTCGTCGCCATGGGGCGTCCGTTGAGCAGCGCGGCGCCGCCGGCTTCAACCGTCCATGTCTCGTCGCGCATCGGATCATGCGTCACACCAGCCAGCAGCTCCCCATTGCGCCGCACGGCAATCGTCGTGGCGAAATGCGGAATGCCATAAAAATAATTCACCGTGCCGTCGAGGGGATCAACAATCCATTCGCAGTCGCCACTGCCGCCCCGCACGCCCTCCTCACCGTAGATTGCGTGCTTGGGATGACGTTCAAGAATGCAATCCTCAATAAGGCGCTGTGTGCGGCGATCCAGTTCGAGTTTGATGTCATGCGCGTGCATGGCGTCAACCTCCAGGGGCTTTTCAAAATTCTCGCGCAGCAGCCGGCCCGCGCGACGGGCAGCCTCCACGGCGGTGACAAGCAGTTCGTTCATTGGAAAAAGTCTATGCAATGTTCGCGCTGCTGACGATGCGCGATATTGACGTAGGGAAAAAAAGGGAGGGGATAAATCCCCTCCCCTGCGACTACAGAAAACGCAAAGGCGCCGGTTAACGGCGCTTCTTGGCAACTTTCTTCTTAGCAACTTTCTTAGCGGCTTTTTTAGCAGCGGGCTTCTTCACCGCTTTTTTCGCGGCGGGTTTCTTCGCTGCTTTTTTAGCGACTTTTTTAGCAGCAGCCTTTTTGGCGGCTTTCTTTTTAACGGCCATCCAAAATCCCCCCTTTCGAACCGCAGTGGCGGATTTGGAGATTGCTATTGGGGCAACTCACAAGCAAGTGAGTACGATCCACGCACGAAAGCGTCAACGGTTTTTTTGAAAAAGAACGCGCATATTTTTTTCGATGATGCGCGCGCGCAAATGACAATGTGAATGGAAGCGGCGCAAATATTTTCGACGTCAGCCGCCGATCAGGAGTTCATCGGCCTTCGCAGCGATCTTCTCAACGGGCCACAAGCGTCCCGCGCCCTCGTATCCGCAGGCGAGAAGTCCTTCATCGGGGCCGATAAAAATTGCGCCGCGTTCACGCAATGTCATCGCATTGCGCTCCGTCGCGGGATGCGACCACATTTTTCCATTCATCGCCGGAGCAATCATCAGCTGCGCGCGCGTCGCAAGCGCGATGCAAGTAAGCGCATCTTCAGCAAGCCCGCAGGCAAGACGCGCAATCGCTGCGGCGGAAGCCGGCGCAACAAGCAATAGATCCGCGCGATCCGCCAGCTCAATGTGCCCCGGACACCACCCGGACTGCTCCTCAAACAAATCCGTCGTCACGGGATTGCGACTCAGCGTGTGCAGGGTCAACGGTGCAATAAACCGGCAGGCGGATTCCGTCATGACAACAAACACATTGTGCCCGCGCTTGACCAGCAGACTGGCAAGATCGGCGGACTTGTATGCAGCGATGGAGCCGGTGACTCCGAGAATGATTGTTTTCGCCTGGGCCATGGTCAGTCCTCCAATGTGACAATGCGTCGGCTCAGATAGCGTTCCGCGCGGGTGATGGCGCGAAATTTCAAAAGATCCTCCTCCATCGAACCGCTGATGATTGTGTAGCGATAGTCCCTCCAACATTTCATTTCGGCGGCGGCGGTGGAAAGGCGACGTTCAATTTGTTCCTCGGTCTCCGTGCCACGTTTAAGGAGGCGGTGCCGCAATTCATCAAGACTCGGAGGCATGATAAAAATATCAGCGAGGGAATCGGTGATGAAAGAATCGGCGCATTTGCGAATGTTCGCCGCGCCCTGAACATCAATATCCACCAGCACATCAATCCCGCTGCGCAGGAAATCCACAATGGGTTGCCGCAGCGTCCCGTAATAGCGTCCGTGTACGCTGGCATATTCGAGAAACTCGCCTGCCGCGACGCGCCTCTCAAATTCCGCGACATCCATAAAATGGTAATCCTCGCCGTCAATCTCCCCCGCCCGCGGTGCGCGCGTGGTGCAGGAAATGGAGTAGGCGGTGTCCGGCGTCTGACGCAGCGAACTGCAAATGGTGGACTTGCCGGCGCCCGACGGCGCGGAAATGACGAATAAAATGCCGAGGCGCTTCATAAATTAAAAATGCGAATGACTACTCGACATTTTGAACCTGTTCGCGAATCCGTTCCAGTTCGGTTTTGGCGGCGACGATTCCGTGTGTGATGGCAGCAAGATTGGCCTTGGAGCCGATGGTGTTGCATTCGCGAAACATTTCCTGCGCGAGAAAATCAAGCTGACGACCACCGGCTCCATCCGACGCAAGGCCGGTGCGAAATTGCCGGATGTGACTTTGAAGACGGCTGAGTTCCTCGGTGATATCGGAACGATCGGCAAACAGGGCCAACTCGCGAACAAGACGTTCATCCCCTGCGGCAAAATCCGGAGACAGGGCCGCAAGACGCGCCCGCATGGCGTCGCGATGTCCGGCGACAACCGAGGGTGCCAGCTTTTCCACAATCGCAACTTCGCGGCAAAATCCGGCGAGGAGCCGCCGTAATTCCTTCGCAAGATGCGCGCCCTCCCTTTTTTTCATCACCACGAGGGAACGCAACGCGGCATGGGTGGCGGAAATCAAGGCTGCAACATCCGGCGGCGGCGCAATGGCTGTCTCACGAACGGTGACGGCATAAAGCCGCACAAGATCGGAAAGCGAGGGGGCGTCGGAAATTTTCAGCACAGCCCGAAGTTCGGAAAGCTCGCCATGCAATCGGCGAAAAACGCCGGGATCCAAAAGGGGCTTTGATTTGCCGGCGGCGGAAATGCTCACGGTTACGGTGGCCCGTCCGCGCACAATCTCCGGCGCGATGACCGCACGCAGAGCGCCTTCTAACGAAGCCAGCTCCCGTGGCAGATTGAAAATCAACTCGGCATTGCGCCTGTTGACGGCGCTGATTTCCACGGTGTATCGCGTGCCGGCACCGATGCACTCGCCGCGCCCGAATCCGGTCATGCTTTTCATGCGCAACAATCACACTCCGCGACGCGACATCTGTCGAGCCCGTCCGCCACGCGGATGAAAGCGCCGTCCATCAGCCCGGAATGTTTTTAAGCATCTCGGCGTTGGTCGGATACTTGCGGATAAAATGCAGCAGACGCTCAATGGCCTCAATGGGCTTGTGCCCGGCGAGCCCGCGACGGATGACATTGATTTTATACAACTGTTCCTCCGGCAGCAGAAGTTCCTCGCGGCGGGTGCCGGAGAGGAAGATATCCACCGCCGGATAAATGCGCTGATCGCTGATTTTGCGGTCGAGAACCAACTCCATGTTTCCCGTGCCTTTGAACTCCTGGAAAATCAGCTCATCCATGCGGCTTCCGGTTTCAATAAGTGCGGTGGCCATGATGGTCAGCGATCCCGCCTCTTCGGTATTGCGTGCCGCCGCAAAAAGTTTGCGCGGAATTTCCAATGCGCGCGAATCCACGCCGCCGCTCATGGTTCGTCCGCCGCCGCCCGTGGCGTTGTTGAACGCACGACCGATGCGGGTGAGCGAATCCATCAGCACAAACACATCCTTGCCCATCTCAACCAGACGCTTGGCACGTTCGACGGCGAGAATGGCAATGCGGGTGTGACTTTTCAAATCGCTGTCATTGGAGCTGGCCATCAGCTCGGCCTCCGGCACCGTGCGTCGAATTTCGGTCACCTCTTCGGGACGCTCGTCCACGAGAAGAATGATCAGCTTCATCTCCGGATGATTTTTAACCACAGCCTCGGCGATATGCTGAAGCAGCGTCGTCTTGCCCGTGCGCGGCGGCGCAACAATGAGCCCGCGCTGCCCCTTGCCAATTGGCGTCATGATGTCCATGACACGCGTGGTGTAGCGATCGGGGGATGTCTCGAGATTGATGCGGCTGTTGGGATTGATCGTCGTCAGCTCCTCAAACATCGGAATGTCGGCGTATTTTTCCGGATTCTCCCCCTCGATTTCGGTGCAAAGAAAAAGCTGTGGACCGCGGCTGCCGCGACGAATTTGACCTTTGATCCAAATTCCATCGCGCAGATTGTGACGGCGCACCACCTCGGGAGTGACGAAGATATCGTTGTTCGATTGTGTAAAGTTGCGCTTGGGATTGCGAAGAAAACCGAAGCCTTTTCCGCTGACCTCGACAATACCTTCGGCGAAGACAGGCTCGCCCTCGGGCTCGCCGTTTTCCACGGGAACACCGGCGTCGGACGGGCCGTCGCCCGCATCACGCGGACCACGATCGTCGTTATCGCGAAAGCGGCGCGGACGGCGCGAGCGGAAGTTGCGATGACGGCTCCGCCGCTCCCGTCCTTCGCGAGCCGGGGCATCGCCGACGGGCGCCTGGGCCGTATCAACAGATGCCTGGGCCATATCGGCGGGCGGGGGTGAAGCGGGTTCAGGGTGGCTCTCCGGCACTGCCGGGGCGGATGTTTCAGGGGCGTTGTTTTCGTCCATGGTTGCTTGATTTAAGAAGGGTTGTTAAGGCGTTCGAACATTCCTGCAGGCATGTCGAAATTGGAATAGACATTGAGCACATCGTCATTGTCATCGAGGGCATCGTGCAAATGCAGCGTCTTCAAGGCGGCGGATTCGTCATCAACCGTGACGGTCGTCTGCGGCACAAAAATCAGTTTCTGCGAAGTCACGGCAATCGAAGCTGCGCGCAAACCTTCCGCCACGGCGGCCAGACGGTCGGGTGCGGTGGTGATAATATGAGGATGTCCGGGTTCACTCACCAAATCATCGGCGCCCGCCTCCAAAACAACTTCCAGAAGACGCTCGGAATCCACCGCCTCCTCCGGAACGGAAACCTCGCCCTTGCGCTGAAAAAGGTAAGCCACACTTCCGGCCCCGCCCAAATGCCCGCCGTGCTTGGAAAAAATCAGCCGCACATCGGCTGCGGTGCGATTGCGATTGTCCGTGGCCGCCTCAATCAATACAGCCACGCCGCCGGGAGCGTAACCTTCATAATTCACCTCTTCCAAAACCGCCTCGCCGGAGTCCCCGCTTCCGCGCTTGATGGCGCGTTCAATGTTGTCATTGGGCATGTTCTGCGCGCGGGCGGACAAAACAGCCGACCGCAGCCGGACATTGCTCCCCGGATCGGAACCGCCGAGCTTTGTGGCAACGGCAATCTCCTTCGCGAGCTTGGAAAAAATTTTTCCCCGCTTTGCGTCTAATGCGCCCTTAATGCGCTTAACTTTGGACCACTTGTTATGACCGGCCATGGGAATATCCCGGATTTGTTTCCGGGCCCGGATTGTGGAAATACGTGTACGTTAATTCTCTTTAAAAGATTGTGCGCCGGGTTTGGACAGACTTCTGCCGACCTCACGTCAAAAGGGAAGCGCGAAAACAGCGCGAACAATCGGAACGCCCCTAGCAAACACCATGAGGGCCGACATGTCAACCCGCCTTGCCGTTTTTTTTCAGCGAGCAAATCAGGCCATAATATCCCGGACAATCTCCTCCCTCTTGCCCGCACCGAAAAGCCGGTTCACCACAGCGAAACCAAATTCCAAAGCCGCCCCGGCGCCCCGCGCCGTGATCAATGGGCCATCCTCCACAACACGCTCATGCGACAGAGCCTCCTCAAGTTCACCGGATGTCGAAAAATGAGCCGTAAATCGGCGTCCTTTTAAAAGCCCCGCATCGGCCAACACCAAGGGCCCCGCACAAATGGCTGCGACTAATTTTCCGGCAGCCGCAAAATCTCCGGCCAATTTTGCCGCCCGTCCATCTTCGCGCAAACGTCCCACGGCCGGACCGCCGGGAATCAGAAGAAGATCAAAATTTCCGCCCTCCACATCCTCCAACCG
>JACTMZ010000093.1 GCA_014584375.1 Verrucomicrobiota bacterium | reverse complement strand
GGAGCCGGAGGCGAATGGGCGGCGGGAAATGCAAATCTGTATTTTAATGGACAACAGACGGGCGCACCCTCATCAGCAGCACAAGGCGGCAGCTTTATAGTGCGCGGCGCAAATTCCGGTACCACAACAGTGAATTTGGACAAGCAAGTGTATTTTAGAAGCCTCGGCGGGGCCAATAGCATCATTATAGATGCCAATGGAGGCTCTGGAACATCCCTTTCATTTACAAATATTGCAAGGCAGTATGCTAGTACCATGTCCACGCTGAATGTTGATTTAAGTTCCTCCTCGGGAAATCGCTTGTATATCTCCAATGTGGGAACTAATTCTCTCTATACTGGTAATGTCTTCACTTATATGACGGTTACCGATACCGTGAATACAGGATTTGCGACACGGGACGCGGGGACAGGTGAGATTACGCGCTATACAAATACAACAAGCCTCCCAGCGTCCTACATTTATAACACAGGCGCAAATTACCATATTTCCGGTGATCAGACGCGTACGGGCAATGGCACGGTAAACACCGTGACGATTCAGGGAGCGGGAACCATGGATGGGAATTATTTGATGGCCAGGGCTTTCTTAATGCAGCCGGGCTCTGGGGATTACACATTTAGTAATACCATTGGGAATACTGAGAATCTGTTTATTCATCAATATTCCACAGATGGAGATTTTATTATTGATGGCAATGTGCAACGGATTGGCAGCGCTGCTCGCAACATTGCGAAGGACGGCCCGGGGACTGTAATTTTAAATGGAAATACGGTGGATTATACCGGGCAGACTTATATCCAAGGTGGTGAAATGCGGGTCAATGGATACGGCCACCCTTTCCGGAGTCGGGACAATTGGTGCCGCGACGAACTATACTCCCGTCAGCATTCTCGCCGGCGGCACATTTGACGCCACCCCGACTGGTTCCGATGCCATGACCATCGCGGGCACCCTGACTCTCGATGCCGAAGCCACCTTCAAAATGAACCTGGTCGGCACAAATCTGGGCGCCGTGATGGTGACCAATTCGTCGGGCACGATTGTTACCCTCGACGGCGACCTCCTGCTCACCCTGGGCTACACGCCCACCTTGGGCGATGAGATTGACCTGCTCACATGGACCAATGGCACAAGCAGCGGCACCTTTGCCTCGATCAACGGCATTTTGGGTGCAACGAATGTCTCTTTTGGCGGCGGCTATAATTTCGACGTGCATTACGAAGCCAATCGAGTCTGGCTGGAAAACACCGCCATCCCCGAGCCCGCCGCCTTCGGCCTCCTGCTCGCCGCCGGCAGCATGCTTCTGCTGCGCCGCCGCCGGTAGAAGAAAGGGCTGAAGAAAGGGCTGAGACTTGAGACTTGAAACTTGAGTGATAAGGGTGTGGAGCCTTCGGGGTTCTGAGGGAGCTTCCTAAAAAAATCCCCTTCTTCCAAACCTCCGCGTTCTCCGCGTCTCCGCGCGAAAGAAAATCTCAAGATGCCATTTGCTCCGCCCCGGATTTTGATTCATTGCCCGGTGTTTTCATTTGCCATGCCGGGGTGGGTGTCCCTAAAATCTGCATTTGCCATAAGCCCTGAATGAAGTCGCTTTATCTGATTCTGACGATTGTTTCGCTATTCTTTTGCGCGGGGTGTTTCAAGAGGCCGGTGACCATGCGGTCGGACAAGCCCGTGACGAAGGAGGCGTTTGACAAAAAACATCTGTTTGTGGATTTGTCGAGTTCGGCGCATTCGATTTATTACATGCTGCACGCCGGCGCCACCAAGGGACTGGATTTTTATGTTCGATATGATGTCGCCCCGGAGGATTTGGACCTGGCCGTGGAAAAAATTATCTTTTGGGGAAATGCGCAGGTTCTGGAGAGTCAGGAATACCCGCGCCGATCCCTGTCGGAAGCCCCACCGCCCCCAACTCCCAAAAGTCAATATTTGCCCATGCCTTGGTGGGATCCCGACACAATTGTCAATGGCTATTACAGGGGGACTGACGAACCCTATGGGTTGATGATCTATGTGGATCAGGACCGGTCGCGCATTTATTTCTATCAGCACGGTTGAGAAAATTGAGCGCCTGCAAGGCTGATATCGCGCCCCGCTCTATATCATCAAATGATCCGTTCGCCGTTTCAGACTGCGAATAAAACGGATCACGGTCGTAATGAACAGGGCGAGTGCAATGCCGAGAAGATGGAATCCGGTTTCCTTTTGCTGACTAATTGTAAACGAGGCGCACAGGAGAATGTCAAAGGATCGCAGGGCGAAGCCGGCGGCGAGCAGCATCGCGGCGATCATTCCCAAAAAGGCGGTTTGCATTTCGAGTGATGCGCGCCGCATGGCCGCTGAACATAGAAAGCCGACTGTCACCATATTGACGAACAGGGCCCGATTGAGCGCCGCATCCACAACGGCGCTGTCTATGGATCGCGGCAGCATCCAAAAAATCAGGGAGCCCGCCGTCAAAATAAGCGCCGCCAGTCTCCAGGAGGCCTCCCCCATGCCGATTTTTGGAAAGGCGAGGGCCGCCAGCACTCCGGAGGCGAACAGCGCGGGCAGTTGCAGCGTCTGACGCCTCGGCATTGTTTGTATAAACCAATCGTTGGCGATGACGCTCACAAGTAAAAGCAGAGCCGCCACCGCCAAAAAAACAGCGGGTTTTACTTTTGAATCCATGACGTCAATTGCGCGACAATTTCCCGATCGTCTTCCCTGGCCGGATCAAAAATTTTCACAATTTCCCCATTGGGCGCGACAAGAAATTGGAAGATGGAATGATTGATCAGCGCCGTTCCCGGAACCCGGCGCGCCCAAACACCCGCGCGCTCCAGAAATTTGTCAAATTCCCCCTGCGTCAATCCATCCGGCAATGCAAAGGTCCAACCGTCAATCCCGGCGCCAAATTGTTTCCGGTAGTTCCGCAACTTTTTCACATCATCGCGCTGCAAATCGAAACTGATGGTGAGCATTTCCAATTTCTCGGGGACAAATTTTCCCGACAATGCCCGATGGATGCCTTCCATCCGGTTGTTGATGACATGACACACATCGGGGCAGTCCAGATAGACAAAGTTGATCAGCAGATATTTTCCAGTTTTCCCCGGGTGAAATGCCGTTCCGTTGTGATCCACAAGCGGAATGTCCGGAAAGGCTCGCGGCACCGGCCCCGCCTTGTGCAAAGCATGGGAAAAAACCGTGAACGTGCGAAATCCGTCCGTCCATGTCCACAGCACCGCAACGCAAACCGCCGCTGCGACCAGCGGCGGAAGCAACTTTCTCATTGGGGCGATGGTACCTTCGCAGCGCCGTCTCCGCGAATGAATCTTACAAAAAGGGAGACGCCCATGGTCAGGATGCCAATGAGAACCAGAATGACAAAAAATGCGGCCATGGTGGCGAGCAGCGCGCCGATTTCATGCAGGCTGGAGATGCCCGTGGTGGAATATTCGGCAAAACGGCGCGGGATGCTGTTCATGCCGCCGAGATAGAACATCAGCAAAAATCCGTAGGCACCAATGACAAAAATCCAAAACGCCCAACCCGCCTTCGGGGTGGCGTCCTTCGCCGCGCGGGGGGAGGTGAGATAGTATAAAAATCCGAGTATAAACAGCACGACGCCCATGAGCATGTAGGTGTGGAAATGGGCGGGCACCCACAGGGTGTTGTGCAGCGTCCTGTTCACGGCGATGGTGGAATCCACCACTGCCGCCGCGCCGCCAATCGCCCAGCCAACCGCACCCATGAGGAAGGACATCGGCGTCACGCTCCATGCGAGCTTTGAGCGGAAGACCTGGGCGATGACGCCGAAGATCGTTACGGCGGTCGCCGGAACCGCACTCAAATACGAGGCGATTTGCCCGGCGTATTGGATGGAAAGCGGCTGCGCAAAGTCCATGTAGAGATGATGAAAATAGGCGAAGAGAATGAATAAAAACGTCGCGTTCCAGGCAATCACCGTCACTTTGGTCAGCTTCCAGGCGCGTCCGGTAAATTCCGGAAGCAGGGTGTAAACCCAGCCCACGCAGCAATAGATCGTGATGTTGACCAGGGTGTGACCGAAGAAAAACAGGACGTTTTTGAGAGCCAGAGCATTGTATTCCAATTCCGGCTCGAAGAGCTGGAGCAGAAACATGATTAAAAACACCGCACCCGCCAGAAAAGCGAGGATGCCGGGAACAAGACTCACCACGCTGATCAGGGCGATCGGCGGCAGTTCCTCCTCCGGCTCCTTTTTTCCAAGATACCGCCAGCCCATGAGCCGGAAAAATCCGCCGTATTCTGCGGAGAGGGAATGAACGACGTGAACGCAGCCCACGAGCCAGACGACGCCGAGCAGGAGCAGCGAGACGAAGGTGAGGGCGGATGACCACTCCGGCCAGCTTGTGCCCTTGAAAGGCAGCGGATAAAGCAGATACCAACCCGCCGCAAATCCGCCGATGAGGGTGGCGACCGCAAGCCCGACAACACCGAGCACCACGCCGGCGAAGACGAAATATCCCAGTCTCACACTCGTGCGCGCATAGCGTGTCCCCACTAGAAAATGCAGCCCCGCCAGCGAGAAACTAAACAGCAGCCCGGCCATGCCCAGACCGTGCAGGGTCATGATGGCGTAAAACGTATTGGGCTGCAGATGGATCAGCTCGCCTTGATTGAGGCGCATCAGGAGCCCCAGCACAATCAGCAGGGGAAATAAAATCAGGAGCGTAATTCCCCAGGTGGCGATCAGTCGCCGCTGCCGCCCAAACTCGATTGCATCCAAGGATTTCATGAGCTTTTTATTCAACGTGGATTTTTCCCGTCATGATCGTGTGCGGCGCCCCGCAGTACTCGATGCAGAGAATCGGGTAGTCGCCCTTCTCCCGAAAACGGTATTGCAGGAGGTTCTTGTAGCCGGGCATGGCCTGGGTCTGCGCCAAGAGAATCCCCCGGTCGTTGTAAATCGCAAAATTGTGGTTCACATCCTCCGATGTCACCTCAAAGGTGATGTCCTTGTCCGCCGGCAGCGTCAATTGATTGGAGCCCGTAAAATCCTTCGGCTTCGCATCGGAGGCACCCAGTCCCATTTTCCACGCCCATTGCATGCCCACGACGGTGACGATTTCTCCGGACTTCGATTGAAATTTTTCATAAGGCAAATGCTGCAAGGTCAAAAAAAGCCCGGCAATGAGCCCTGCCAGCAATGCCCAGAAATAATAGCTTCGCACCTTGTAAACCTTCGCCTTCGCCGCGTATTTGTCCGCAGCGGATTCCCCACCCGCACGAATCAAATAAATGGCGCCCAAAACGATGAAATAGACGGCGACAACCGTCACAGCAGCCGCGTAAATCTGTGGCGTCATGGCGGCGAGAATCAATGGCATGGCTTCGTTGCTTAAAGCCAAACTATATCGCAACCGGATATTTTTTGCAACAAAAGGCGGTGGGGAGGGGATGAGCTTGAAATGACGACGGGCGGTGCCGCCCGATTTATGCTCCGGTTTTTTTAATCCAGCGCGAGTGCTTCCAATGAGGAGGATTTCACCCAGCCTTCGATTCCCGTTGGCAGGCGCACCAAGGTCCATTCGTCTCGTGATGCGATGACCGTCACTTCCGCCCCCATGGGCAGTGCCGCGAGTTTTTTGGCGTTGTCAGCCGGCGTCTCCAGCGCCTCGACATCCTTTTCAATGACGACGGATTGATTTTTGAGGGCGATGCGAGCGTCGCCGGACCAGGACACGACCGAGGCGGTAACGCCGACAAGCGCGACGAGGGCGCCGGCGACGCACAATTTGCGGCGGAGCGGCGTGGAGAAGACGGCGAAGAGTACGGTCAGAATGCCGCACCAGGAGAGGATGCTGCCGCTCCAGGCGAGCAGATCAAAGGAGATGTATTGTCCGACGATTTCAGCAACTCCCAAACCCGGGCCGGGCAATCCCAATTTGGCCCGCGATTGTTCGAGTCCACGCCGTGCATCCGTGTTGGAAGGATCGAGCGCCAGGGCGCGGCGGTAGTTGACGGACGCCTGGACGTCCCGGCCCAGACGATGATTTGCATGGCCGAGATTGACAAAAATGGCGGGATTGCGTGCGCCGGCCTGGAGCAGTTCCTCGCCGACTTTTCGCGCCGCGTCATAATTCCCCGCGTCATAATCGCGCTTCATCGCGGCCACCGCCTCCGTTTCGTTCGGCGTTTGCGCCGCCGCCACGGCGGTCATTGCAAGGAGGATGATGAATTTTTTAAGCATGGGTTGCGGATAGTTTGTCGAGTGTGGCGGCGACGTTGGCGCGTTCACGCGGATCGAGCGAACCGGTGCCACCACGACCGTATTTGAGTTCGTCGCATTTTTCCAAAATGGCTTCGAGTTCGCGTCGCAAGGCGGGATCGGAAATACGGCGTTGCAGGACTTCGTGTGGATTGATCAGCGCCAGCGGCTTGTTTTCCCAAAGGGCAAACCGCGCGAGGAGGTATTGCGTTGCCGCATGGTAAAAGGCGTCCTGCCCGTCGGCGTTTCGCCAGCCGGTTTCGGCCCGGCGCAGCGTGGCTTCGAGTTCGGATGTGAGCGCGCTTTTGTTTGCGCGCCGGCGCATCCACGCCAGCCATGGAATCGAGAGCAGTGCGGCGAGCAGCAGAATGACGTTAAAGACGAGGAAGCGACGGCTTTTTATCTCGGGCTCAAAATGAGGGGCAAATTTTGCAAGAGGCGCCGCCGTTTGGGCGAAATTTTCGCCAGTCTTGGTTTCGTCAGCCTTGGTTTCGTCAGCCTTGTCCGTCACATCCGGCGCAGGAGTCGTCGAAGTGGCTGCGAGGGCGTCGGTGCTGTCCTTTGCTCCTGACCCGACCGCATGGACCGCCACGGGGTCGGACGTCAGGGTGACGTACTT
>JACTMZ010000074.1 GCA_014584375.1 Verrucomicrobiota bacterium | reverse complement strand
CGGTCTGATGTTTCGCGCTCGACCCGGCCTACTCCATGACGCTGTTGAACCAGGTGTCGTAGCGGTCGTCGCGGGCTTCGCGTCTCATGCGCTGACGATTCTGATATGCATCCCAGGATTGATTGCGATGGCGAAGGTTGCGCTGCACCCGGTAGGTGGGATCCTGGTATGGATCTTTGGCGCAACTTGGAAGTGTGGGGAGAAGCAGGGCCGCAGCGACAATGGGCAGAATAAATTTCATAACGGTTGAGATTATGCGTTTTTTCCCGCCTTGGTGAAGTCCAGTGCAGTGAGACGCTTCGCCGCCTCCAGAGCACGCTCGCGACTGTTGAAGGCGGAAATGCGAAAGTACCCTTCGCCGGCTGCGCCAAATCCGCTGCCGGGCGTGGTGACAATATGTGCTTCGTGCAGAAGAAAGTCGAACAGGTTCCAGCTCGAAACGCCTTCCGGCCCCCGCACCCAAATGTAGGGGGCGTCCAAACCGCCGTAAACCTGCAGCCCTGCCTCCACGACGGCCTCGCGCAGGATGCGGGCGTTTTCCATGTAGAAATTCACAAGCGCATCTACCTGCTGGCGTCCATCCGGCGAATAAACCGCCTCGGCGGCGCGTTGCACGGGATAGGCGACACCGTTGAACTTGGTGGTGTGATTGCGCAGCCAGAGCGGATGGAGCGGACGGCTTTCGCCGCTGCGCGTACGGGCGTGAAGGGCCTTGGGAACCACGGTAAAGGCGCAGCGCAGCCCGGTGAATCCGCCGTTTTTTGAAAAACTGCGAAACTCGATGGCACATTCGTTCGCCCCTTCGATTTCGTAGATGGAGCGGGGGATTCCGGGTGTGACGATGTATGCCTCGTAGGCGGCGTCAAAGAGAATGACGGCCTGATGCCGACGCGCATAATCCACCCATGCCGCGAGTTGTTCGCGTGTGGCGACGGCGCCGGTCGGATTGTTCGGATAGCACAGGTAAATGATGTCAACAGGTTCTTCGGGAATTGCAGGGACAAATCCGTTTTCTGCGGTGCAGGGAAGATAGACGAGCCCCTCGTAGCCACCGCTGTCGCCGACTGGGACGCCAGCGTTGCCCATCATGACATTGGTGTCCACATAAACCGGATAGACGGGATCCATCACGGCCACGCGATTGCCCGTGCCGAAAATATCCAGAATGTTGCCGCAGTCGCATTTTGAGCCGTCGGAGACGAAAATTTCATCGTCCTCAATGGAAATTCCCCGGTCGCGAAAATCATGCTGGGCGATGGCGTGACGCAAAAAATCGTATCCCTGCTCCGGTCCATAACCTCGAAAGGTGTCGCGGGACGCCATCTCATCCGTCGCCTTGTGCAACGCCGCAATGCATGCGGCGGGCAGAGGCTCGGTCACATCGCCGATTCCGCAGCGAATGATGTCCGCCGCCGCGTCCGGATGAGCGTCGGCAAAGGCTTTTACACGCCGCGCAATCTCCGGGAAAAGGTAGCCGGCTTTGAGTTTGAGGTAGTTTTCGTTGAGGTAGGCCATTGGAAAAGATGGGAGTTTAGAACCTGGGCGCCCGAACTCCAAGCGCCGTCTGCACGTTTTTGATTTGATGAAAAGGAATCCGCGTCAGACAGCGTGAATGTCCATGGCGAAATCCGCCGCCCGCGCCGAATGGGTGAGGGCGCCGACCGAAATTCGGTCAACTCCGGTGGCGGCGATGCTGGCGACGGTTTCAAGGGTCACTCCGCCGCTGGCTTCGAGCAATATGCCCTTGGTTCCTCGTATGGCGACGGCTTCGCAAAGCTGCGCATTGCTCATGTTGTCGAGAAGGATGGAATCAATCCCACGCAGTTCGCAAAGCATGCGCACCTGGTCGAGTGTGTCGGCCTCAATTTGGATGCCGATGTGCGGGCGCAGACGCAGGGCCTTGTTGATGGCGAGTTGGATGCTGTTTGCGTCTCCAGCCACGGCAAGATGGTTGTCCTTGGCCAGCACGCGGTCAAAAAGCCCGAAGCGGTGGTTGTCGCCGCCGCCGGCACGCACGGCGAGACGCTCAAATTCGCGAAGGCCGGGGGTGGTTTTCCGGGTGTCAAGAATGCGCGCCTTGGTCCCATCCGTCGCTTCAACAAACCGGCGGGTCAGGGTGGCGATGCCGGAAAGACGCTGGAGAAAATTTAGGGCAGTGCGCTCGGCCGCTAGCAGGGAGCGCGTGCGTCCGCTAATGACCAGCACTTCATCGCCTGCGGCGAGGCAGTCTCCGTCCTTTTTTTTGGGCTCAATCACAAGGGAGGAGTCGGTTTGCCGAAAAACTTCGGCGGCGACTTCGATTCCTGCGAGAATGGAGGATTCCCGGGCGACTATGGAAGCGGAAGAGAGATGCTTTTCCTCAATGAAACACCGCGACGTGATGTCGCCGTCGCCGCGATCCTCGGACAGTGCGCGGCGAATAAAGTCAATGGCTGACGGTGTCATCGGTGTTGAGAAGTTCGCGCTGCCATGGCAGCAGTTGCGCTCCGTTGTTCATGGCGATGGACATGAGTGTCGGACGCGAGGCAATGAGGGCGGGGTCGAGTCCGAGTCGGGCGGCGGCCTTGTCGCGAACTTCCCGCAGGTGCTCAAATCGGCGGCAGGCAGTGTTTTCGGGGCGCGGCTTGCGCTCGTGTTTAAAAACCGGACACTCTTCCTCGGGAAGCGCCAGGGCGACGTGGACGGCTTCCTCCATTCGTTCGCGGCGCACCGGGGGCATGCGATGGGCTTCAATTTTTTGCCGCGCAACCGCCGCTCGGGCGGCGTTCAACAGGCCGTCGTTGGACATGACGTGAAAGGGCGGGCGATTCCATGCAGCGGCTTCGGTGTCGCGCCAGCGCCAGAGGGCACGAAGGACGGCGGCCTCACGCGGCGAAAGTTTGCTGCTGCCGCTGATGCGCCAGGAGTTTTCCGGATCGCGTTCACGCGGCTTGCGGGCGTTGGAGACCATGAGATCGCGCGATTCCAGATACCAGCCCCACCGGCCCAGTTCACGCAGCCGGGTTTCGAAGATTTCCGCAAGACGAAGGAGATAACGCACGTCGTTGAGCGCGTATTCCTCCATTTCCCGGGAGAGCGGACGGCGCCCCCAATTGGCGCGCTGGGAGGATTTGCTCAGCGTGATATTGAAAAACTTTTGCACCAGCGCGGCGTAGCCGATTTGCTCAAGGCCGAGGAAACGAGCTGCGATGGACGTGTCGAAAATATCGGACGCCGTGAACGCCGGATGACGTCCCAGCATGCGCAGATCGTAATCGGCACCGTGAATGATCAGGCGATGGCGGGAAAACGAAGCGTAAAAATCGGACAAATCCAGTTCGGCCAAAGGATCCACCAGCCATGCGCCCTCCGGTGAGGAGATTTGCACAAGGCAAATTTTTTCATGGTAGCAGTGAAGGCTGTCCGCCTCCGTATCCAGGCCAATGACGGGATGCGCCGCAAGGCGAGACATGAGGTCCGCCAGTTGTTCCTGCTGTGCAATCAAGGTTCGTCGGGAAAAGCCTCCGTATGCACAGGAACGCCTGCGTCGCGCGCGCGCGGCTCGCGATTTTTGGCGTTTGTGGCGGCGGGTATGGTGACGAAGGGGCCGCCGTCCAGCGGCGCGACACCGGTGAAGGTTCCGTCGGGCACTTCGCTGGGTTTGCCTTCGAGCGGAAAATCCTTGCGCAATGGGTGAAACGGATAGCCCTCCCACATGATGATGCGGCGGAGGTCGGGATGCCCCTCGAAACGTATGCCCATCAAGTCCCATATTTCCCGCTCATGCCAATTGGCGCCCGGCCAAATGTCACTGACCGTGGGAATGGACGGTTCGTTTTCCAAGGCGGTGGTTTTCAACCGCAGATGCAGCTTTTTGTTCAGCGAATACAATTCGTGGACAATTTCAAAACGCGGTTCGATGTCGAGGTTGTCCACGCTGGAAATATCCAGCAACAAATCGAAGCCGAGTTCGTCGCGGCAAAATTTGGCGACTTCAGGCAGTGCCTTCGGAACGATGGAAAGAGTCAACTCTCCGCGAAATTCATTGCGGGCGGTGATGCGTTCCCCAAAACGGGAGGCGATGGCGTCGGCGGCTTCGGAAAGGTTCATTTAAAATGAGGCGAGCAGTTCTTTCTTCTGCTCAATCAAGGAGTGTTCGCCCATGATTTTTTTCTGCAGCCGCACAAGGCCGTCCAGCAGCGCTTCGGGGCGGGGCGGGCAGCCCGACACGTAAACATCCACGGGAAGAAGCTGGTCAATCCCCTGCAGCACCGGGTAGCTGCGATACATGCCGCCGCTGGAGGCACAGGCGCCCATGGCAATGACCCATTTTGGCTCGGCCATTTGATCGTAGATGCGCTTGACGTTCATTGCCATTTTGTAGGTCACGGTGCCGGCGACGATCATGACGTCGGATTGACGCGGGGAAAAGCGCATGACTTCCGCGCCAAAGCGGGCGATGTCAAAACGCGAGGCGCCGGCGGCCATCAGTTCGATGGCGCAGCAGGCCAGCCCCATGGGCATGGGCCAAAGCGAGTTGCCGCGCATCCAATTGATGGCGGCATCCAAGCGTGTGAAAATGACGTTGCCTTCGATCTTTGAATCGTAAGCGTAGGGTTGCCGATCGCTCATGTGTGAAGCTTAAGAGTCCGTTTCCAAGGCCGCGTCTGCAAGCGCAATATTACGGCGGCAAAATGCAAAAATTATCGGCGGGCTTTTCCTCCCTGTTGGTTCATGACGGGAAACGCCGATGACAAAAGCGAAATTTCGTCGTCATTCAATCCGCGTGGGATGCAGACGATGCCGTCATTCACCGGGCGATCCACGAGGAGATTGCTGACCTGCCTTCCATTGAGGAGGACAACGAGCATGGCACCGCGATTTGACGCCGTGTATTGCTGCAACAGGCGGGAGCCGTGTGCGCCGAGTTTGAGATAAATGCCCTGCGAGCCGTCCGCCGCACTGAAAGGATAAACCGAGGACACTTCGCGTTCGGTGAGCATCGCCATGCGCTGCAGGAAAACCGGCGTGCCGTTGAGCAGTGTGGTCGGATAGGCGAAGGTCGGCGCCTCCGCCGCCGTTCCCAGGGCGTGAACCCGTAGGTCGAGAGTCGGCTTTTTTGCCGCACCCGTGCAAAAAAGAAGACCCACAGCCAGGGCAAATCGTAAAAAACGCATGGTGCAACCTACACCCGTGCGCGGCGGAATTGCAACCGCCGGGCCGAAACGCTTAAATGCTGCCATGTCTCGTGTTTTTTGCCTGCTTCTTCCGTCCGTCGTATTGCTCACCGCGTGTGTGGGGCCGCGCTCCGGGCAGGAGGACACTTGGATGCACCGTGCCTCGGATTTTGTGGATCCGGTTGTTCCAGATTCCCTGCGAATCGGACCGAAGGAGCCCGCACTCAAGGCGGAGCTTCGGATTGAGCCGCAGGAATTTTTCATTGCGGAACGGCGTGAGTCACGCGTGATTTTCAGCGTTCAAAACACCACGAAAAAGGCGGACAGGCTGGAGTTTCCCACAGAGCAGCGCATGGAGGTTTCGGTGCGCGCCCCCGATGGAAAACGCATTTTTTTATGGTCGGAGGACCGTCTGTTTCGTCCGCGTCCATCCATTGTGGTCATCAATCCACGCGAACGCATCGAATATGAAGCCTTCGTGCCGACACGGGACATGACCGCCGGAAATGACTATGTCGTTGAAGCTGTTTTGTCCGGCCATTCCGAAGTCGCCGCATCTGCGGTGATCAAACCACGAACGCCGATGGCGACGGCGGAGGATGCGGGATTTCCCGTTTTCACCTATTATTTGCCGAGTGGTGAATATCGCACGGGGCAAAGTGTTCTCATTCTCCCGGGCGGTGGTTATGGGAATCTTGCCTCTCCCAAGGAGGGACATCGTCCGGCGCAGTTTCTCGCCGCTCATGGCATTGCTGCCGCCGTTCTTGAATATCGCCACGCACCGAGTCGTTATCCGGTGCCATTGATTGACGCGCAGCGCGGAATGCGTTTGCTCCGCAGTCTGGCGATCAAAAACAATCTTCGC
>JACTMZ010000193.1 GCA_014584375.1 Verrucomicrobiota bacterium | reverse complement strand
CCTCGTCACAGCCGTCAATGAAACAAACGAAACTGAAGGCGACCATCATTCGATTCGCGGCTGCGATCTTCCTCCGGGAGTCATGGTTTTTCGAATTTTCGGGTCGTTTTCCTTCGGTGCCGCCGACAAACTCGAAAACGCACTCGCCCGTGAAAAAGCGGAGCCGGAGGTGCTCATTTTGCGCGTTCGGAAAATGCTCGCCATGGACGCAACCGGTCTCAACGTTCTTGAAAATTTGCTGACGCGACTTCGCTCCCGGGGGCGTCAGATGTTGCTGAGCGGACTGCATACCCAGCCCCTTTTCGCCATGGAAAAGTCCGGGTTTCTCGACAGGATCGGACGGGATAATATTTGTGCTGATACAAAAGCTGCCATTGCGCGGGCACGCGAAATTCTCGACACGAAGGAAAACAGCGCAAAGTTGGAGTCGCCGAGTCATGAAAACGAATGATGAGCGTTCACGGTATTTGTCGGCGGCCGAGCGGCGTGCGGAGGCTGTTGCGGCGGTGGTGGATTTGGCGGCGGAACGGAATCCGGGCAGCATAACGACGACGGAGATTGCGCAGAAGATGGGGCTGACGCAGGGGGCGTTGTTTCGTCATTTTGCGAGCAAGGGTGCGTTGATGAAGGCGGTGATGGAGTGGGTGTCGGGTCAATTTTCCGCACGTTTGGAAAAGCCGGCGAAGGGGGCGGCCTCGGGACTGGAGGGGATGGAGCTAGTGTTTTTGGGACACGCACGTTTTGTAGCGGATCATCCCGGGGTTCCGCGCATGATTTTTGGGGAATTGCAGCGCGGAAAAACTTCGGTGACGAGGCCTTTGGTGGAGTCATTTTTGGGGCGTTATCGGAAGTTGCTGCGCGGGTTGATTGAGCGTGGGAAGGAGGAGGGGGCGTTGGCTGTTGATTTGGATGTCGAGGCGGCGATCACTTTGTTTATTGGGATGATTCAGGGCCTGGTGATGCAGTCTTTAATGGCCGGGGACATGGGGCGGATTCGTCTGCTGGCGCCGCGAATTTTTGCGATTTATCGAAGGGGAATTGAGAGGAGGGCACGCAGATGACTTTGCCAGGTGGAAAATACGCAAAGGTGTTGGTTGTCATTGTTCCCTTGCTGGCCTTGTTTGTTTTTGTCGCGGTGAGAACCGGGCCGTTTGCGGCGGTGGCGGTAACGACGACGGCGGTGGAGCAGCGGAGCATTGCGCCGGCGCTGTTTGGCATTGGAACGGTGCGGGCGCGGTTCACCTATCGCATCGGCCCCACGGTGGCCGGACGGGTGAAGTGGATCGGGGTGGATGCGGGGGATGTCGTAAAGGCCGGGCAGGTGTTGGGCGAAATGGACCCGGTGGATTTGGACAAGCGGATTGAGGCGCAGCGGGCGGCGATTAAAAGTGCGGAGGGTGTTTTGCTTCAGGAGGAGGCGCGACGGGGATTTGCGCGTTCGCAGGCGCAGCGTTATGAAAAACTTTTGCTCACGCAGACCACGAGTGAGGAGGTCATTGCCGCGAAGCGCCGGGAATTGAAGGTGTCCGATGCGGCTTTTGAGGCGGCGGAGGAGGATGTGGCGCGTTTGCGTTCGGAATTGGAAGCACTCAATGCGCAGCGTGATAATTTGCGATTGATCGCACCGGCGGACGGCCTTGTAGTCGCCCGTGAGGCGGATCCCGGGACGACGGTTGTGGCGGGGCAGACCGTGGTGGAAATGGTGGATCCCGCGAGCCTGTGGATCGAAGCGCGGTTTGATCAGATCAGTTCCGAGGGTTTGACAGCAGGTTTGTTTGGCACAGCCACCTTGCGTTCGCGTCCTGATGAAAGTCTTCCAACGCGTATTTTGCGCGTGGAGCCGAAAGCCGATGAAGTGACCGAGGAGATGTTGGCCAAAATCGTTTTTGACAAATTTCCCGCATCCTTGCCATCCATCGGCGAGCTGGCGGAGGTGACGGTTCAACTCGCAGATTTGCCGGAGCTGCCGACGATTCCCAATGCGGCGTTGCATGCGGTTGGAGGGCGGCGCGGAGTGTGGAAATTAAGCGGGCATGGGATTGTGTTTGCACCGGTTGCGCCGGGAAGGATGGATTTGGAAGGGCGTGTGCAAATCAAGGAGGGGCTGGCGGCGGGCGAGCGGATTGTTCTTTACAGCGAGAAGCCGTTGAAACCAAACAGCCGCATTCGGGTTGTTGAAAACATTGCGGGGGTGACGCCGTGATCAGCTTGGCAGGAAGGGACATTGTCAATTCCTGGGGAAAATTTATTTTCACCGGAGTCGGTCTCGGATTGCTGGTTGGCGTGACTTTGACAATGGCCGGGCTTTATCGCGGGATGGTGGATGATGGCATGGCGTTGTTGGATAACAGCGGAGCCGATTTGTGGGTGGTGCAAAGGGACACCCTGGGGCCTTATGCCGAGCCTTCGGGAATTCCCGGCGACTTGTGGCGCGACATCTGCGCCGTGCCGGGAGTGGCGGAGGCGGTTAATGTGACTTATCTCACCATGCAGGTCGGACATGGTGACCGTGATGTTCGGGCGATGGTGGCTGGCATTGCGGCGGGAGATTCGGGAACACCGGGATGGCCGCCCCGCCTTGTCGCGGGACGGCAAATCACACGCGGACATTATGAGGCGGTGGCGGATATGGGGACGGGATTTGCGCTGGGAGATGTTTTGCGCATTCGGCGCAACAACTACACCGTCGTCGGCCTTACACGTCGCATGGTTTCCTCCAATGGCGATCCGATGGTGTTTATTCCGCTCAAGGATGCGCAGGAGGCGCAGTTTCTCAAGGACAACGACGCCATTCTCATGCAGCGTCGCCGCACGGAGGCCGATCCGGCATTGAATCGTCCGGGCATGCCCGGATTGCTGGAAGCCGTGCAGGCTTCACAAACCGTCAACAACAGCGTCAATGCTGTGCTGGTGCGTGTGCGCCCCGGATATTCCACGTCGGAGGTGGCCCGGAATATCGAACGCTGGCAGAGACTCACGGCGTATGATCGTGGAAAAATGGAAAAAATTTTGATCGGCAAAATCATTGCGACCGCAGCCAAACAAATCGGAATGTTTTTGATCATTCTCGCCATCGTGAGCGCAGCGATTGTGGCATTTATCATTTATACGCTGACGATGGATAAAATTCGTGAGATTGCGGTGCTCAAACTTTTGGGGGCGCGTAATCGAACGATTGCGGGAATGATATTGCAACAGTCCCTGATGCTCGGACTTTTCGGATTTGTGGTGGGAAAGGTTGCGGCGACATTTGCGACGCCGTTGTTTCCGAGATTTATCATGCTGATTCCCTCTGATTCCATTCGCGGGTTTGCGGCGGTGATGGGGATTTGCGCGCTGGCGAGCCTTGTGGCCATTCGCATCGCGCTCAAGGTGGATCCGGCAGACGCCATCAGTTGAAAAAAATGAGCGCCCAGGGCATACGGATTGAAAATTTGAGCAAGCGTTACGGACGCGGGGATACGGCGGTTTTGGCGCTTAAAAATGCGAATATGGAAGTCTCGCCCGGCGAGGTTGTGGGACTTGTCGGGCCGTCGGGTTCCGGAAAAAGTACATTGCTCAAATGCCTCGGCGCCGTGATTGATCCCACGGGCGGACGAATGACGCTCAATGGCGAGGTGATTTATGACGAAGGGTGGAAGGTGCGCGATTTAAACGCGCTGCGTCGGGATAAAATCGGCTTTGTTTTTCAAGCGCCTTATTTGATTCCATTTTTGGATGCGACGGACAATGTGGCGCTTCTGCCCATGCTTGCCGGAATTCCAAACGCCGAGGCTCGCCGGCAGGCCGTGGAGTTGCTTGCGGCGCTGGATGTGCAGCACCGGGCGGCGGCGATGCCGTCACGCCTTTCGGGAGGTGAGCAACAGCGGGTGGCGATTGCGCGGGGACTGGTGAACCGCCCGCCCGTGATTCTCGCCGATGAACCCACGGCTCCCCTGGATTCCGACCGGGCTCTTGCGGTCATTCGTATCCTCAACGAGATGGCACAGCGTTACGAAACGGCGGTCATCGTTGTCACTCACGACGAAAAAATCATTCCCACATTCAAACGCATTTATCACATCCGCGATGGAGTGACGCTGGAAGAGAAGGGTGAGGGACGCGATTTTGGGATGGAGTGCGGGAGGCGCGGAAGAGGCTAAAGCGCGAGAATGAGAAGGGCAGGAAGTGCGAGCAGGGTGGCGTGAAACAGGCGGCGGGCGGCGGAGATGCGGTCGCCTTTTGTCGTGTGAAATTTCCATGAACGGATAAAAATCCAAAGACTCCCGGCGAGAGCGATCGCACCGCTGATTTCGGGAAGCCATCCCACGCTCCAAGGAATGAGAATGAGAAGAATTAGCAGAGCGGAATAAATTTGCATCCAACGTCCCGTTCGATGTCCGCTCGAATCACAGACCGGGAGCAGGGGGAGTCCGGCGGTGCGGTAGTCGTTACGATGGATCCAGCCGATGGCGTAAAAGTGCGGCATTTGCCAAAGAAAGAGGGCGGCGGCGAGCAGCCAGGCGGAGGGCGAGGCGAGGGCACCGGCGGCTGCGGCACCAATGAGCGGAGGGAGCGCGCCGGAAATGGAGCCGACTTCCGTGGCCCGAGCGGAACGGCGTTTCAGAGGTGTGTAAATTCCCGCATAAATGAGGATCGTGGCGAGACCGAGTCCGGCGGTTGTCGGGCCGAAGGCAATCCGAAGCAACAGACAACCTGCGAAGGAGAGCGCAAGACTCCAGACAAGCGCACCTGCGGGCGAAATGGCGTTTTGAGGGAGCGGACGAGAGCGGGTTCGCCGCATGAGCGGATCGGAGTCGCGTTCCCACCATTGATTGAAGGCTAGGCTGCCGGCGGCGGCCATTCCGCAGGCGAGTACAAGCGTTGTGACTTCGGCGAGCCGGATGTTTTCGGCATTTGCGATGTAAGTCACCAGGGCGGTGACGACCGAAGCGGCTGCGATTTTTGGTTTTGCAAGGTCGAGGAGTGCGCGAAGAGTGCGTCCGAACGCTTCCGTGGAGGTTCGCGTTTTTTCACTTTCGGAGGCGGAGTTATTCAAGGCGGAATCCATCGGCGGGGGTGTAGGTGATGACGTGGATGTGGCGGGGTTCGGCTTGGATTTCGCCCGACCAGATTTCGGGTGCGCTTTCCGCACCGCGTTTGATTTCAATTTTTACTGCGTGCGAGCCGGATGTGAGCGGGGAAACCCATTCGCCAATCGTCGGGCCATCATGCGAAATTCCCTTGGGCTGATAGACGCGGGTTTCGCTTTTGCCGTCAATCGTCAGCGTGATTTCCGCCGGTGAACGCCGTGGCTTGGTGGCACTGCGTCCGCGCATGTGAACGGGAAGTTTGGCTTGCGCAGCTTCATCCAACTCCTGCGATTTCATCATGTCGCCAAGGATGCGGAATGACAAAACGAGTTCAGGCTCGCCGGGCGCGGGGTTTGTCACGCGGAAATGACTGGGGGCGATGGTGACGGCGGCAATCAGCAACGCGAGAACGGCACCGGCGACGGCAGTGCGAAGTCGCCCGGAACGCGGGGCCGCTCCGGATGTGGATTCACTACGGAAGGCAGTGGCTTCGGCGGTCAGAGCGGTCTGATTTGCGGCATTGAAATCGGCAACATGCCAGCGTCCATTGCCAGCTCGCGCGGGGCGAAAGTGCGGGGTTCGCGTCCGATTCAGACGATCCAACACCCATTGATTTCCATCGCGGGCGGCGGCCTCAGCCCGAATATCACGGACGATAAAAACACCGTTGGCACCACCGTTTAGGAGGCGTTCGACAAACTTCGGGCGAATCCAACTTGCGGTGGGAACGGGTTCCACGTGGTAGCCGGGAAGAAGATTGCGCCAACGGTCGCCCTGGAAGTGTGCAAAACCGCCGTCAATATCCGCTGCCACAAGCGCAAGAAAAGCGTCGCCTGTTTCCTCTTTCAGCCGTTGAACGGCGGCAGTGATGCGTTGCTCGTCCGCATGGATATCGAACCAAGTGAGGTTCATGGCCTCCGAGTCGCAGGAGCCGACGCAGACACCGCAGCCAACGCAGAGATCGGGATTTACCAGGGCGCGGGAGGGGAATTTTTTTCCATCCGTTCGCGGCACCATGCTCACGGCGTCAAACGGACAATCCTGCACGCATTGTGTGCAGGCATGGCAGCGGGATTGCAGGACGACCGTTTGCCATGGGGTGACGGGTGTGGATGAATCCCGTTCGACGGTGATTCTGCGATTTCGCCGTGCGAGGAGCCAAGGGAAGGCGGCGACAATG
>JACTMZ010000016.1 GCA_014584375.1 Verrucomicrobiota bacterium | reverse complement strand
GAGTTCCCCGCCGATCACCTGATTTTGGTTCGTCAGGAAATCCAGGGCAAAATGAATTCCCTCCAGCTCGCGTCCGGGAGCGGGCAGATCGCGGGGCTTCCGCGCACCGCAGGCGATCAGCACGGCGTCGTAGCGGCTTTTGAGGAATGAGGCGGAAATATCGCGGCCAATCCGCACGTTGCATTCAAACACAATACCCTCGGCTTCCATAAGGCTGATGCGCCGTTCGACCAGCTTTTTATCGAGTTTAAAATCAGGAATCCCATAGCGGAGCAGCCCCCCAGGCTTTGCTGCAGCCTCATAAACGGTGACGCTGAAGCCGCGTTGATTAAGCTGATACGCGGCGGTGAGTCCCGCCGGCCCTGCGCCGATGATTGCCACCTTTTTGCCGTTGCGGGATGTGGGCGGATGCGGACGGATTTCACCAGACTCAAACCCGTAGTCAATAATTGCGCCTTCAATCGAACGGATTGTGACCGCATCACCATCAAGCCCATTGACGCAGGAACCCTCGCAGGGCGCGGGGCAGATGCGCGAGGTGAATTCGGGGAAGGGACAGGTTTCCAAAAGCACCGCGAGCGCCTCGCTCCAACGATTGGCGGCGACGAGTGCGTTGAATTCCGGAATTGAGTTTTCGATGGGGCAGCCTGTCGTGTGGCAAAAGGGAATTCCACAATCCATGCAGCGCGTGGCCTGCAGATGCAGGTCGTCGGAAGAGAGTTTTTTTTCGACCGGATGGTAATCCTTAAGGCGTTCGTCCACCGGGCGGTAGCCCGCGTCTTTTCTTGGAACCGTAAGGAATGCGAAAGAATCGGTGTTCATCGGTGTTTACTCCTTTTCCATGTTTTCGAGCTCCACGCCCGTATTGGGTTCGGGTATCGGTTTTTTGGCAAGCGCCTGGCGATACTCCATCGGGAAGACTTTGACAAATTGCGTGAGCGCATGCGGCCAGTCGGCCAGCAGTTCACCCGCCTTCGGGCTTCCGGTGTAGCGGTGATGCTTTTCCAGCAGTTCGCGCAACTCAGCTGAATCCTCTTCGTCCAACACCTCAAGATCAATCGTGTCGAGATTGCAGTTGTTGTCAAAGTTCCCGTCCTCATCGAGCACATAGGCGATGCCGCCGCTCATGCCCGCGCCGAAGTTGACGCCTGTGGGGCCCAGCACCACGACGCGACCTCCGGTCATGTATTCGCAACCATGATCCCCCACGCCTTCGACAACGACCTTTGCCCCGCTGTTGCGAATCGCAAAACGCTCGCCGGCACGCCCATTGAGGTAAACCTCGCCGGAGATGGCTCCATAAAGCAGAACATTGCCGGCGATGATGTTTTTCGAGGGATCAATGCTGCTTTTTTTCGATGGATGCACAATAAGTTTTCCGCCGGAAAGCCCCTTGCCAAGATAGTCGTTTGCCTCTCCCTCCAGTTTCAGCGTGAGTCCCGCAGCAGCAAAGGCTCCAAAACTCTGACCTGCGGTTCCCGTGAACTCGACAGTCACGCTGTCCTCCGGCAGGCCATCATGACCATACTTGCGCGCAATACGGCTGGAAATCAAAGTCCCCGCCGTACGATTCACATTTCGAATCGGACTTTTCACGGTGATGGAACGCGCCTCGTTGATGGCGGGTTCAATCTCTTTCAGAAGTTTGTAATCCAGCGCCTCCTCCAAAGTCGTGGACTGCGGGATGCTTTTGCGAATCTCGCTTGGATCGGCTTCGACACGATGAAAAATCTTTGAGAAATCCAGACCATGCGCCTTCCAGATGGACTCGGCCGCTTCGGTTCCCAGGAGATCCACGCGCCCAATCATTTCGTCCATTTTTCGGAACCCAAGTGAGGCCATGCGCTCACGCACCTCGCCTGCGATGAAGCGGAAGAAGTTGATGACATGCTCGGGTTTTCCCGTGAAGCGCTTGCGAAGTTCGGGATCTTGCGTTGCCACTCCGACCGGACACTCGTTTGTGTGGCATTTGCGCATCATCAGGCAGCCGGTGACCACAAGCGGGCCCGTGGCAAATCCGAATTCCTCGGCGCCCAGCAATGCGGCGATCACAATGTCGCGTCCGGTTTTCATTTGACCGTCGGCCTGAAGACGCACGCGGGAGCGCAGTCCATTAAGCACAAGCGTCTGCTGGGTTTCGGCAAGGCCGATTTCCCACGGAGCACCCGCGTGCTTGATGGAGGAAAGGGGCGAGGCACCCGTGCCGCCGTCGCCGCCCGCAATCAAAATCATGTCCGCACGCGCCTTGGCGACACCCGCTGCAATCGTGCCAACGCCCAGTTCGGAGACCAGTTTCACGGAAACACGCGCGGCGTCATTGGCATTGCGCAGGTCATAAATGAGCTGGGCAATGTCTTCGATGGAGTAAATATCGTGATGCGGAGGCGGCGAGATGAGTGTGACGCCGGGTGTGGAATGGCGAACGCGGGCAATCTCCTCGTCAACTTTGTGTCCGGGAAGCTGACCTCCCTCGCCGGGCTTCGCCCCCTGCGCAATCTTGATCTGCAACTCGCGCGCATTGACAAGATATTCGGCTGTCACACCAAAGCGACCACTGGCGATCTGCTTGATTTCGCTGCGCCGTGAATCGCCATTGGGCAGCCTCTTGTATCGTATGGGATCTTCCCCGCCCTCGCCGCTGTTGCTTGCTGCGCCGAGGCGGTTCATCGCGATCGCCAATGTTTCATGAGCCTCACGCGAGAGGGAACCGAAGCTCATGGCTCCGGTGACAAAGCGTTTCATGATGTCCTCAGCCGGCTCCACCTCTTCCAGCGGCACGGGATTCCCGGCGGGCTTCATCGTAAACAGTCCCCGCAAGGTGCTCGGTGCATCCTTCTGGTTGTTGATAAGCTCCGCGTAACGGCGGTAAGTGCTTAGATCATTATTGCGGCAGGCTTCCTGCAGCAATGTGATGGTGGATGCCGTCCAAAGGTGACGCTCACCCGTGGTGAACAACTGATATTGACCGCCCACCGGAAGATTGGCGGGATACTGTTTCGGAACGGCGTTTTTCCAACGCAGTTGAACTTCCCGCGCAACGCCGTCAATCCCGATGCCGCCCACACGCGAGGCGGTGCCGGGAAAATAGCGGTTCACGAAATCCGAGGAGAGGCCGACGGCCTCAAAAATCTGCGCATTGCGATAACTGCGCAGTGTGGAAATGCCCATTTTTGACATCACCTTGAGCAGGCCCTTGCGAAGGGCCTTGATGTAATTCTCGATCGCCTTGGCGGCACCCAGCTTGGCGGAAAGCTCGCTGGATTCCGCCATGGACGCAATGCTTTCGTAGGCAAGCCAGGGGCAGATCGCCGAGGCGCCATAACCGAGCAGCAGCGCCATGTGCATCACTTCGCGTGCCTCGCCGGTTTCGACAAGGATGCCGCGATCGGTTCTGAGCGCACAATTGACGAGATGTTGGTTCACCGATGATACCGCCAGCAAGGCGGGAATGGGTGCCTCGTTGGAGGCAATCTCGCGATCGCTGAGAATCAAAATGCGCTTGCCGGAACGAAGAATTTTTTCGGCTCGTGTGCAGAGATTTTCAAGCGCCTCTTCAAGCGCCTTGCCGGGATTCTTCTCGTCGGGCACATAACCGATGGAGAGGATTTCGGATTGATAATCGGAATATTGCAGCGAACGCACGCGCTGAAGATCTTCATCGGAAAGAATCGGATGACGCAACTTGAGCAGGCGCGCATGCGCGGGTGTTTCATTGAGAATGTCATCGCTGATGCCGATGAATGTCATGAGCGACATCACCAATTCCTCACGGATTGAGTCAATCGGCGGGTTGGTGATCTGTGCGAAGAGCTGTTTGAAATACCAATAAAGCAACTGCGGCTTTTCCGATAGCACGGCGAGCGGTTGATCCGCTCCCATGCTGCCGACGGGCTCCGCGCCGCTTGACGCCATGCTGTCGAGAATGGTGTTGGTATCCTCGCGAGTGTAGCCGAAAAGCCGCTGACGTACGAGGAGATCCTCCGCCGGACGGGCCTTCAAATTGCCCACGGCGTTGTAGAAACCATGAATGGCAATGCGATTTTTTTCCACCCAACGCCGATAAGGCTGACGACGGGCGACCTTCATCTTGACCTCTTTGTCGTGCAGCAGCGCACCTGTCTCAAGATCGGCCACCATGATTTGTCCGGGACGCAGTGCGCCGCGTTCCAACACATCCTCGGCAGGGATATCGAGGACGCCTGCCTCCGATGCGAGAACAAGAAACCCCGAACGCGTGATTGTATAACGCGCGGGCCGCAGACCATTGCGATCAAGGGCGGCACAAACATAGCGTCCGTCCGTAAAGGCCACGGCCGCCGGTCCGTCCCAGGGCTCCATGATGCCCGCGTGGAATTCAAAAAACCCGTGGAGATCGGGACCGATCGGATAACGGCTGCCCCATGCCTGCGGCATGAGCATCATCATGCTGTGGTAAATGTCGCGCCCACCAAGCGTCAGCAATTCCAAAACATTGTCGAGGCAGGCCGAGTCGCTGCCTGATTCCTGAATGACGGGAACAATCTTGCGAATGTCCTCCTCGCCAAAAATCTCCGAACGCAGATTGCGTTCGCGCGCCCGCATCCAATTTCGATTGCCACGCAGCGTGTTGATTTCACCATTGTGCGCAAGCATTCGAAAGGGCTGTGCAAGCGACCAGGATGGAAAAGTGTTGGTGCTGTAACGTTGATGGACAATGGCGACGGCGCTGGTCATGCGCTCGTCGTTGAGATCGGCGTAAAGGATGGGCACCTGCTGGGCGCTCATCATGCCTTTGTAAACAATCGTGCGGCAGGAGAAGCTGCAGGCGTAAAAACTTTCCGAGCCATCCACAGGAAGGTCGGATTCGTTCTCAAGGCGTTTGCGGATGACGTAGAGTTTTCTTTCGAGGTCAATGCCTTTCAATTTCCCATGCGCATCCGCCACAATGACCTGCTGCACCGCCGGCATTTCCGCACGGGCGGACTCACCGACCGCCGAGGGATCCACGGGCACGGTGCGCCAATGAAGCACCTCAAGTCCTTCTTCCGCAACGATGCGACCGATTTTTTTCCTGCATTCGTCACGAAGTTTTTGCGACTGCGGAAGAAAAAGCATGCCGACGCCGTAGGAGCCGGACGGAGGCAGCACGATGGATTCGCACGCGGCCTCACCGCGAAAAAAGGCGTCGGGCATCTGAATGAGAATTCCCGCCCCGTCGCCCGTGTGGATGTCCGCCCCGGTGGCTCCGCGATGGAGGAGATTGACCAGAACCTTTATGCCCTGCTGAATGATGCTGTGCTCGGCGCGACCGTCCAAATTGACAACCATCCCGACACCGCAGGCGTCGTGTTCGTTGCGTGGATCATAGAGTCCTGTTGCTTGTTGCATTGGCGATATTTATTGGAGCAGGGTTGAAATTCGCGTCAGCCGGGCGCGATATGATTCTGGCTGAAAAGAAATCCAGTTTGATGAAACTCCCGCGGTTTATCGGAAGTAAAACATGTCCCCGTAGCTGGGGAGGGGCCAAATGTGATCCGGCACGACGCTTTCGAGTTCGTCAACGATGGAGCGAAGCTTTTCACCGGCCGCAATCATCTTGTCGCAGGCGCCGGAATTGATGGCGTTGTCGAGCGCCTCGATTTTGGCAAGGAGCTCCTCGTGCAGCTCTGCCACTCGGCGACAGCCGGATGCACCTGCGTGCGGGCAATGAGCAGGGCGCACTCGCTTTCATAGTGAATGATATGCTCGTAGGCGGCCTTGTGGATTTCGTAACGGGACTCCACCTCGCGCGGAGTGAGGATGCCGTATTTTTCAAACGTCGCGACAATTTTCGGATCTTTTAAAACCTTGAGGGCCGCCGGTGTGTTGACCAAGTTGGGAAGTCCGCGACGGGCGGCTTCCTTTTTCCATGCCTCGGTGTATCCGTCGCCGTCAAAAATAATCCTCTTATGCTTTTTAACGATGTCCGAAAGGATGGTTTGAAGCGCATTATTGAAGTTCTCGCCCCTGTCGAGCGCCGCCTCCAAATCGGTGCAAAGTTTGTCCAGCGAAGCGGCGGTCAGCAGGTTGAGCGCCGCGTTGGGAAGGGAGCAGGTCTGGCTCGAACCGACGGCGCGAAGCTCAAACTTGTTTCCGGTGAACGCCATCGGTGACGTGCGGTTGCGATCGGTGACATCCCGGGGCAGTTGAGGCAATGTGGAAACGCCGATGATGATCTTGCCGCCGCTTTTCGAACTCGTGGGCTTGCCTTTTTCGAGCTGATTGATGATGTCGGAGAGCTGCTCGCCGAGGAAAATGGAGATGATGGCTGGCGGCGCTTCATTGGCTCCGAGACGATGATCGTTGCCTGCGGAGGCGCAGGCCGCGCGCAGCAGGGGCGCGTATTCATCCACCCCACGAATGACAGCGCAGAGCATCGCGAGAAAAATCGCGTTTTCATGCGGGGTCTTGCCGGGAGACAGCCAGTTTTTTCCGTCCGGCCCATTGACCGTCCAGTTGTTGTGTTTGCCGGATCCATTGACACCGGCGAAAGGTTTTTCGTGAAGCAAACAGACGAGTCCGTGGCGATCGGCCACCTCCTCCAGCACCTGCATGGTGATCATGTTGTTGTCGCACGCGAGGTTCTGCTCCTCAAACACCGGTGCGATTTCAAACTGCCCGGGGCTCACCTCATTATGACGGGTCTTGGCGGGAACGCCCACCCTCCACAACTCGCGATCCACCTCCGCCATGAAGGCCAGCACGCGGGGCTGGATCTGACCAAAATAATGATCCTCCATTTGCTGGTGACGCGCAGGGCGCCGGCCAAAAAGTGTGCGGCCCGTCTGGACGATATCAATCCGCTGTTCAAAAAATTTCTTATCAATGAGGAAATATTCCTGCTCGGCTCCAAGTGTCGCATACGGACGCTTGTTGGTTGGGACGCCGAAGAGCCGGGCCATGCGATTGACCTGGTTGGCAAGGGCGACCTGCGAGCGCAGCAGCGGGGTCTTGTTGTCCAGCGCCTCGCCATTGTAGCCGCAAAAAATTGTGGGAATGCAAAGGACGGGCACATTGTTCGGCCCTTTTTTTACAAACGCCGGACTGGTGGGATCCCATGCCGTGTAACCACGCGCCTCAAACGTCGCACGCAGTCCGCCATTGGGAAAACTGGAGGCATCCGGCTCCCCTTGTACCAGCTCCTTGCCGGAAAAGTGGGCGATCACGCTGCCCTCGTAATCCGGAGTGAAAAAACTGTCGTGCTTTTCCGCAGTGGCTCCCGTGAGCGGCTGAAACCAGTGCGTGTAGTGCGTCGCCCCCTTGCTCATTGCCCAGGTTTTCATGGCGCATGCCACCTCATCGGTGATCGCCGGATCAAAAGGCGCCCCTTCCTTGGCCGTCCGCCGCAATGACTCCCAAGTGTCACTTGAGAGGTATTGCCTC
This sequence comes from Verrucomicrobiota bacterium, assembly GCA_014584375.1. Taxonomy (GTDB): domain Bacteria; phylum Verrucomicrobiota; class Verrucomicrobiia; order Chthoniobacterales; family JACTMZ01; genus JACTMZ01. The sequence goes on along the minus strand of JACTMZ010000016.1, from coordinate 2,550 downwards.
ATGATTTTCGGACTGAAAACGTTCTCTCCAAAAACAACGTCATCGGGGATATTCATAATTTTAAATTGAATTTATTTCAGCGTTAGCTGCCCCGAGGAGAACTTATCGGATTGAATATCTGAAATATTTTGGAGACACTGCAATATTTTTTTTGAAGGAAATTTTAATTATTTTTCATGCGGCGCGCAATGGGTGACGGAAGAATCTGTTGCACGCGGCGGCGGCCCGCGCCACTCTGACGGGTCATGACGTTCGCAAACCAGATCACCCTTGCAAGGATTTCGCTGATCCCGGTGTTTGTCGTCTTTGCCGTGTATTATGCGGATGGCGTTCAAAACGGGAATGAGGTGACGTGGCTGCGCTGGGGAGCCGTGGGCGCGTTTGTGATTGCGGCTGCCAGCGACGCTCTGGATGGTTGGGTTGCGCGGCGTTTTAATCAGCGCAGCGCATTGGGCGTCGTTCTTGATCCGATCGCCGACAAGGGGTTGTTGCTCACCGCCATCATCACCTTGAGCCTGTTTCCCTGGAAGGTCGCCCTGCCGCTTTGGTTTCCCGTGCTTGTGGTGGCCCGTGACATTGTGATCTTGACTGGCTGTGGTCTGCTTAAATTTTTCACGGGCAACGTGGAGGTGCGCCCGAGTCTTCTTGGAAAAGTTGCCACGGCGTTGCAAATGGCGGCTGTTGCCTGGGTGTTGCTGCAAATTCCCCGGGAGCAATGGGTGGTTTGGATGGCGGGGATTTTTACGCTGGCGAGTGGGATTGGCTATGTCTGGCGCGGCATGGAGGCGTTGGGTGGCGCCGGACGCGCGGCGGGTGACGTATGAAAAAGATTGTGATTGTGGGCCGTCCGAATGTCGGCAAATCGGCTTTGTTCAACCGCCTGGCCCGGCGGCGAATTTCCATTGTTCATGATCAGCCCGGCGTGACGCGTGACCGGGTGGAGGCGGTGTGCTCCCTGGGGCGCGAGCCCTTTGGAATTGTGGACACGGGGGGCGTCGGCATGGCGCCGGATCCGGACTTTGCCGAGGAGACCCACCGCGCGGCCGACGAGGCGCTGGAGGAGGCGGCGGCGATTTTGTTTGTGGTGGATGGCCAGGACGGACTTTTGCCGCTTGATGAAGAATTGGCCGCCAAGCTCCGGAAGTCGTCACGGCCCGTCATTCTGACGGTTAACAAGCTCGACGATCCGAAGCACGATGCGTTTGAAGCGGAATTTCAGCGGTTGGGATTTTCCACCGTTGTCGGTGTCAGTGCCGCGCATGGCCGGGGGACGGACGATTTGGTGCGGGCTGTGGAACAATCCTTGGACGGGGAATGGGAGGCTGCGCCGCCTGCGGAGAGCGTCATGGCACCGCGAATCGCCATCGTTGGAAGGCCGAATGTGGGAAAATCCTCGCTGATCAATGCGCTGTTGGGGAGCCGGCGCTCCATTGTGAGCGATATTGCGGGGACGACGCGCGATGCGTTGGAAATTCCCTTTGAATTGGAAGGGCACCCCTACCTTTTGCTCGATACGGCAGGAATTCGCCACCGCTCAAAACACAGTACGTCCGCCGAAGTTTTCAGCGTCATGCGCTCGGAGGAAGCCATCCGCATGGCGGATGTCTGTGTGCTGGTGATTGACGCGGAGACCGGTGTCACTGCTCAGGACAAACGGATTGCGGGGTTGATTCAAAAGGCGCGCAAGGCGGTCATGGTTCTGGTGAACAAGGCGGACCTGCTTCCGGAGTTCCTGCGTCAGCGCGACGGCCTCAAGGAGGCGTTGTCCGCGTGGCGAAGCGATTTGTTTTTCTTTCCGTATGCGCCGTTGGTTTTGCTGTCAGCGAAGACGGGTGACAATCTCCGACGTTTTGGCACGGTGTTGGAGAAGATGCGGCAGCATGCGCGGCGGCGTCTTGGCACGGGGGAGCTCAACAGGCTCGTTCGAAAGGCGATGGAGCTGCATCCGCCGCCGTCCAGCGGAGCGAAGAGATTGAAATTTTTTTATGCCACGCATTTGGAAGACGCCGCCGCACGTCCGTTTGCGCCGGTGAAATTTTTGCTTTTTGTGAATGACCCCGGATTGCTTTCGCCGGACTACGAAACGTTCCTTGCGGCGCAATTGCGGCGGACCCGGGAATATCCGGGGCTTCCCATGGAATTTGATTTGCGTCGGCGCCCTGAATCGCCGGGACGCCTTGCGGCGCGGGGAAAAACTTCGCGGGGAACACGCAAGGCACCGCAGCGCAAACGGTCCGTCCGGCGAAAATAAAGATTGGAAGACTTGGATTTTTGGCGGCTGCGGATAATTTTGATCATTCCAAACGCCATGCACAAAATCATCCTGCTCCTTGTCACCCTGCTCCTGGGCGGTCTGCCCGCCGCTGTTCGAGCCGCCGAAAGTTATGTGATTGTGGACGACTATACCGGCAACATTCTTGCGGCGGGAAATCAGAATGTGAAACATCAGATTGCGAGCCTTACGAAAATCGCCACCGCAATCGTGGTGTTGGATTGGGCTGATTCCACCGGCAAATCGCTGGCGACGGAAGCCGTCGTGCCGCCCGGGAT
>JACTMZ010000109.1 GCA_014584375.1 Verrucomicrobiota bacterium | reverse complement strand
CGGGGGAGGTCGTTCGTTTTCCATGGAAAATCACCGCATAAGCCGTCAGTAAAAATGGCCCGATGGCACCGGTTTCCTTCGATGCGCAGGCTGATAAAAGTGCGAGCAGCGCCCCCGTTGCCCAAGCGACTGTCGGCAGGCCGCGACTGTGAGCGAAGCCGTATGACGCGAGCAGGGACATCAGCAAAAAAAACGCGACCAGCAAATCCTCCCGGTAGCTTACCTCGGCGACGGCTTCGGTATTCACCGGATGAATGGCGAAAAAAAGCGCCGCCAGCATCGCTGTCATGCGTGCCGTTGTTCCCGCTTGTTTTGGAATGAGCAGCAGTGCCAGCAGACAGAGCAGGCCGGTGTTGAGTGCATGCAACAGAATGCTGGTGAAATGATAGCCTGCCGGATGTTTGCCCCACAAAAGTGAGTCGAACATCAGCGAAAGCAAATGTGCCGGGCGACTTGCATCCAGTACATCCTTGCCCAGAACCCGCAGAGTGATGACTTCTGCAATATGCGAGGGATCGTGGATGTAGCCGTCTATCAGAATTTGTGCTTCCGCATCATAGACAAATCCCGACCCGAGTGACGGGAGGTATAAAATCAAAGCGACGAACGCCGCCAGAAGTACGGGTAAGGCGAAAGTGGATGAAAAATTGGAGCGGGCGTTTTGCCACATCCGCCGATTTTTCACCGGAGCGGAGAATTATTTCCAGGTACCGATCCAGTTGGTGTCGTCTGGAGTCGTCCCTTGGACGCCCACGGCGACAGTCTGGCGGGAGGACGTTCCATCCGGAGCGGTTATGACTCCTGTAAAGTTTGTGTCGGTGCGAATTTGGAAAACCCGCTGACTGCTATAAAAATTCAGGGGAGTGACAATCCCCGAGCTGTTTGTGAATTTTTTGGGCAGTTCAAGAAACCGGACGGCTCGGGGATTTTTCGTTGTATCTGAACCGGTCATGGTTTTCAGGAATGTATCATCGGAGGTGGTTCCCGAAGGATAGTATCCGTATTCCGCATAAAATGCTTCAATCCCGAGCTTAATTTGGTTCGCCATGGTGCGGACTTCGGCCTTTTTGGCGGATTTGAGCGCGCCTTGGATTCCGGCAAAACTTAATCCCGCCAGAATGGCGATGATCGTGATGACGACCAGCAATTCGATCAGGGTAAAGGCGTGAAGGGAGGGATGAGCCTTGAGTTTTGAGGCTTGAGGATGAGTGGTGCGGGTGATCATGGAGGCGAATATTTTGGATTTTGCGGATGAGGTGACCGTTGTCACATCATTAGCCGAGAATTGGGCGGGGCGCAACCATGAGGTCGTAAAAAAACAGCGGTTGCAACGGTGGAATTTGTGTGCGGAGTGAATTGGCGATAGGGCTTTGAGGGCGATTGCGGGGGATTTTTAAGAAAAAAATTCCTTCGCCCGTTCGAGAAAGCTTTTTGTGATCGGCGTGTTGTGCTCGCCGCAACTCTCTGCGAATTCCTCCAGCTTTTTCCGCTGGTCGGCAGTGAGTTTTGTTGGCACTTCGACGGCGACGCGCACGAGGAGGCGTCCGTGACCCGAGCCACGCAGGTGCGGCATGCCTTTGTCCCGCAGTTTGAAAATTGCGCCGTTCTGCGTTCCGGGAGGAATTTTCACCGAAGCGCGTCCGTCCAGGGTTGGCACGCTGATTTCACCGCCGAGGGCGGCGCGTGCGAAGGGAATGGGAATCTCGCAAAACAAATCGTCGCCATCGCGGGAAAACACTTTGTGTTCGCGGATGTGGATGACGACATACAGATCGCCGTAAGGGGCGCCGCGCATTCCAGCCTCGCCGTATCCAGTTGAGCGCAGCCGCGAACCGCTCTCAATTCCGGCGGGAATTTTCAGTTTGATTCGGGCCGTGTTTTCCGCGCGCCCCTCGCCACGGCAGGTTTTGCATGGGCGGTCAATGGTTTCTCCGGCTCCCCGGCAGTGGGGACAGGTCTGGGCAAATTGGAAAATTCCGCGTGCGGCGACGACCTGGCCGCGTCCACGGCAGGTCGGGCAGGTGTGCGGACGTGCCCCGTCGGCGCCGCCCGATCCCTTGCAGTCTCCGCAGCGTTCCAGCCGTTGGATTTCAATTTCCTTTTCCGCACCGCGGGCGGCTTCTTCGAGCGTTATTTCGAGGTCATAGCGCAGGTCACTGCCGCGCCCGGACGCAGACTCTTCCCGTCCTCCGCCGAAAAAGTGTTCAAAAATGCGCCCGCCGCCTGATCCAAAAACTTCACGAAACAGGTCAAAGGGATCATGAAAACCCCCGCCTGACGCGCCGCCACCCGCACCTTGAAACGCAGCCCATCCGTAGCGGTCGTATGCCGCGCGTTTATCGGCATCAATGAGGATGTCGTAGGCCTGCGAAATTTCCTTGAATCGCTCCTCGGCGTCATGGTTGCCCGGATTGCGATCCGGGTGAAATTTCATGGCGAGCTTTCGATAGGAGGTTTTGATTTCCGCCGACTCGGCGGTGCGCGTCACCTCCAAAATTTCGTAGGCGTCCTGACGGTGAATGGCAGCCATTAGGAAGCTTTGTCGGGGCCTTTGGAAACGATGACGCTGGCGGCGCGGAGCAGGCGGTCGCGCAGTTTGTAGCCGCGTCGGGTTTGTCGGATCACATGATCTTCGGGAACCTTGGGATCGGGTTCATGCCCGACGGCTTCCATGAAATTTGGATCGAACACGGCGCCGTCGGTGACGATTTCCTCGACGCCTGCCGAGGTTAAAAAGTCCCGGAATTGACGTCCGACCATGCTCATTCCCTCCAAGATGGATTCGGCCCCTGGAGTGGAACGTGCGGATTCGATGCCAAGGTCGTAATTGTCGAGAATCGGCAGAAAACTTTCCAGCAGGGTACTGTTGGCGTAGCGGACGGCCTCCTCCTTTTCACGCGCCGCCCGCTTGCGGAAGTTGTCAAAATCGGCGGCGGTTCGCATGGCGAGATCGCGGAATTTTTCCAAATCGGCGGTTATGTCGTTCGTGACCGGAGATTCCGTCGTCGCTGCGGCATCGGTTTCCGGCGGCAGCTTTTCTTCGGCTTTGTGTGCCGGGTCATGTTTTTTCTTCATGATTTGCGAATAAAAATCAAAGTGATGTCATCGTGCTGTGGAGCGTTGCCGGCAAATTCACGCAGTTCACCGGCAATGTTTTTCACCGTGGCTTCCGCTCCTTTGGGTGCGTTGGCTTGAACCGCCTGTGTGAGGCGAACGAGGCCGAACTCCGCATCCCGCCGGTCCAGCGCCTCGGTGGCGCCGTCGGTGTAAAGAAGAAGCCCGTCGCCGCTTGACAGCCGGACAGTTTCTTCGCTGATGATCCTATCGAAGACGCCGCCGCTGTCAATTCCGACAGCCATGCCAGGCGGGCTGAGTTGAGCAACCTCACGGGTACCCGCTCGAAAAAGCAGCGGGGGATCGTGTCCGGCCCGGGCGATCTTGATTTCATTCGTGCGTGTGTTCATCACCAGGTAGAGCATGCTGATGAACATGTCCTCCTTGATGTCGGGATAGAGGCGGCGATTGACCTGCTGAAGAACGGCGGCGGGTGACACGCTGTCCAGGGCGGCCACGCGCAGAACGCTGCGGCACATGCCGGTGATTAGCGCGGCCGGAATGCCTTTTCCGGAGACATCGGAAATCACAATTCCCCAGCGGTGTTCATCAATGCGGATGTAGTCAAAGTAATCGCCGCTGACGTGGCGGGCGGGAATGTTGAGGCCGCTGATTTCGTAGCCGGGCACCTCGGGGGCGGATGACGGTAGCAGGATGGACTGGATTTCGCGGGCGGTGCGCAGATCGGTGTCGAGACGGCGTTTTTCGCCTGCTTCGAGATAAACGGCTTCGGTAAAAAGGGCGAAGCCCGATTGTTCCGCTATGGCTTTGAAGACGACGAGATCCTCCGGATGAAAAACGGCGCTCATGGGCCCGTTGACGACGGCAAGAACGCCGAGGGTTTTGTCGCGGTAGGCGAGGCGTCCGACAAGGGCGGATGTGGGTTGCTGGCCCTTGCCGGCGAGCCCCTGCAGTTCCGGATCTGCGAAGGTGAAAAGCCTTGCGCCGCCCTCCTCCCAGATGCGCGCCAGCGCGCCATCACCGGGATGGACGGATTGGAGCCGCAGATAGCTTTCCATGGCGACCGGGTTGGCGGCGGCTTGATTGATGATGTGTTCGGGAATTTTCACCAAGGGCGCACACGTGCGGCTGATGTAGGCGGGGGTGAGGTATTCTCCCGAGCGGTCCACCAGGTAAAGGGCGCCGCCGTGCGCCTTGAGGATGCGGGCCGCGCCTTCAACAATGAGGCGGTGAAGTCGGCGATGCTCCGTGCCGCCGCCAAAAGCCTCACCCAGCCCGCGCAAAAAATCAAAAACGCCCTCCTCCTCCGTCTTCAACTCCCGGCAGTTTTCCCCCAGCAGGGCGTTGGCGCGGCGTTGGCGCGCAAGTTGCCATGCGAGAAAAATGCAGAGCAGGGCGAGAATGGCGGTCAGGGCGATGTGCATGGGGAGCGCGGGCGATGTTACGCCCGGGAAAAAATGTCAGCCGCCGCCTTCCTTCCCGGGTTCCTTCTGCTTGAGAAAATCGAGGACATCCTTAAAACGGACGACATTTTCCGGGTTGGCTGCGACCAGGTTTTCATGTGCTTCGACTATGGTGTCGCGCCCGGTTTTGACGGGGAGTGTTTGAGTCGGCGTTCCCTCGGGGGGGGGAGGGGTTGCAGTGGTGGAAAGCGTGTCCTCCAAGTGGAGAATGCGATCGAGGCCGAGATTGGCAAGCACCTGGCGGTTGCGCGGATTGGCGCGGACGACCCTCACGCGTCCCTTGTCCCCCAGCCGGAGCGCAATGCCGGCGAGAGTTCCCATGAATGTCGAATCCATGAGTTCGCAATCCTTCAAGTCTATCACAAATTCCGTGTGACCGTTTTCCGCCATTTTCGCCGCGAGTTCCTTGACGCCGGCGCTGTTTTGAAACGAGCCGCGTCCGGTCACCTGAATCCAAACAACCGGGCCGACCACGGCTGCTTTTATGGATGATTCGGGATTCATGATAAATCTGAGGCGGAAATTTTGAGTGCGGGATGTATCAGACGGACATTGTCCGTCGGACGTTTATTTCCACAAGTAGGATTGCTTAAAGGCGACGATGCGGTTGTTTTCGATCAGCAGACAGCGCCACGCGGTGACCGGGCCGTCCCAGAGGTATTTGTCGCCGACAACGGCGAAGGAGGATTTCATGTTGCCGTGGGCTTGTTGCACCGAGGTTTCCTGGGCGCGAACGGCGTTGCCGAGGCGTGCCTGGCGGTATTCGAAGCGAACGGTGATGTCCGCCGGACGCCGGGCGCGCCAGAAGAAGTCAAAAAATGTGCCTTCGCGCTGCTGAAGTTCGTCGGCGGACAGCGCACCGAAGTTGGTTCGATTGCGTTCAAATATGATGCTTTCGTTTTCAGTTTCCTGGAAAAGCAGCGGCTGATTGACAAAGCGTTTGAATTTTCGGAATTGGAAGCTGCTGTCGAGGGCGAGCGGGAGGGCGCGGGCTTCCGGCATTTCAAAGGCGGGGGGCGTGGGGGTTACGCAGGAGACGAGCAGCAGGGATGCCAGCAGGAGGCTGAAGCGCAGATGTTTCACGGGTTGGAATCAAAGAAGGTTTGCCGCCGGATGTCAAATGGTGCGACACATGGATTTGATTTGTCTTGCCTTGCCGTGTGCGCCGCCGAAATGCTGACCTTTGAAAACGCGGCGGCTTTTGGGCGGCGGCGGAAGCAACACGATTTACAGTGCCATGACTCATTTTCAGAATTCCCTTGAAGCAGCCCGTCAAACCCTGGACGCCCTGCAGGCGTTGGAAGAGCCGCTCCTGCGCGCGTCCGGGAGGGTGCTGGAGGC
>JACTMZ010000183.1 GCA_014584375.1 Verrucomicrobiota bacterium | reverse complement strand
AGGCTTTGGTGCGAGACACCGGCGACGGCGGGATGGCCGGAGAGTCGGGCCAACGCCGGTGAAATCCACCATGGAGCGAGAACACCGCCCGGCGGTTGGATGCGCAGAAATTCCGCTGCCTGGGCGAGAAAAACATCGCCCAGAATTTTATCCTGTCGCAGCGCCTGTTCGGCGGGCGGCGGCATGAGTCGCGTTTCCCAGGCGCGCGCCACCGGCCAGAGGCTGATGATAAAAACCGGCCACACAATCCACGCACGACGCAGAGGACGCAGCACCCAGGGCAGCGAAAGGCAGAAAATCGCCGCCATCCACGGACTCCAGCGAACCTGCCATCCGGCCAGCGCGGTAACGACGATCAGAAAAACCAGGATCAGCAAGGCAAGCGGATCACGTTTTTGAAAATAATCCCAGGCAAGCAAAAGCGGTGCCGGAACAAGCAGCCATCCGGTCCAGGCAAACAAGGTTTGCGGGTTGGCATGTTGCAATTCACCAAGCATGGCTGCCCAGCGTGGAAAAAGTTCGCGCACTTCGGGATCGGGCCAGGGATTACGAAATCCTTCGAGAGCCCATGCAGCAGCGGCGATGCCGACGGTGAGCAGCAGCGCGCGGCGCCACGGAGGAGACCAGGCGCGATGGCGCAAAACAATTCCGTGAGCGACTTTCTGGGCGATGAGAAGAACGAGCGGCTCAAACCACGACACCCACAAAGCCGCGCCCCACGCCGCTCCGGAGGCCCACGCCCAACCGGCGCGCCCCGTGCGAACGAAGGCAAAATTGCACGCCAGCGCCGCAACCGTCAGGGCAACAAGCAGGGATTGATGGTCGGGACGCCCGAGGGCAAAGGCGTGGGTGAGAGCCGGAGAAACGCAAAACAGCAGCAGCATGGGCCAGCGCGGACGCACATCGGTTTCCCGCGCCCAAAAAAACAGAAAGAGTGCCGTGACAAGTCCGATGAGCGGAGAAATCCACGCCCCGGCGACGTCAAACGGACGCATAAAAATCGCCAGCATCGCAATGAGAAAATCCATCGGTGCCGTGGTGTGTGGAATGACGCCCTGCGGGTAATTTTCAAAATCATGCCGATTGACGATCATTCCCGGATGCGCGGCGACCATCGCGGCGCGTTGCATGCGCGAGTGACAGTCGCCATCGGCAAATGCGACGAATGTTTTTCCATCCGCGAGCGGAATAAAAACCTGTGCGCGATTCCATGTGACCGATGTCAGAAAAAGCGCGGCTAAAAAAGCGGCACCGCCCAGCGACAAAAGGAGATTTTTTACGAAGGGAGGCATCAGCAATGATGGTGGCATCCGGGCTTCATTCTTTTGCAATCTTGCGGTAATCCTTAAATGTGACGCCGCAAATTCGCCAGTTGCAAGTTATCGGCAACGAGCTTGCCATCGTTTGGAGTGATGATCGCGAGACCTATTTTTCCCTGGAAGCCCTGCGCAAAGCCTGCCCCTGCGCAGTTTGCAATGGCGAGCCCGACGTGATGGGGCGCGGAGACAAACCGCAGGTGCGTTACACGCCCGCGAGTTTTCAATTAAGCTCGTATGAAATGGTCGGCGGATACGGTTGGCAGCCCACTTGGGCGGATGGGCACAGCACGGGAATTTATTCGGTGAATTATTTGCGGCGATTGGACACGGGTGACGCCTGACGGCGGGGGCGCGCGGGCCTTTCACAATGTACTGGTCGAACCGGGCATTGCTGTCTATGGCTTAAAACCATGAGCATCACCCTCCTTGTTCTTATCGGCATTGTCGTTGTCGCCGTTCTCTACGTCATCGGCGCCTACAATGGTCTTATTCAACTTCGCAACCGCTTCAAAAACGCATTTGCGCAGATTGACGTACAACTGAAGCGCCGCTACGACCTCATTCCCAATCTCGTCGAAACGGCCAAAGGCTATCTCAAACACGAGCGTGAAACGCTGGAAGCCGTCATTGCCGCACGCAACTCCGCCGCCGCCGCCAGCGCCAAGGCCGCCGCCCATCCGGACGACTCCGGCGCGATTCGCGGACTGGTTGGCGCCGAGGGGGCGCTCACCGGCGCCATGGGGCGTTTCTTTGCGCTGGCCGAGGCTTATCCCGATCTCAAGGCCAATCAAAACATGATGCAATTGACCGAGGAGCTGACTTCGACAGAAAACAAAATCGCCTTTGCGCGGCAGGCCTACAACGATTCGGTGATGATTTACAATACGAAGCGCGAGCAATTTCCCACGGTTCTCATCGCGGGAGCACTCAACTTCGCACCCGCCGAACTTTTCGAAATCACCGCACCCGCCGAACGCGAAGCGGTGAAGGTCAGTTTCAGCTGAGCCTCCGTCCCGGATTATGGCGATGGATTTTTTCGCCGCGCAGGACACGGCGCGCTCCCGCTCCCGCCGCCTTGTCGCGCTCTTCCTTGTGTCCGTCGCAGGCGTGATTCTGTCGGTCTATCTCGCGATCATGGCAATGGTATCCGTCGGCGAAGAAGCCGTCATTTTGTGGGATCCCGATGTGTTTGTCTGGACGGCCGGACTGACCGCGCTCGTTGTGGGTGTGGCGTCATTGGGAAAAATTGCCTCCCTGCGCGGAGGTGGGGGCAAGGTCGCGCGCAGCGTGGGCGGGCGGCTTGTGGATCCGCTGACACAGGATCCCGACAAACGGCGCCTCATCAACATCGTTGAGGAAATGTCCATCGCCGCCGGCATTCCCGCGCCGGAAATTTACATCCTGGAAAACGAGGAAGGCATCAACGCCTTTGCAGCGGGATTCAGTCCGGGCGATGCGGCGGTGGCTGTGACGCGCGGGTGCATGACCAAATTGAATCGCGATGAGTTGCAGGGGGTGATTGCGCATGAATTTTCCCACATTCTCAATGGCGACATGCGGTTGAACATCCAGCTTATCGGCCTGGTTTTCGGTCTGCTGGTTCTCACCATTGTCGGTCGAATTTTGATACGGCTGTCCGCTTACGGCGACGGTCGCAGGCGCGACAGCAAGGACGGCGCCTCCCTGGTGATGATGATCGTGGTGTTCGGCGCAATTCTTTGCGTTGTCGGATGGATCGGCGTTCTTTTCGGGCGAATGCTTCAGAGTGCCGTTTCGCGTCAGCGCGAATTCCTTGCCGACGCCTCCGCCGTGCAACTGACGCGGAATCCCGGAGGATTGGCCGGAGCACTGCAAAAAATCGGGGCCATGGGTTCGCGAGTGGAGAATCCGCACAGTCAGGATGTCGCCCATTTGTTTTTTGCCAATGGATTGCGGTCCGGCTGGCTGGGGTTGTTCGCCACGCATCCGCCGCTGGAGGCGCGCATTCGGGCCATTGATCCCGGTTGGGACGGCGTCTCATCGGCTTCAGAGCCACCGCCGCTGCCCTCGCGCGACGAAACTCCCGCCGCACCGGAGCCGATCCCCTTGCGCCCCCTCGGTGCGATTGCCGCCGCCATGGGAGCCTACAATCAATTAAGCCACGCCCAAACGATCCATGAACAGCTTGCAAAATTATTTGGAGACAAATGGCGTGATCCGGCATCCGCAGCCGATCTTGCGCGCGCGCTCCTTCCATCCGCCCCTGATGAAGCGGAGTCCGAGACAATTCAAGGCGATCGCGAAAAACTCTCCATGGTTCCTCCAGGCGACCGGCTGGCCCTGGCGGGCATGCTCATGCCCGCGCTGGCGCGTCTTGCACCGGATGTGCGCGCCGCGCTGCTGAGCCAGCTTGACCGTCTGGGCGACACCGGCGTCGAATTGGACGCCTTTGATTTTGGGGTCTGGTGGATCATGCGCCGCAACCTGCGTCGTTTGGATCAATCCCCCAAACCGCCCGGCAAGCTCAATGACAGCGCAGCCGCCTTTGCACCGGATGTCACAACACTTATCGCCTCGCTCGCCCGCGTCGGAGCGAAGGATGATGAAGCCGCCCGGCAGTCCTTCACATTTGCATTGGCAGAGAGTCCGTCATTTCGTCCGCTCTGTCATTTTCCGGATGTGCGGCCCGACACATTTTGGCTGGATCGCTCCCTGCAAAACCTCGAACGCGCCGCGTTTTCCCTGCGCAAGGAAATTCTTGTCGCCGCAAACCGCGCGATTACCGGTGACGGTCAGGTGACCGATGCCGAAGATGCGCTTCTGCGGGTTGTGTCCCTGGCCCTGGGCTGCCCCGCGCCCCTGGCTCCGAAAGGCGCATAAAAAAAGACGGCTCCGCATGTCGCCGAGCCGCCTTTTCAAAAGGAAATTATTTTAAAAAACTATTTCTTTTTCTTGAGCAGGGGAAGGCCGGTGCGTTCGTTTTCCGAAACTTCGTAGCCTTCGGGAATTGCGTTGATCGCGCCTTCCTTCACCTCACTGCCAAAAAAATACAGTGTCACCTCGTGGCCGCCCCGCAACTTTTGGAGACGTGAATGGAGGTAATAGGTTTTGCCGCTTTTTTTGCTAACTGTGCTGAATGCCATGGTGTGTTTTTTCCTTTCTGGTGTTAATGGTGGGAATCAAAAGCGCCGGTTAAACAACTCCGGCTTTTTTGAGAGTGGCGTAAGCTCCGTTTTTATTGATGGTTTTGAGGGCGCGTGCGGTCAGCTTTACTTTGACAAAGCGCTTGAGTTCGGGAACCCAGATGCGTTTTTCCTGAAGATTCGGGGTAAAGTATCGCGGCGTATTTGCGGTGACGTGGCGTCCGACGCCGCCCTTCTTTTTGGCCATACCACGGCGATGAATCACAGATCCTCTTTTGGGCTTGGCTCCGGTAATTGTACAAACTCTGGACATAAATATTTGGCTCTTTCTAAAAAATCAGGACTGATACTGATGGATTTGTTTTTTCCCTTCAAGCATTTCCAAATCGGCATCCACCATGATTTGAACCAGCTCCTTGAAGCGGACTTTTGGCTCCCAGTCGAGCAATTTTTTGGCTTTGGCGGGATTACCGATCAGGAGATCCACCTCGGCGGGGCGTTCGTAGCGGGCATCGTGCCGGACATATTTTTCCCAATCCAGCCCCAGATGCGCGAAGGCTTCCTGCACAAATTCCTTCACCGTATGCGTCTCGTTGGTGGCCAGAACGTAGTCATCCGGCTCGTCCACCTGGAGCATGCGCCACATGCCCTCCACATATTCCGGCGCATAGCCCCAGTCGCGTTTCGCGTCCAGATTGCCAAGGTAAAGCTCCTGCTGCAGCCCCAGCTTGATGGCCGCCGCCGCACGGGAAATTTTGCGCGTCACGAACGTTTCGCCGCGTCGCGGGCTTTCGTGATTAAAAAGAATGCCATTGCTGGCAAAAAGCCCATAGCTTTCCCGGTAGTTCACCGTGGACCAAAATCCGAACACCTTGGCGCAGCCATACGGACTGCGCGGCCAAAACGGCGTCGTTTCGGTCTGAGGCACCTCCTGCACCTTGCCGAACATTTCGCTGCTGGAAGCCTGATAAAAACGCGGCTTCACCCCCGATTCCCGCACGGCCTCCAAAATGCGAATGGCGCCGACGCCAGTCACATCGGATGTGTACTCGGGAATGTCGAAACTCACCCGCACATGGCTTTGCGCGCCCAGATTGTAAACCTCATCGGGTTGCAATTCGTAGAGCAGCTTGGTCATGTGAACCGCGTCGGACAAATCGCCGTAATGCAGGAAGAGCCTCACGCCATTGACGTGGGGATCCTGATAAAGGTGGTCAATGCGCGAGGTGTTGAAAGTGCTGGCGCGGCGGATCACGCCGTGAACCTCGTAGCCCTTGGCCAGAAGAAGATCGGCCAGGTAGGAGCCGTCCTGACCGGTGATGCCTGTAATAAGAGCCTTTTTCATTTTGGTTGTGCGGCGAAGAGCCTAAGGGTCTCTTCCTGGAGCGCAAGCAAACTCGCAATGCCCTCCCGGCCTGCGCGCAGCATTTCAAAGAGCGCCTCCTCCCCGAAAGTCGCCTC
>JACTMZ010000145.1 GCA_014584375.1 Verrucomicrobiota bacterium | reverse complement strand
TTGTCGCCGTCAGCGACTTCAGCCGCAGGCTGCTTGCGGATAATTTTCCCGAGGCGCGGATTGAGCGCGTTTACAACGGAATGTCCCTCGAAGGGTTTTCCGCGCGAAATTCGTCCAGTCCGCCCCTGCTGGTTTCCGTCGGGCGGCTTGTGGAGAAAAAGGGATTTGCGGATCTCATTGAAATTTGTCGCCTGCTTCATGCGGAGGGAACGGCGTTGCGCTGCAAAATCATCGGCGACGGCCCGCTGGAGGAGAGTCTCAAGGCGCAAATTGACGCCTCAAATTTAAACGATGTGGTGGAGCTCGCTGGGCCCAAGGCTCAGCCGGAAATCCGGGCGGCGCTGGCTGAAGCAAGCGTCTTTGTTCTTCCCTGCATCGTGGAAAAAGCGGGCGGCATGGACATTCTTCCGACCGTCATCATGGAAGCCATGGCCGCGCGGGTGCCAGTCGTTTCAACCACACTGGCCGGAATTCCCGAAATGATCGTCGAGGGGAAAAACGGATTTTTGGTTACCCCGGGAGACACGGTCTCCGCCGCCGCCGCCGTGCGTTCGCTGCTAAACGCCCCGGACAAAGCCCGCGCCATGGGCGAAGCCGGTTTCCAGCGCGCCGCATCCCTGTTTTCGGAAAACGTCACGATTCCGCAACTGCTGGCGCTCTTGCGAAAAGCCACCCGCTAATTGGCGGGTGAGGCGGAAAACTTTTCGCGTGCGCGGGCAAAACGCAGCAGGACGCGATCGCGTCCCAGAAGTTCCAGCAAATGATAAAGGCTGGGACCGACGCTGCGACCGGTCGCGGACACACGGGCAGGATGCACCAGAAGCGCTGTCTTGACGCCAAGGGTCGCGGCCAAATCCTTAAACGCGGCCTCAATTCCTCCGGCGCTCCAGTCGTCGCATTGCCCCAGGCGCTCTTCCAACGCACGCAATCTTTCGAGCGCGCCCTCGGCCCGCAGGGATTTGTTCACAGCCTCCTCGTCAAAGACATAATCCTCCGTGAAAAAGAAATTCACCCACGCCGGCACGTCGGTGAGATGTTTGACCTTTTCTTTGACAAGCGCCAGCGCGCCGCGCAAGTCCTCGGTTTTTTTAAAGGCTATGCCCGCGCGCTCGATGAACGGCAGACTCAATTCGACAAAGCGCTCCAAAGACATTTTTGCGAGATATTGGCCATTCACCCAAAAACATTTGTCGAGATCAAAACCCGCACCCCGGCGATTGATGTTTTTGAGGTCAAAAATTTCGACAACTTCCGCAATCGGCATGATTTCCCGATTGTCCTTGGGCGACCATCCGAGAAGGCACAGGTAATTACGCAACGCCTCAGGCGCGTAACCCTGCTCGATATAACTCTGAACACTCGCACCTGTGTCGCGCTTGCTCATCTTCGATCCGTCCGGATTCAAAATCAGCGGAATGTGCGCAAACTTCGGCGCCTCCACCCCAAAGGCGCGGTAAAGCTCCATGTGCTTCGGCGTGTTGGAAAGATGATCCTCACCGCGAATGACATGGCTGATTTTCATTTCAATGTCGTCCACCACATTGACGAAATGAAAAATCCACGAGCCGTCGGGACGGCGCACTGTCATGTCCGGATGCGTCCCCGGATTGGACAGGTCGAATGAAATGGAGCCGCAGACCAAATCGTCCACCGTCACGGTTTCGCGCGGGGAGCGGAACCGCAAGGCGCCATTGTCCTCATAGATCATTCCCCGATCCTGCAAAATTCCAAGGTAACGTTCGTAAATCGCACCACGCTCGCTCTGATAATACGGCCCAAGATCACCACCCTTCTCCGCGCCTTCATCCCAATCCAACCCCAGCCAGCGCAGTCCGTCGTAGATGGCGCGGACGGATTCCTCGTTGTGCCGCTCACGATCGGTGTCCTCAATGCGCAGCACAAATGTTCCCCCGGTGCGGCGGGCGTAAAGCCAGTTGAAAAGGGCGGTGCGGGCGCCGCCGACGTGCAAAAATCCGGTGGGCGAAGGGGCAAAGCGGACTCGAACGGGTGCTGACATGATGCGGTGTGTTGTTTCTAATTATTCGGTTTTATCGCCATCAAGATGGCGCAGCGCGGGAATTCCATATTCCTGTCGAATACGATCTTCTGCGGCCTTGCCACGCTCGACATCAAAAATCACAAGCCCGGGATCTCCGGCCAGCTTAATCCGCTGAAAACGTCCCGCCGGATGCTCCAACGCATCCGCCAAATCCTTGAGACTGCGAATGCGGCGGCCATTGACGGTTTCCACCACCTCATTGCCCAAATCCTCATAACCCACGGTTTCCGGGCCCGGCAGAATGGAGCTGATGAACACAATTTTCCCGCGATCCGCAGGCAACTCACTTTGGAAGCGATCCAAATAAACAAGCTTCAAAGGCGCCTCGTTCTGCCAGTTGGCACCCCACTCGCGAAGAAACTGGCGCGACAATTCGGAAAAAACAATTCCCCCGACGATCACATATTCCGGCGCACGATCAAAAATATAGGGCTGACTGATCATTCGGGAGCGATCGCGCGCAGCCGCCGTCCCTTCAAGATCCAGCCTTGCTCCGTCGCGCCAGACCGTAAACGTCATTTTCTGCTCCGGTTGCAGCACGGTCGAAACATAATGCGAAATGGAAATCTTCCCAAAACGGGAATCCTGGTAATTGCCATCCTGATCAATGGCCTGCCCGTTTATTGCGAGAAGCACATCT
Source organism: Verrucomicrobiota bacterium (assembly GCA_014584375.1). Lineage (GTDB taxonomy): Bacteria > Verrucomicrobiota > Verrucomicrobiia > Chthoniobacterales > JACTMZ01 > JACTMZ01. The sequence continues at coordinate 26,938 of JACTMZ010000145.1, read as the reverse complement.
CCCTGCTTGAGTCCGGCTTTCTCAGCGGGGGATTCCGGTGAAACTTTGGAAATATAAACGCCGCCGTCGCCTTCGGGCAATTTGAGGAAACGACGAAATTGCGGATCGCGGGTGTCGGCCAAATTCACTCCGGCCATCGGAAACCCCGCATACGGCGTGTGCGAAGCCGCCTGCAAAAAATGCTGAATCACCGGCGCCGGAATCAGGTCCGCCGTCTGCGTGCGCGGATCATAACGCATAAGCAAACCAACGAGCCGTCCCTCCCGAAAAGCGGGGAGGGTGAAGCTGTTTCCGCGCGACTGCAAAGGAACGCTGAGATTAAAGACGAGAAAAGAGGCGTCATCAACAAAGTAGGGTCCGACATCCGCCGTTGTAATGGTGGCAGACGTGCGCACGGGTTTTCCGTTGGGCTCAAGTTGAAGTATTTCCACGTGATCACCGACAGCGGCGGACTCATCCAGTTGAACTCCCTCCACCCCTTGCAAAAATCCGGCGGAGGGCGCCGTGAGAAGCGCAAGATTGGCATCGTAATCCACCACGGACAACTCCGCCGCAGCCTTGAGAGCCGTCTCGGGTTGCTCCAGTTCGATGTAGGTGTGATTGGCCACCAGCGAGGCGGTGACCAGGATGCGTCCGTCACGCAAAATCACGCCCAGCCCCTCGCGAATGGCGGGCGAATTTTTACGCCATGGTTGAATGAAGCTGAACGATTGACTGGTGACATTCACGCGCACCACGGGAAGACGGGAAGGCGTGACGGGAAGTTGTGCGGCGGGTGTGGCGGCAGGCGTGGCGGTTGGAGCGGCTTCCTGTTGTGAAGCCGGCGTGGCATCCTCTGCCGCAGTGGATTCTCGTTCGCCGGAAAAACTGCGCAGCATTTCCATGGATCGGGCCGGCGTGGAAGCGGCAAGGGTCGCAATGCCGCATAAAATGATGAGTCGGTTCAGGATCATGGGATTTTTCAAAGATTCTGCTGTGCCGTCACCCCATAACGCCTGCGGATGCGTTGATCGGCCTCCGCCAGTGCCGAGCGTTCCAAGACAATGGGACGCCCCTCGCCGATCAATTCGATAATGTGAAATTCGCCGGGGCTTTCAAATGCGGCGGCCACATCCTGAAGAGAGTGAATCGGACGACCGTTGATTCGATTCACAATGCCGCCCTTGAACGGCGCTGCGTAAGTATTAACCGGATCGGCGAGCACATTGCTGAGCACAACAATCTCCGGATGTTCCCGGTAAAGATGATCGGAGATAAAACAATCAAAAAAATATCGAAGCCGGACATCCTTGTTTTTTATCGAATCCAAAAAATCACGGTTCAAGGGCTGAAAAAGAAGCCCGCCTTCCAAAACAAAACGCGGACGCTTGTCATAGGCGCGGGCCTGCATTTCAAACGGCCAGGGGCGGCTCAATTCGAGGGTCAGCGATTCCTTTTTTCCCTCGCGCAAAATTTCAAGCTGCACCTTGTCCCCTTTAAATTTGCGCTCAAAAACCTCGGCCATCTCAACGCGATCCCCATCCAAATCTATCTTCCCATCGTCAAAAATCTTGTGCCCATCCACGGACAAAATGACATCGCCCGCCTTCAATTTTCCAGACGCAGCGCCGTCGTCAAAAACGCTGCCAACCAAAACCCCGCTCTCGGCATCGCCCACGTCCAAAGCGGCGCGCAGTGCGGGATTGATCAGCGGAAAATAGGTGGCCGCAATATCCATGTAGCGATCGTAGCTTCCGTCCTCCACATCCCGGAGAAAGCGGTGAATCACCGGAACGGGAATCATAAAGCCGACGTTCTGAGCCACGGCGCCGCTGTAGCCCTGGAAGGCCACACCGACAACCTTGCCGTTTTGCATGACCGGGCCGCCGCTGTTGCCGGGATTGATGGCGGCGTCAATTTGAATGCTCAAATGGCTGTCCACCTCGGAATGACTGTAAGGCTGGAAGTCTATGCGCGAAACAACACCGCGGGTGACGGAAAGACGGTCTCCGCCGATGGGATAGCCGAAAACACTCACCTCCGATTCCAACGCGGGGAGGCCGCCGAAGGAAAGCGGTTTGGCGCCCTTGAAAAACGCCTCGTCGCGGACGCCGAGCAAAGCAAGGTCGCAATCATGCGCCACATGGATCACATAAGCATTCCAAGGCGTCGGATCCCCCTCCTTTTGCACCGTGATAAACGTCGCGTTGCTCACGACATGGGCGTTGGTCATGATGCGATTGCCCTCGATGACAAAGCCCGCGCCAACACCCCGCATCACACTGCCGGGAGCCCAGGGAATCGAGTAATCCGGCTGTTGCGAAGCAGTGGTAATCCGCACCATGCTGACAGCGGGCTCGGGCGCGGCCGAGAGGACGGAGGGAGGCAGGGCGAAGGCCGCCAAAAATAAAAACGCCAAGAATCGCATAAAGGGGTCAAACATTAACGCCGGAAGCGAGTTTGGCAAATCGGGAAACGTCACCAACCACCCGAAATGAGCCAAACAACGCGGGCAAACACGAATTTTTATTATCGGAAAAATTCAAATCCTCACTTGCTCATTGCGAAATGGCGTCCGTTTGCCATAGTAAACATTCGCTCCGAACACGGGCGCGTTCGTCTAGAGGCCTAGGACACAGCCCTCTCAAGGCTGGTACACGGGTTCGAATCCCGTACGCGCTGCTTGCCAGCGCGAAGTGATGCGTGTTCATTGGAAGCTTCGTTTTGCACATGAAGTTTTTTTCATCCGCCTGCGCCACCGTATTGATGGCGTCCACCGCCCTCACCGCACCACCGCAACTGCCCGAGCGCGTGGAGGTGCCGCGCCCCACATGGGAAACGCAAAAACAGGCGCGCACTTATCTGCTCAATATTCCAGCGCCGCGCGGACAGATCACCGACAGACACGGCGCCCCCATGGCTCAAAACCGCATCGCCTACAACCTCGGCCTCAACTTTCCAACTCCCCTCGAATTTACAGACAGTCAGGCTGTCAACTTCGCACGCAGCCAAATTTTAACGGCGGAAAAATTGCTTGGGCGCAAATTTGACGTATCCGACGAAGCGCTCATTCAACACTATCAAAACCGCGGCATTCTTCCCTTCATCATCGCCGAGGATCTTTCTCAGGATCAAATTGCTGCGGTAAGCCGGGGGCTTGGAGCCGGACTCATTCTGCAGCCGGCCTATGTGCGGCACTATCCGCTCGGCTCCATGGCCGCGCACATCGTGGGCTATGTCGGGCGTCTCGCACCGCTGTCGGTCAAGCCGATTGAAAACAAGGATCTGATTTTCCCGGATTCCGAGGGTCGCGAGGGGCTGGAACAGGTGTTTGACGACCAATTGCGCGGCACGGAGGGCGTTCTCAATCTCACCCTCAACGCCGAGGGGCGGCGCACAACCGAGCGCATCATTCGACAGCCGGTTCCCGGCTACAACGTCGTAACCACCCTCGATCTCAAGGTGCAAAAGGCCTGCGAGGATGCCCTGGCGAAATCCGGACGACGCGGCGCGGTCGTAGTGATTGAGCCCAACAGCGGTGAAATCCTCGGCATCGCCTCGCGCCCATCGTTTGACCCGAATGTCTTCATTCCCATCATCACGTCCGGAGTTTTTGACAAGCTCAACAACGATCCAACCAAGCCGCTTTATCCCCGCTCCTTCCGCTCCGCCTATCCTCCGGGATCAACATTCAAAACCATTGTCGGGCTCGCCGCCCTGCAAAGCGGACTCATCACACCCGAAACGCGAATCAGCTGCCCGGGTGGACTCCAAGTCGGCAATTTTTATTTTCGCAACTGGAAATCCTCCTATGCAGGCATGCTCACCCTGGCCGAGGCGCTGGCTCAGTCCTGCAACACATGGTTTTATCAGGCGGGACTGAAAATCGGCGCCGAACCCATCATTGAATGGGCCGACGCCGTCGGACTCGGACGCCGCACAGGAATTCCCCTGCGGGCGGAATCACGCGGCAACATCCCGAACGACGCCTACATGCTCCGCGTCCACAATCGCAAAATTCTTCAGGGTGACGTGGCCAACATGAGCATCGGTCAGGGCGACATTCTGATCACTCCCCTGCAAATGGCCCAGGCTGTGGGCGTCATTGCCGCCCGGGGAACCTTTCACCAAACACGGTTGGTAAAGCAGGTGCAAAGTCTGGACAACCGCGTGGTCGCCGCCTATCCCGACCGCATCCGAGCCGACCTCAACATTTCCGACGAGAATCTCGACTATCTCACCAAGGGCCTCGTCATGGTCACCTCCTCCGGCGGCGGCACAGGGCACCGGGCCGCCACCGTCAAAGGCGTCAAAGTCGCCGGCAAAACCGGCACCGCCCAATGGGGCCCCGTCAGCAAACACCGCAATGCTGCATGGTTTTCCGGATTTGCCCCGGCCGATGCCCCCCTCTACGCCTTCGCCGCCGTGATCGAGGGTAATCCGGGTGAAACCATCGCCGGTGGAGCCAACGCCGCGCCGGTCATCGGCAGCGTCCTGGCCACCCTGCTCAAGGATTACAAACCGCCGCAACCGGACAAAAAACAGGAGCCAGCCGAGGAAGAGTCCGACGACAGCCAATCCGGCGCCCCCGCTGAAAACGGAGTTTCCGGCGAGACCGGAGAAATGACGGAGGACGTGGTGAATCCCGAAGGCGCAAAGGCGGGTGAAGAAAGCGACGCTGAACCGGCGACTCCATAATTCATAGAAGCGATATTTTCCGTTGCTCTTGAGCCTCCGGAAAGCAACGATGCACAACCATGTTGGAACTGCGTGAAACAACTGTCGTCGCGGAAAACTCCCCGGATTCTCCAGAGCTGCTTTCAAAAATTTCCGGTTTCTTTCCACGCGGGGAACTTTGCGCCCTGCTGGGACCGAGCGGCAGCGGCAAGACCACGCTTATTCGCACAATCGCCGGAATTTCAGATCCGGCGGAAGGCTCTTTGCGCTGGGAAGGCGTCAACCTCGACTCCCCCGACCTCGATTCTTTGCAAATCGGTTATGTCCCGCAATTCACCATCAGCCGGGAAAATCTCACCGCCGAAGAAAATGTCATCCTCACCCTTCGCCTCCGCACATCCGGACTCGAAAAAGATCAACTGACGGAACGCGCGGCGGAACTGCTCCGCCTCACCGGCATTGAATCCGCCGCAACCACGCTTTCCAAGAATCTCTCCGGCGGTCAGCGCCGTCGCCTGGCGCTTGCCATGGAACTGGTGAGCGAGCCCCCGCTCCTGCTTTGCGACGAAGTCACAAGCGGACTCGATGCGCGCTCAGAACGCGAAATTCTCGAATTGCTTGCCCGCATCGCGCACGAAGGGCGGCGTACGGTTCTCGTGGTGACGCATGGACTTCGCGATCTGCACGCCTTCGACAAAGTCGCCGTCCTCATCGGAGGACATCTGGCTTATCATGGCCCGCCGGGCACCCTCGCCCATTACTTTCGCGTGGAAAATGCGGAGGAAATCTTTGACCGTCTTCCGCAGCGCACACCGGAAGAATGGCATGCGTCGTGGGTCAAGCACCGCGAGTATTTTGACAAGGAGGATGCGGTGAAACTTGCGCCGAAGCCGAAGATGCCGCTCGCTCCGGGCGCTGTGAAGCCCGCGCCCGCCGCCCCCCCTCTAAGCCAGTTTGCAACCCTGCTGGCCACCCGTTGGAAAATATTTTTTCGCGACCGTGGCAATCTCTTCCTGCAACTGGGCCTCATCCTCGGATTCCCCTTGGTTGTCTCCATTTTCGCCCTCGACGGACTCCCGCCCGTTCCCAGCCTCAATGCGGAAATGAGCGACAACGTCGTCCGCCAGCTTACGGAAGCCCGCATTTTTACCGAAGGTGCCAGCAAGGCGGGAAGCGTCGTTTCAGGCCTGATTTTGCTCCAGGTCATCCTTCTCGCCCTCCTCGGCGCCAACAACAGCGCCCGCGAAATTTCCGGCGAGCGCGCCATCTTTGAAAAAGAACGCTTCGCCGGACTCAACCCGGGCGCCTACATCGCATCCAAGGCTGCATTCCTCGCCGTTCTCGTCATTTTCCAATCAATATGGATGACGCTGTTTGTCCGAACCACGGCGCATTTTCCAGGTGAAGCCGCCGCGCAGTTTGTGTTTTTCTTCCTCGTCAACGCGGCCCTTACCTCAATCTGCCTTGGCATTTCCGCCCTGGCCCGATCGGCGGATCAAGCGTCCCTGATCTCCGTCTATCTTGTCGGCTTTCAACTTCCCTTATCCGGCGCGGTGCTGGCGCTGCCCTCCGGAATTGACGCCGCCCTGCGTCCCTTTATCGCGGCTTACTGGGCATGGAGCGGGGCACTGCAAAGTCTTCACGACACCCGCTTCTACGACGTGTTGGAGCTGGTGATTCCCACCACGCTGTCCTCATCGGCGCTTTGCATCTGGGTGCTTTTGCTGCATGTCGCCTTCGGCATTTTCCTCGCATGGGTGGGTTGCCTTAGAGCCAATTGGAGCCGATAATTACGCAATGCACCGTCGCTCCCGCAACTCCCCTCGTTTCGGACCCCTTGTGGCCGGACTGGCCGCAGCCATCGCCCTTGTCGCCATTGGAGGATACTTTTTGGGATCATCCGGAAAACCCTATCGTACGGCGGCTGAATTCCCCGCCAAGCAATACCTCGAAGAAGCATCCTCCCTGCGCGGCAACACCTATCGCCTCTCCGGCTCGGTCATCAACTCGATCTCCTGGTCGCCGGACGCCGGGCGCCTCATCTCCCTCCAAGTACAGGGCTCAACCTCCCCCGTCCCCCTTGTCATTCCCGCCCGCCTCGGCAACGTGAATGTCCAAAAAGGACAGCGCTTCGACTTCCTGGTCGAAGTCCGAGACAACGGCGTGCTTTATGCCACCAGCCTCACAAAATCATGAACGTCCGCATCCTGACTTTGCTTTGCCTCGCAAGTGCCGTTCCAGTCGCCGCCCAGAATAATGGCGTCGGCGATTCCAAGGCCGCCACAGGCGGAGCACGCCCACCGCAAATGAACGAAGGCTTCATCGGGCGCGACGTTCCGGCTTTTGACCCCGGCAGCGAAACGGCGATGTTTGATGGAAAAATTTGGAACATCAACAACAACCGCCTCTTTCGCGCCCGTTTCGAAAAATACCTCAACGCGGCGCCAGCCACCGGTCAGGCGGATGTCGCCTACCGCCAGACCATAGACAAAATCCTCGAACTTCTTGCTCCGGGCAATGCAAACAAAGCCAATATTGACACCGCTTTTTCACTGCTGAAAAAAGCCTCGGAATACCGGGACGATGCCAACCTTTGCCGAACAATGTCCGACGCCATTCATGCCGCACGCATGAGCATCGAAACCGTCAACCGCCTTCAACGCGAAAATGTGGATCTGGAAAAGCAGCGCACCACGGCGGAGTGGAACAACCAGATGGCCGCACGCAATTCCACCCTTGGCATCCTCACCACCACCAAGGATCCCGCCGTGCTTCAGGAAAATCAAAAAATCGAGAGGGAGGCCCGCATGGCCTCCACCAAACGCATCCTGGCCGACATCTCGCAGACGATTGAAAACAACAAGCTGCGCATGGCGACACTCGAAATCATCACAAAGGGGCACCTGCAATCCCTCATCATGCAATACTTCGCCACGCGCCGCTTTGAACACGTCATCATCGCCAACCGCTTCTACCGGGCCCTGTATCCGGATGGGGACAACTCGATTGACGTTTATAAAAAGATGCTCAAATCCCTGCCGCGCAACAAGGACGCCGGACAGGCGAAAATCAATGCTGAGTTTGACCCAAAGGTCTCTGCAGCCGGTGCCGGCGGTGAAACGCCAGCAGGTGGAGCCACGGGGGCTTCAGCGGGAACAGATGGAGTCTCAGCGGGAGTCGGCGGTCACAATCATTCTTCAACCGGCGGCAGCGCAAGCGCCTTTTCAGCCTCCGGTGCAAAATTTGGAATTGAAAATTTCAGCATTCAAAGCCTCACCGGCGCCGCTGCAGCCGCCGCCCAAAGCATCAGCAAACTTGTCAGCTCCCTCAGCCAAATTGACAGTCTCGCCAACGAGGCGATCCGCGACGTGAACGAAGGCGTCGAGGCCTACAAATTTCTTTTGGAACAAGGGGAACTCAACAGCGCCGCCGAACGCCTTGCGGAAACCTTCGCCCTCGGAGAATACATGCCGAGCGTGCGGCTGTTGTCACGCGCCGACAAACGCCGAGCCCTTGAATTCACTCAAAAAAGCAATGAGCTTCTGGCGGCGCTCGAGGTCAACGACCTGACGCTCGCCGAAAAACTCGTCAATGAAATTTCCGGCATGGCCCGGGATTTCAACACCAGCAAACCCCTGGCGAAAATCGAGACGGCAAAAACCATCAGCTCCATGCACCTTGCCAAGGCGCGCAACGCCGCCGTGGCCGGAGACAAGGCCACGCTCGAAACCGAGCTACGCGCCGCCACCGAAATCTGGCCGCGCAATCCCGACCTTGCCAGCGTTTCGGGGCAGATTTTCAAGCAGACCGACGTTCAGTTGCAATCGTTGCAGGAACTTGATCAGCTCATTGAACGCGGAGATCACCGCTCGATTCTTCGCAATTCCGCAAAATTTACCGCCGCCGCCGCCAACGATCCTTTGAGGCAGGAAAAACTCAAGGCCATCCTCACGCAAATGACCGCCATCGAAGCCTCGCTCCAGCGCGCCCGGGAATTCCAACGGCGCGGCGACGCCGTCGGCGCGTGGGAAAGCATTGAACTCGCTTCGGCACAATATCCCGATGACACGGAAATCAACCGCCTTCGCGCCGATCTCGCCAGCGGAGGTGCCGCCACCTTTGTCCAATCCCTCAACAAGGCCAGCGAACTCGAAGCCCGCCGGGAATACGGACCGGCCCTCGCCTGGTACCTCGACGCCCACCGCCAATATCCCCCAAGCAAACTCGCGCAGGATCACATTGACGCCCTGGCCAAACGCATCCTGCCCACTGCCGAACCGGAACAGCCTTGACGCATTTTTTCACGCAATCAACATTGCCAACGCAAGGCGGACGACAGAATCTATCCGCCATCACAAACCATGCGCATTGCCATATTCGGTGACATTCACGGCAACTTGGAAGCACTGCAATCCGTGCTGGCCGATGCAAAAATTCAAGACTGCACACACTACATCTGCCTCGGTGACATCGTGGGCTACAACGCCGATCCAGTGAAGTGCATCGAAATTGTTCGCGCTCTGGACTGCCCCGTCATAAAAGGGAACCACGACGAACAGGCGGCAATGTCGGGCCCCTGCGCGGATTTCAGCAGCCTGGCCGCCGCCGCAATTCGCTGGACCCGCGCACAGCTTGGTGACGATGACAAGGAATGGCTGCGCTCCCTGCGGCTGCAACGCGTCATTCGGGACTTTACCGTTGTCCACGCCACCCTCGATACACCGCACAAATGGGGCTACATCGGAACCACAGGCGACGCCGCCGCGAGCTTCACCTACCAGCACACGCCCGTCTGCTTCTACGGACACACCCACGATCCCGTGCTGTTTAAGACCGGCATTGCCATACGCCGTCAGACCTATGAAAAACTCAGGCTGACCGCCGGAACACGCTATCTCATCAATGCGGGGAGCGTCGGACAGCCACGCGACGGCGACTGGCGGGCTGCCTATGTCATTTATCAGCCGAAAACGCTGGATTTGGAGCTTCGCCGCATTCCCTACGACATCGAGACAACCCAGAAGAAAATCATTGCCGCAGGGCTGCCCGAGGAACTCGCCCTTCGGCTGGCTCTCGGAAAATGACGCACGCACCTCCTTGACGCATTTTCCCGAAACATCCGTCCGACGCCTCCTCATCCTCAAGCCCAGCTCCCTCGGGGACATTGTTCACACGCTGCCGGCGGCGGCGGCTTTGAGGGAAGGACATCCCCACGCACACATCACATGGATGGCCAATCCGGAATGGATCCCGCTGCTTGAAGGCAATCCCGACATCAATGACATCATCCCCTTTCCGCGTGCCGATTTTCGCGGCCCAGCCGGATGGCTTCACTTTCTCCGCTGGCGCAAAAACCTTCGCCGCCGCTGTTCCCCGGATCTCATTCTGGATTTTCAGGGGCTCCTACGATCTTCATTGATCGCCCGGGCCTTCCCCGGAGCACACATTCACGGTCTGTCCGATGCCCGCGAAGGAGCCCGCTTTTTTCAAACAAAAACCGTTGTCGTCAAACCCGGCCTGCACGCCGTGGAACGCTACCTCGCGCTGGCCGCCTCCACCGGCTGCACACCGCACGCGCCGCCGCGCTTTCCCCTGCCCGAAGGACACAAACCCGACGCACCCCTGCCAGATGCGCCGTGGATTCTGCTCCACCCCTTTTCACGCGGCACCGGCAAATCACTGCCGCCGGAAGCCATCACCGCTTTTTGCCGCGAAATCAAAATTCCCGTCGTCCTCGCCGGACGCAACGACGCCAATTTCAAAATCCCACCCAACGCCGTCAATCTCCTTAACAAAACCACATTGCCCGAACTCATCTGGCTTCTGCGCCGTGCGGCATTCACCGTCAGCGTGGACAGCGGCCCGATGCACCTTGCCGCCGCCATCACAGACAACCTTCTCGGCATCCACGCCTGGAGCAATCCACGTCTGGTCGGCCCCTATCGTCCCGGAGCCGGTGTTTGGAAAGGTGGTGAATTTTTCTCCGCGCTGGATCCCGCCTCTTCATCCGCCGGAAACCGCCTGCCCGGCTCCGCTGAAGCCGCTGATATTGCCCGATGGGTTCTCTCCCGCCTTGCCGGTTCCTAAGCCACTCCCCTGCGGAAACGTCCGATTTTTCGCATGATAATTTCAGCCGCCTCGCGCACCTCTCCGACCCGCAATACGAAGCACAAGCCGATATACGCCAGACCCGCCAGCGCAATCACACCGAGGAGCGACACAATCCGCACGCCAATCGAATGCGCAAACAGCCAGTCGGGAATCAAACGCATCGCTGCAAGGCAAATTCCCGTCAATCCCAGGCAAGCCAACGCACAACGACCCATTGTCAATAGCAGCTCCCGCGTCCCCAATTTTCCCTCGCGCCATGTCATCAACCCATACAGCGCCAAAAAATTGATCGTTGCCGCAATCGCCGTTGAAAGGGCCAGGCCTCGATGCCCCAAGTCCATCTGAAAAATAAAATACCAGTTGAGAAAAGCATTGATTCCAATGGATGCAAAACTCACCAGCATCGGCGTCCACCGCCGATCTATCGCATAAAACGCGGGCGAAAGAACCTTGATGCATGAATACGCGACCAGCCCAAGCGCATAGAGCTGCAGGGCCAATGCGCTGTTGAGCGAATCTGCTGCGCCGAAGTTTCCGTGTTCATAAATCAGGCTGATGATCGGATGCGCCAAAACATACAGTCCGACCGCCGAGGGAAGCGTCAAAAACACCGCCAGCCGAAGTGCGCGCCCCAATGTCGGACCAAAATCCGCCCGGTTTTCACTCACCGCAATGCGTGACACAACCGGCAGGGTGATTGTCGCCACCGCCACCCCGAAAACTCCAAGCGGCAGTTGCATCAGCCGAAACGCATTGTTCAGCCACGCCGGGGCGGAAATCCCCACGTGCATGGCAAAACTCGTGTTGACCAATACATTGATCTGCACCGCACCTGCCGCAATGACCGACGGAACCATCAAATCCAAAATTTTCTTCACTCCGCGATCCCACCAACGAAAATCCAAACGAAATTGAAATCCCGCCCGGCGCAATGCGGGAAACTGAAACACCAGCTGCAAAAGTCCGCCAATCAATGTTCCCAACGCCAGCCCCAGCAAAGCCCGTTGCCCGAACGGCAATCCCGGCAATTCCGTGCCACCTGCGTGGTGCAAAATCCGATTGATAAAATCCGGCTCCAGCCACCAGGCCAGTGCGACTCCTCCGAGGATTGATCCGATATTGAAAAAACTCGACGCCATCGCGGGAACGCCAAACACATCGCGGGCGTTCAACATCCCCATCACCAACGCCGCAAGCGACACCAGCAAAATAAAGGGGAACATCACCCGCGTCAGCAGCACCACCAGCCCCTTCCACTCCATGACCTCCGGCGAAGCCCCCCACGTGATCACGTCAAACAAGGGCTCCGCCAGCACAATGCCCAAAATCGTCACCACGCTCATGAACACCACCGTCAGGGTGAACATCTTCGACGCCAGGGCCCATGCCGATTCTGTTCCCTCCGTCTTGACCTTGCGGCTGAACACCGTGATGAACGCGGTCGAAAGCGCCCCCTCCGCAAACAAATCGCGAAGCAAATTCGGAATGCGAAAAGCCACCACAAAGGCGCCCAGACGCTCGCCGCCAAAAATCGCGCTGAATAAAATTTCGCGCACCAATCCCAGTGCGCGCGAAAACATCACGGCACCCGCCACCACCAGACTGGCCTTTGTGTTGAGCTTTTCCCTACTCATGTGCCGCTCTGCGTAAACGATCCATAACAGCCAGGCCCAGCCCAAATTCCGAAATTTCACGGGCGTAAATCCGCGCAACACCCGAAGCATCCAGCCGCCTCAACGCCCCAAACAACAGGGGAGCCGCCTCTTCCGCGTCGCTCGGCAAAATCTCCGCCGCCGCAAAACCGTCGCCATTTCCCCCGAACGCCAGCAATCCGCTCTCCGCCGCATCACCCGGACACGGCACTCCGTCCGGCAAAAGCCTCAATGGCGTGCGCGGTGCATAATGACTCTTCAACATCCCCGGCGCAACCGCCCCGCCCCCTCTCCGAACACGTTTCACCGGCGCAACGTCCTCCAAATCTCCAATCGTCACCGGCCCCGGACGCAACAGCACAAGATGACTCGAATGTACGGATACAATCGTGGATTCCAACCCGTGGCGACACGGCCCGCCATCAAGCACCAGCGGAATACGCCCTCCCAGCTCCTCCACCACATGCACCGCACGCACCGGACTTATCCTGCCAAAACGATTGGCGCTCGGCGCCGCAACAGGCCCGCCCAAGGCATCCGTCACCGCGCGCATTACCGGATGAGCACTGCATCGCAACGCCACCGTCGGCAATCCGGAGCGCACCAAATCCGGAACAAGATCACCGGAAGGCAGCACCATCGTCAACGGACCAGGCCAAAATTTTTCCGCCAATTCCCGCGCTGTTTTCCGGGTTTCCCCCTCCACCGTCGTCAGCCGTTCGATCCATTCCGCACCGGCAACATGAACAATCAGAGGATCGAATGCGGGCCGTTCCTTTGCTGCAAAAACACGGGCCGCCGCCGCCGGATTCAGCGCATCACACCCCAGCCCATAGACCGTCTCGGTGGGCAGCGCAACAATCTCACCGGCGGTCAGCAAAGCCGCCGCCTCCGCCGCCGCACGGACAATCTCCTCTGCGGAAACTGCGGGAATCACATGCGTCTTCATAACCGCCAATCGCCGCCAAACTCCAATGTGCGCGGATTGTTAATGTTTCTCAAACGAATATACAAGCGGGCGATTCTGTGCGCGTCCGCATTTTTTTCCAATATACAATTGACGACATACCTCCAGGCGGGCATAAGCAAAACGGCGTACAGAATTTCCACGCCGACAACTCCCCCAACAATATGCCCCAAGGTCTTATCAAATGGTTCAACAACAGAAAGGGATTCGGCTTTATTGCCAGTCCGGACGAATCCAGCGCCGACATTTTCATTCACTACTCGGAAATTCGTGGCGACGGATACAAGACTCTTGAAGAGGGGGACACTGTGGAATTTGAACTTGCCGAAGGTGAACGCGGGCCCAAGGCCCTCAACGTGGTGAAAATCTGACCTGTGTTTCGCAATCTGGTTCTCGTTGGATTCATGGGATCCGGAAAATCCAGCATCGGACGCATCCTCTCCTCAATCACCAGCTACGCTTTCGTTGACACCGATCAATTGATCGTTCAGGAAGCAGGGCTTCCCATTCCCGCAATTTTTAAGCGCTATGGCGAAGAACATTTTCGCGCGCTCGAAACTGCCGTGCTGCGCAGCCTTGCCGGGCGCGTCGGTCTGATTGTCGCCACGGGAGGCGGCGTCATTCTCTCCCCGGAAAACCGGCGCACCCTTCGTGAAATCGGCCCCGTCGTCTGGCTCGATGCCAGCGCCGATCACCTGTATCGCCGCGTCAAACGCAGCAAGCGTCCGCTTTTACAAACCGACAATCCCCGCCGAACCCTCGAAGATCTCTACGCCGCACGCGAACCGCTTTACCGGGAAGCATCGGACTTTCGCATTGATTCCGGCACCCTCAGTCATCAGCAAACCGCCGAAGCAGTTCTCTCCGCCGTATCCGCCCCCCCGCTTTAAGTCCGCCCCTTTTCGTCAGCCGGTCATCCTTTGCGATTGAAAAAGCGAAGTCTTGCGGTCATTCTACCCCTTCGCATTCTGTTGCCTCGTGGTGTAACGGTAGCACAAGTGATTCTGGATCACTTTGTCATGGTTCGAATCCATGCGAGGCAGCCAATCAGGGGCTAAAAATGGGCGGTAGATTGAACTCGATATCTGCTCCACCGGCGCCGCTCATGTCCATCTTATACGCCGTCACAGAACCACGAAACGAACCGCTGTTGCCGACTTTCGCCTGCCCTTTGGGAGCGTTGATTTGGCCGTAAAAACTTCCGGCGCCGGACACATTCACATGAATGGTATTCTGATTTGCGGCGGCGGATGAATAGACATTGATTTGCAGATATTCCGGATGATCCGCATTGCCCACGATGGCGCTATTTGACGTGGCAAAGGGTTTTCCACTGGCGCTGTAATTGATGGTGATGACAACTTTGCCAACAACCTCCAAGGTGGAGGAGCCAGAAAGTTCCAAAGACTCAAACGTGTAGTATTGGACATTTTCCGGATTGGATGCGTCGCCCAAAATCAGCTTTCCCGTATTTTGTGCCTTCACCTGACCATAATTTCCCGGTTGCAATGTAATTTCTGCATTGCTCGCTGCGGTAAAACTCGCCGGGCTGTTTTGAGGCGCCGCAGGGTTGACGGTCGCCTTCACCCCCCAGCCATAACTTGTACTGGAATTATTAGCCTTGGTCGGCGGCGGATCCACCGTTGGCAAAGTCGGTGCATCCGCACGACGAAAAATCTTTCCGTCAACCCTCGATGAATTCGCCAGTAAGATATGGTAATTGGTTGGCGCGGGATCACCATTCAGGTCAACCACCCGAGGCGAAGGCGACCACCCGGGGCTGCTCGGAGAAACAACGTTTCCATCCGCGTCAAACTCCTGACCCAAAATAAACGAGGAAAAGCTGGAGTCGGAAGCCGATGACCAACGGTTCGCAGCCGAGGTATTGTATTTGTAAACATTCGGCGTCCCTGGAACATAAAGATTCCCGCTGATCACACCGGCACCGCTGAACACAATGTTCGCCACAGGAACCCCTCTGGCCACAATCATGCTTCCGCGAAGGTGTCCGCTGTTCCCAACCGATGCGTAACCGACAAGCACACCGGAGGGCAGACTGGAGCCAAAGCCCGCCGCACCGGTATAGGTGCGCACCACGGCTCCGCTCGGCAGAAACCAATTCGTCATGAAATTATCCGTGGCACCCGGAAATGTCGCAGCCTGCACAAAGCGCTCCTCATTGGCTCCAAACGCCGCCAGAATAAAATTCCCGGAATATAAAATCCCGTTCCCCCATGCCGGCACGGTGTTGTTTGTCGTATATTGAATTTCCATGCCCACCGGGCCGAATGAAGGCTTCGTCATGCTGACCTCCACCGAAGGCGATACGATTTGGTTCCCGGGAGCAACAGTGGGAACATCAAGCGTCAGCCTTTCGGCCGTCACCGATGCATCGGCCTCGTCGGACGAGACAAACCAGTTTGTGTTGCTCGCCAAAGCCACCGCACGAATTTGCAGCGACGCATTGGTTCCCCATGTGTCGAGCCCGAGACTTATCGCAACAGGCGAATAGTATCCCTGAAAAGAAGGGCCCACAACGGCGGTTTCAGAAGTAAGGGGATCACTGCCGTCCAGCGTGTAACGAACGTTGAAATTGCCGCTGCCGAGATATGGCGGAGGTATTTGACCGACATTTTGTATGTTAAGCACCGCCGTGGCCGGGCTTTGCTGCGCCTGATTTGTCATAAGCCCGCCCGCTTGCGCATAGGTCATCGAAGAGGGCGCAACAATGTTGACCTCCAACGGAAACGGAATGACCTGGTAGGAAGCGCCGTCGCAACCATCGCTGTTGTTGTAGCGACTCGGATCCAGGCTCACCGCAACGGCTGTCAAAACCGTCCCCGGCCCCACATCCAAAGGCGTGCCATCATACAACGTGTAGCTCCCGGCATTCACCTTGTAATAAACACGGGAACTGCCCGCAGGATTGGGATTCTCTATGGTTACCGACAACGGAAATCCCCACAGATTTGTCGAAAGTGAACCCGGAGAAATTATCGGACACACCAACGTGGTGACAGGGACGCCGCCACCTCCGGTATATGCGCTGTCCACCGCTTCAGGAACAAACGCATCCGGCAATACGGGCGGAGCCGCATTGGAATATGCCCAGACCCATTCGGTGCGTGCTGCATCCTCCCGCTCCCCGACGCCGCCGACAGCCGAAGCCGGGCCATGACCAAACACAACGCCGTTCGGCGAATTGACCACAACAAAGTGTGGCGACGGGGATGTGGAAAACACCGCGCTCCAATCAAAATCCGAGGCATTCGTTATCACCGTCAAATCCAAAAACGGCCCCTGCGGCCCCACCATGTCACCCGGCCCGGGCGCAACCACCCGCTGCTTGAGCGCCGCAATCACATTGCCCTCGGTCAACTGCCCGATGCTTCCTCCCGCCACGAGAAATGCATCAATGGCATTGTTTACCACCACCACATCCTGCTCCAACTTCTTCCTGCGCGAATCCTCCCGCACCCCGGTGAGCGTCACGATTCCTATACCCGCCAAGACCCCGATTGTGACAAGAGCCACGAGAATCTCTACCAGCGTAAATCCGTGATTATTTGCATTCATGGGGGATAAATGGCTTGCTGCAATCTAACATCACGCCATCAAATGGCAATCCGCCATCACGGAATTCCCTGCTGCATTTGAAAGCGATCCGTCTGCGCCCTGGCTAAAGCCTTGTTTAAGCCGACAAGCAGCTCATCCGCCCGCGAGGAAAATCCTATCAGTTCCGTCGTGGCATATCCCTTGCCCGCCGCAATCCGATCCTGCAACAAACGGGTCAGCTCGCGGGCCCGTTCAATGACACTGCGCAGTTCCCCCATGCTCCGAGGATCGTCACGCCCCTCGGCATTCGTCTGGTCAAAATAACGCACCTGAAATTCCATCCAGTCCAGCGCGCTCGGAATCGACGCGTCCCCGCCGAGCAATTCCCCATCGGGCGTAAAATTCGGAGCAGGAGGCGGAACACCCGGTCGAATCGGGACAACGGCCTCCGGATGCTCGGAAATCCCCGGCGTGCGTGCAGGATCGGCAATCAAATAGGGCGTGATGAAAATGATGAGGTTGGAACGGTCGCGACTGCGGTTTTTATTTTTGAAAAGATAGCCAACGGCGGGAATGTCCTTCAGCAAAGGAATCCCGCCGGTGTTTTTCGAATCCGCCGTTTTTTCCAATCCACCGACAGCCAGCGTATAGCCGGAATCCACCTGCAACGCCGCATTATAAACCCGCTGGGTCGTCACCGGATACGGGTTCATGCCGGTGCCGAGGTTGATTTGCTCAAAACGGACAATCTGCGAAATCGTAATGGCCACCGTCAGGGCGATCTGCCCGTTGCCGACACTTTTTGGTAGAATGTTAATTTGTGTGCCGGTCGGCAGATAGCCCAAGGTCCCCGTTTGTGTGGCCGCGCTGCCGGACTGCGTTTGGCTCACACCGGCGTTCACCGGTGTGTTCTCCGCCGCCGTAATGGCAACCTCGCGATTGTTAATGGTTAAAACGCGCGGGTATTGCACCAGAGAGCTGTCACGATCGCGAACAAATGCCTGAACGGTGGCCGACACTTGATCCATGCTCAGCACTGCGGAATAAGGGGCGTTCAGGGTAAGTCCGCGATTTTGATAATCCACCGGCACGGAAGTACCAGGTGCGGTACCAGGCTCCGTGCCGCTTCTTGAGTTATAGGTTATACCGCCGATTTCCCCCGGACTTTCCGCCGTCCCCGCGCCAATTCGCGCGCCTCCGCGCACCGTGATTCCGGAGCCAAAAGTATTTTCCCAATTGATTCCAAAATCAGTCTGGGGGTTTTTCCGTGTCTCAAAAAATTTCACTTCAATGGCAATCAAATCCTGCGGTTTATCCACCCGGGACAAATACTCCCCCACCCACTTGTGCTGCTTGCGCGTCGCCACAACCCACAAAAGATTGCTGTCAGAATTGTAAATCACCTGCGGACGCTGGGGAGGCACATAGACGGGTAAAAGCCCCGTCCCTTGGGCGGCGGCTCCAACAGCAGGTGCCGCCGCAGGCGCGCCAGCAGCGGCTCCACCCGCCCCATCGGAGGGAATGGAAGCCACCTCGCCATCCGAAGGCAAAAGGGGAAGACGTTGGGCCGTGCCACTTGCCTGCCCCTCGGCCTCAGGATCAATCACCGACCCATCAGCATTGTACTGAAGCGGACGCATGCCAAGCATCGCGCGCACCTCATTGACAATGCGCGGCGCCCTGGCCTGAAAAACGCGCTGCGAATACTGCAAGGGCATATTGGGCGTGGTGATCTGAGCGGCACCCGTCGTTGTCGTTGCACCCGTGCCTCCGCCGCCCCCGCCACCACCACCGGAATTATCGCGAAAATCCACGCGATCCACCGGATCGTACTTCAACTGATAAATCACACTCACCAACTCGTTCTTATCCTCAACCGCATAAGCTCTCTCAAAATTGGCGTCGCGGACGCGCATAAACCACACGCCGTCCTCATAATCGAGCCTCACGTCGTTCTGTCGCATCAAATTTTCCAATACGGCAAACGGACTGCCCGTCATTTTCAATGTCACAAGCCGCTGCGCCTTGGGCGAGTGTTCCGGAATTCCTATATAGGGAATTTCTGCCTCCTCCGCCAAAAGCCGCAGGACATCGCGTAAAGCGGCGCGATCGAAAGTGAAGGTCTGCGGTGGCTGACTGCGCAACATGGCCGCCCGACGACTGCCCTCGCGCCCGTAATTTGCCACGTTGCCACCAGGATGTCCGATCACCACGGACGGCCCCGTCGTCGGATGTGCAGGCGTCGGCCTCGCAGGCGTACTACTGCGAGGCGACGGCGTTGGCGCGGGAACTTCCCCCACAGGAAGTGGCGGCGGGGATTCCAACGCATCGGGTGCGGACTGTCCAAACAAGCCTCCATGACTCCAAAGCAACAGCAGGGCCGCCGCCGACAGACACCTCGCACCGCCCACCATGCCGGACATACAGCCGAAATTTTTCCAGATCATGGATTGTGGGTTGTGCGCTTCAAACATCGTGAAGGGAAAACAGCTTTGGAAGATTGCCCGAGTCGAAGCTCCGGGTCAAAGGAAAGAAAATTGCAAACCGCACCCGCTTCATTACGATGCCCCGATGATTCGCTCCCAATCCTCTCCGCCATCACGTCCCCACATGGCACGCACTTCCGCCCGCATTTCGTTGGCCGCCCTGCTCGCCGCCCTGTCGCTCACAGCGGGGCGCGCGCAACAAGACGCCCCCCCTTTGGATACCCAGCAGGTCTTGCACGAGTTGGATCAGGCCGAGGCAAAACAGGCCGACGTCGCCCGCACCCGACGTCAGAAACTGCAAGCCGCCATCCAAGGAGGACTGGCCAACGGCTCCGCCGGAGTGAAACTTTACGAAGACGCAGTTCGTGCCGTGAGCTTCGCGGGAAAAAGTCAGGAATCCTCGGAATTTTCCAACTGGAAAAAAAACAATGCCGCCCTTCTGCGATCGGAGCAAATGCAAAGCGCCATCCGGCTGCATTTGAGCTATCTGCTCCTCGGGTTGCAACAAATGGCCAACGACGAGTCCGCCGCCAAGTCACCCGCCCAATACCTCCAATACGCCCAAAATCTTTCCACGTTTCTCACGGCGAAAACCTCAGCCGAACTCCCCAAGGAAGCCCGGAGCCTGCTGAATGACCCCGTTCGCAAAGGAGTGTTTTACTCCTGGCTCAATCTCTCCGACATGCTCCCCGGTGACAAACAATGGGCGCCCACCGCAGGCGGATTAAATGAAATCCTCGAGACAAATGTCCGCACCCCCCTGCGGGAAACAAAAGATCCGCTCATCCTCAACGCATGGAATGTACAATTGGAAAACCTTGGAAAACAAACCGAATCATCCGCCCTGAACATCGAATCCGACAATCTGCAAAAAATCACCCGACCCCGCTTTATTTTTGGACGCGCCAACGACAAAATCCTGCTCGGACAAACAAATTCCGGACAAAAGGACATTCTGCAAATCATCCGGGAATTTCCGCAGCATCCCGACTGGGCCAAATGGGTGACAACCCTCCGCGCCCAACTTGGCGGCGCAAGCGGCTCCTGAATTCAGCGCCCTCCGCCCTCAAATATCGGCACAGCTCCGCACGCGGTTTCCGAACAAAATATTCGGAATCTACCCCAATCGCGCGCCACTATCCCCCGCCCTTGCGCTCGGAAAACACGCGTGCGGCATACGCCTGAAGCTCTGCGAATGAAGGACGGTTCCCCTCCTGGTAGGGCACAATCAGAGCCGCCACCTCAAAACTGTGCGTCCGTGTCCCCATCCAAATGAACCGCCAAAGGTTGGTCGTGTTGAGATAAACATCCGAATTAAAATCAATCTCAACGGGACTGCCGTTTAAAAACGCCCCCCACAACATGAGTGCCGGGCCCGAAGGACCGATGAACGGAAACACATTAAAATCGTAGTCCCGTCCGCCAATTTGAATTGTTTCGCGTGTAACCCGCCCATTGATCCGCCATCCGGCCCCAGGCATGCAGCGATCCGGACGATGATAAAGCTGATTGGCATTGCCCTCCCTCGGACTCCAATAAAAATGATATCCAATCACACGGGGAGGAACCCCCGCCGCCTCCCTCCGAATGTAAGTGAATTGATCAGGGCGCAGCACATCCAAAATGGCCTTGGGAACTTTGTCATCCGCAAAAACACCGCCATTTCCGGACACAGCCAAAAGCGGAGACCTCGGCTTCGCTGATAAACCGGCTCGCCACCAAAACCAGCTGTGCGCTCCAAAAAATGCCGCCGCCCCCATTATCAAAGCCGCCCATCCCGCCGCCGATCCGCCACTCCGCAGCACCACGACCCTGACGCTTCGCGAGAGGCGGTCTCCACCATCAGACAACAACCATGCGGTCAATCCCACGCCCGCCAGCAAAACCGCCAGAGCCAAATATCCCGCCACATCATGAAACCACTCTATCTCCCCGCTGCCACCGTTCACTCCAACCAACACCAGAATCAACACCCGCATTTGATTGCCTGCGACACCCATGGCAAAAGCAACACCCAATAGCGCAATCCGCCGCCAAACACCAAGCCGGAGCAACTCCCCCGCCGCAAGTCCGGCCAACAACGCCGCCTGCAAGGAGCGCAATCCGCTGCATGCCTCCTCCACTCCAATCGTACAATTCGGCAGCGTAATGATCGTTCCAGTCGCCGTCGCGGGAATACCCAGCAAACGCACCAGCCCCGCCGACCACTCGGTGACCCATCGCATGAGCGGAAGCGAGAGGGCCCCTTCCACAACCGTCGGCCACGGAATCGCCACCAGCATGAAAATGGACGGAAAAAGAAAAGCCTTCATCCGTTCCTTGCCACCCGCAAGCCACGCCACCGCCGATGTATTGACGACGGCCAAAAATCCGATCACCCAAAGAATTGGTCGCCAATAAATCGGCGTCTGACGCACCACTTCCAGCGGAAACACAAGCGCCAGACAGATCCAAATCACGCTCCAAGCCACCCGGTTTCCCCATATCCCGCCGCCTCCACTCGCAAAGGCATCCCCTCTTTTCCATAAAAAATACAGCGCCAGCGGCGGAACAAACCATCCGTAAAAATATTCTCCGGGCAGACGCCAGTCACCTGCACACGCCCACACCAACCACCCCCAATACCCCGCCACCAGCATCCACAACGCGTTCATTTTCCCAAAATCCGCAGGACGACCGGAAAATTCCTACCGACCGCAAAACTCCGCAGCCTGCGCCTCGATGATTTTCAACCGTATGTCCGCAAAATATCGCAGCTTCATCAACGCAAAGTAAAATCCCGCCGCTCCATCCAAAAAACCACCCTTGAAAATATATCCGGCCAAAAAGTAAGCCGGCGCAAACCAGATTTTCCGCAAATGGCGATATTTCAATCTCTGGCGCGGCGTTAATTTTTTCCATTCTGCAGCACCCGCTTTTTGCAACCACAGAAACCGTCTGGATTCCCACGTGGAATATTCGTTGTGCCGCCAAATGTAATTGTGCAATCCCCGATCATCATGATGCACCAACCGCGCCTTGATTGCTCCAATCTCCCCTTGCAGCTCCGGATGCTCATGCACCTCCATGTCCAAATCACTCCAATTCTCCTCGGGAAATTTTTCATACTCCCCCGCCTCAATCCGAAACAGCGCCAATTTGCGAAACACATCGCCGTAATGAAGCGGACGCCCCATAAACCGATCGTTGAAACCAATCCAAAACCCCACCTTCGTTGTTCCCGGCAACGTCGCCTTCAACTCCGCAACAAACTCGGGCGTCACACGTTCATCCGCATCCAAAAACAAAACCCAAGGTGATCTCCACGTGTGATTGCGCAACGCCCAGTTTCTCTTCTTCGGAAAACGTCCGTCCCATCGAAATTCAAGCGTCGTCGCCCCACCCGCCTTCGCGAGGGCCACCGTGTCATCGCTGCTTCCCGAGTCCACAACAACCACCTCCTCAAACGCGTCACCCAGCGAAGCCAAACAAGCGGCCAAATTCTTCGACTCATTGCGAACCGGAATGCAAATGCTAACAGGAAGAGTCATTGTTCCATATTCTTTCCCCTCACGCCGATTACCTTCGCGGGATTCCCGACGACAATACATCCATCCGGCACATTTTTCATCGCCACCGCACACGCTCCCACCACGGCCCGCGCTCCGACCGTGACTCCAGGCCCTACAAACGCATCCGCGCAAATCCATGCTTCATCTCCGATTTCAATCGGTGCGCGAATCAGCGTCATCGCCGGATTCCGGAAGTCATGACTTCCCCCGCACAAATGCGCCCTCTGCGAAATTGTGACACGCTCTCCGATTTTCAACGGACCCAAATTGTAAAGCAGAGCATCGAATCCGACGGATGACCATTCGCCAATCTCCAAATTCCATGGAATAAACACGCGCACCGAAGGGTGAATATGAACATGCGCGCCAATTCTGGCGCCGAACATCCGCAGCAAAAAACGTCTCCACCCCCAGCACAAACGCGGACTCCATCGAAACAGCGGCCCGCAACAAGCCCACAACACCCGTCCGACAAGCTCGCACCCGGAATATTTAACGCTCTTACGATTTTCCCCGATGTTCATAAAAACGCGCCCTCCATCACCTGCTCAAAAAGGTTCAGATATTTGTCAGCAATCGCCCCTGGTGAAAAGTTTTCCGCAGTGCGCCTCGCGGCAACGGACATTTTTCGCCGCCGATCCGTATCATCAATCAGCGTCCGCAATTCGCAGGCAAGATTATTCGCCGCATTTTCCGAACGATGATCAAACACCGCCCCATTGATGCCCGGCTCCAAATATTCGCGAAAGACATCCAACTTCGACACGAGCGGCACCAATCCCCTCGCCATTCCCTCAAGAGGCGCCAATCCGAATGATTCTCCGGTCTCGGCGACCGACGGATAAACAAACACGTCGCCCTCGTCATAAATTTTCACCAGTCCGCGCGGCTCAAAAATCGGCTCTCTCCAAACAACAGGAAGTCCCTCGGTTTTTCCACGAATCCCTGCGGCGAATTTTTTTCCTCCCCCGCCCTCGCCTTCATCAACCGGCCCCATCATCACACACTCCCAATTCCTCCGTCCGTCTTTCCCCAGCAAACGCAAAGCCTCCGCAAGCAACACCAGCCCTTTCTCCGGATGAATGCGACCTGCAAATATGATGCGGACCAAATCCGCTCCTCCATCGCTGCGCCGACGGACAGGCTCCTCAAGGAACGCGCCGTCAATGCCATTGGGAACAACCGCCGTGCGCTTTCCCGCAGCCGGAGACTGCGCCGCTATGGCTTTTGCAACAGCTGCGGATGCGGCGGCAAAGGCGGATACGCCGCCATACAGTCCGTATTGCCTCTTGGGAAAACGATTGGCGTTGGCAATGATTTTTCCCGCCTCTCGATTGACCCAAGGCAAAATTGCGGGCGTCCAGAAATCATTCGTCACCACCACATCACCCGAAGGAATGTGGCGAACCGTCCTCAACGCATAAGCAAGGCACTTCGCCAAATCCCACTTGATGGAGGCGCTTTGTTCGTAACCACCCCGACGAGCATAGCGAATTCCGCTCACCACCTCTTCCCTCGCCTGCTTCGGAAACTCGCGGGCGAAAATCGTCACCTCATGCCCTCTCTTCGCAAATTCCTGCGCCAATCCCTCCCACATGCGCTGAACCGCCCCCCCGCGCACTGTTGGAACGGGAAAATTCGGCCCTGTTGCAATCGTAATCCTCATGCAAATGAATTCCCGCCCACAATTCCCCCATACTCCCGCATCATTGCCATTGCCGCCGCCTCCCATCCATACCTTTCCTCCACCAATTGCCGCCCCCGCGCTCCCATGGCATCGCGTTCTCCATCGCTCATTGCCATCGCTTCATCCAATGCCGCACCCAGCGACTCCGCATCCGGATTCACCCACCAACCAGCACCCGCCTCCCTCACCTCCGCCCAAGGCGCCCCCGTTGTGGCGATCACCGGACGTCCCCAAGCCAGTGCCTCCGCAACAACCAGCCCGAAATTTTCCGAATGACTTGGGAGCACGAAAACATCCGCGTTCGCAAGCAATGCCTCCTTGGTTTCTCCCTGCACCTCTCCGGTCAGCACAACCGAATCCAGCATCCCATCAAGCATCCTCTCAACCTCCCTGCGGTATCCGGTCAAATCCGGCCCGGCCAGCACAAGAACAAAATGATTCGCCGTTACTTCCATTCGTGAACGCCACGCCTGCAACAAAACATCAATCCCTTTCTTCGGATGCAGGCGCGACATGAACACCACCCGCCGCCTTCCCGCCAACTGCGGGAATTTTTCCTCCAGCCCCTGCGGCGTCGGACGATGCGCCAAATCCGGCAAATCCACCCCATTCGCCACCACCGCAATGCGCGCCCCGCCCCTCACACATTTTCTCCTTATGCTCACCGCCTCGCTCTCCGCCGTCGCATGAAACAACGCCGCCGAACGCAAATTCTTCTCCTCAAAAAGCCGCCACGCCACCGCCTTTCGCAGCCTGCTCCGGCGAAGTGACCACGGCTCCAACATCCCTCGCGGAGAAATCACCAGCGGCCTCCCCGCCGCCACAGCTCCCTCGCGTGCATAAGCACCCGGCCACATCCACAGCCCGTGATTATGAACCACATCCGCCCGCTCCGCCTCCTCCCTCACCACACGCCGAAATTTTAAACTCCAGCCTCGCCCTCGCACCGCAGCCACACCCCCCGACACGGTCGCCATTCGAACTCCCGGCGCCTCGACCATCGCCCCAAGCCCGGGATATTTCAAGCTGGCCACCGTCACCTCATGCCCCAGCCGCGCCTGCTCCGAGGCCAGCCGCGTCACCGACACCGCCGGTCCACCGGTCGAACGCTGTATCGAGGGAACAATGTGAAGAATGCGCATAACGTTTCTTACAGCAGCACGCTCACTTGTCGCCCGTGCCAAACACCTCCATATAGCGCAACATCAAACCTCATTCCCCAATCTCCGGTAAATCTCCGCATACCTCTCCGCCACCGCCGCCGGACGAAACTTCTCCACGTTTTTAAACCCTCGATGAACAAGATCGGCCCGCAAATTGGGCTCACGAATCAACCTCACAACCGCCTCGCGAATGGACGCAACCGAAAAAGGGTCCGCCAGCAAAGCCCCGCCTCCCGCCACATCGGACATGGGGCTTAAATTGGATGTGATCAGCGGACGTCCGGTTGCCTGCGCTTCAAGAATGGGAAGCCCAAATCCTTCATAAGTCGAAACAAACATCACAAAATCACACTGCCGATAAATTTCAATCAATGCACCAGCGGACGCATGACCCAGCTCCCGATAGCGTATGCCGCAATGTGCGAGGCGATTTCGCTGGGACGCACTCAACTCCCCCACGATCACCAGCTCACAACCCACACCTTGCAATGCCTCCGCAACCCGCTCCAAATTCTTGTTGGACTTTGTTCCAACCTGCAAACAAACAGGCCGTATTTCGTTGAATTCCCTGAAAAAGGGAACAAATGCGTTGGATACGCAGTTCGGAACAATTTCCACACGATCCGCCAACACCCCCACATGTTTTTTCAGCGCCCTCTTGGTCTCCTCGGATATCGCCGTCACCGCGCCCACACGACGCATGGGCCCCGTAAACCAGAGATATTTCAACAACGCGCGCCGCAAGCCGGACAGCCGCTCCAACGCAGCACAATCATGAATGGTTAGAACCGTCCTCTTCCCGGGAAGACCAAAGGCAAGGTAATGCGAGTCGCCGACAATATGATGAACATCGCCCCCGCAACGCCCCGCATGGCGCACATTATGAATTCTTAGAAAAATTCCCCGGCTGACGTTCGGCGCCGTGCAGACCTCCACCGTACAATCCGACGGCATGCTTCCGCGAATATCATCAAATAATCTCTCGATGCTAAAATGCGACGGCAGTTGCCTGCGCTGATGATGAATGACCTTCATTTCACTGCCGCCATCGCGGATTCCGACGCACGTCGCCGGACTGAGGGGAATCCGGATTCCAAGGCTCATGAGCTT
>JACTMZ010000116.1:4382-12996 GCA_014584375.1 Verrucomicrobiota bacterium | reverse complement strand
CGGTGGAAGCTGTGACTGATCTCTTCGATGGCCAGCCGATTGAGCGAGTGGACTTCTCCACGATCCTGCAAACCTTCGATACGCCGCTTTTCGGCGCGGTGAGCCGCAGCGAGCTGGGCGTCGGGAATGCCCTGGGCATCACGGAAGAAACGCTTTTGAAAAACCTCCAGCGTATCCAGGAGCGCAATCTTCTCGACGCGACGAACATCGTGGAAGGGTGGACGTGGACGGATGACGCGGAAAGTCACTGGTGCCCTCATTTTTCCGTGGAGATGGAGACGGGCACGGGGAAGACGTATGTCTATCTCCGCACGATTTATGAACTCGAGGGTGTGCTCAAGAATCTGGAAATCACGCGAGAGCATTTTCGCGCGCTCTACAACAACGTGGAGGCGGAGCACTACGTCTATGACGCCAAGCGTGTGAGCCAGCTCCGGCAGTTCGCCACCAGCAACAACGTCCAGATTCTCGTCATCAACATTGACGCTTTCCGCAAAAACTTTTCCGGCACGGAGGCGGAACGGCGAAGCAATGTCATTTACAAGGAAAGTGACAAACTCTCCGGCCGCCAGCCGATTGAATTTGTGCGGGCGACGAATCCCATCGTGATCATTGATGAGCCGCAGAGCGTGGACAACACCGACAAGGCACAGCAGGCAATTCAAGCCCTGAATCCGCTCTGCACGTTGCGCTACTCGGCGACACACAAGAACCTCTACAACCTGGCCTACAAGCTCGATCCGATCCGCGCCTACGAGCTGCGGCTCGTGAAGCAGATTGTCGTGGCGAGCGTCACCAGTGAGAACGCTCACAACGAGGCTTACGTCAAGCTCGTGAAGGTGGACAACAAGAACGGGATCAAGGCGCAGATCGAGATTGACGTGGATCAGGCCGCCGGGGTGAAGCGGAAGAAAGTCACCGTAAAAAGCGGGGATGATCTGCATTACAAATCCGGCGAGCGCGCCCTGTATGCGAACGGTTGCCAGATTGCCGAAATCAATGCGGAGCCTGGCAGTGAGTTTGTGCTCTTGAGCAGCGGTCGGCGGCTGGCGCTGGGACAGGAAATGGGCGGAATGCGCGATGACCTCTGGCGCGAGCAAATCCGCCGCACCGTGGAGAGGCATTTGATCAAGGAATCCCAGCTACAAGGCAGGGGATCCCTGTTCTTCATTGACCGCGTGGCGAACTACCGCAGCTACGATGACGACGGAAGACCGGTCGCGGGCAAGTTCGCCGTGGCATTCGAGGAATGTTACCGCGAGCTGGTGAAGGATGACCGTTTCAAGAACCTGCTGCCGTGGCCGGTGGAGCAACTTCACAACGGCTACTTCGCCCAGGACAAGAAATCGATCTCGCCGTTTGCCGATGCCGTCACGAGCAAAACGAAAGAGGGCGCGGAAGATACGACTTACAACTTGATCATGCGGGACAAGGAACGGCTGCTCTCCGCCGATGAGCCGCTGCGCTTCATTTTCAGCCATTCCGCGCTGCGGGAAGGGTGGGACAATCCGAACGTGTTTCAAATCTGCACGCTGAACGAAACCAGTTCCGCCACGAAGAAGCGACAGGAAATCGGGCGCGGCTTGCGGCTGCCTGTCAATCAGGACGGCGAGCGTGTGTTCGATGAGAACATCAACAAGCTGGTGATCGTCGCCAATGAGAGCTACGAGGATTTTGCGAAGTCACTGCAAACCGAATACGAAGAAGACTGCGGTGTGACTTTTGGCAAGGTGCCGATGCTGGCCTTTGTGAAACTGGAACGGCTGGAAGGCGAGGAGACGAAGCCGCTCGGAAGAACCGGCTCGGAAGCCATCTGGAACGCGCTCAAGAGCAGCGGCATCGTGGACAACACGGGACGCATCAGCAGCACGTTCGATCCGAAGAAGCCTGGCTTTGAGCTGCCTTTGCCGGAACCCTACAAGGAACTGAAAGACGAAGTGCTCGACGTGCTCGCGTCCTACCAGTTGGAACGCCACATCAAGCGTGATGAAGTTCCGAAGAAACTCGTGTTCAAAAAGGCCGTGGCTCTCGATGAGGAGTTTCAGGAACTCTGGAACCGCATCAAGCATCGCACGACCTACGCGGTGGAATACAGCACGGAAACGCTGGTGCAAAATGCCGCGAAGGAGATCAAGAAGATGGAGCGCATCGAAGCGGTGCGCCTGAGCTACCGGGAAACCGGCGTGGAGGTTGACCGGCGCGGCCTCACCGGAACGGTGCTGCGCGAAGGCGGGAGAAGTGAAGCGTATCGGGGCACGCTGCCCGATGTGATCGCTTACCTGCAAGGTGAAACGGAACTCACGCGCGGAACTCTGGTGCGCATCCTCAAGGAATCCAACCGGCTCGGTGAGTTCATGCTGAACCCGCAGAAGTTCATGGATGCGGTCGCGTCCATCTTGCGCCGAGAGCTGAACCGGCTCATCATTGACGGCATCAAGTATGAGCGCATCGAGGGCGAAGAATTCGAGATGCGCCTTTTCGAGACATCCGAAATCCTCAGCTACCTGAACAACCGGCTTGAGGTCAAGAAGTCCGTCTATGACGCCGTGGTCTATGACTCGGAAATCGAGCGCAAGTTTGCGGAGCGTGGGCGATTGTGAAGCATGATAGTTCCGTGCTCTACCTGGTGCGCGAAACCAAGGGCACCAAGGATTTTGAGAAACTGCGGAACTCGGAAGCCGACAAGATCCGCTGTGGCCGTCGCCACTTCGAGGCGCTGAATGTGGATTTCAATGTTGTGATGAGTGCCGGTGAGATTTGATCAAGGGGATTTTGGCAAACAGGCGAGGTATGCGCCTGCGCTGGGGTGCATCAAATATCGTGGAGCGATGGCTTTTTATTGCCGACGGCGGATTTTATGTGCCGAACTTCCGCCGGTCGGAATCAGCAGCCCTTGTTGAATCAGGGTCACCGCATGGTTCAGTCCCTCCTGCAAAACTTTGGGGGATTGCAAATTCAGCCCCACACTTTGCGAAAGCGTGTAGCGATTGGCATGATAAACATAACCAATGCTGATCAGGCTGATCAGCAGGTGTTTTACATTGACCCGCGGACGAAAGATGCCGCGCCGCACTCCTTCACGCAGGCAATCCTCCAGCCGTTGCAGGACCGGGGTTTTGGTCAGGACGCCGGGATTGGACGCGAGGAATCGTCCGTGATGCAGGTTCTCCCAGGCCAGCAGGGCCACAAAATCCGGGTTTTCTCCCAGAAAGGAAAAGTAGGTCTGGAGGATTTTTCGGATGGTGTCCGCCGGATCATGCGCCCTCGAAAAGGATTCCAATTCCATATCGGCCAGTCGGCCAAACACCTCCTGAAGCACTGCTGCATACAGGCCCTCCTTGTTGCCAAAATAATGATAAACCATCCTCTTGTTGACCTTCGCCGCCGCCACGATGTTGTCCACCGATGCGCCATCATACCCCCGCTGCGAAAACAGCCGGGTGGCCGCCCGGAGAATGCGGCGGCGGGTCAGTTCGGGATTGCGTGTTGGTTTGCGGTTGACCGGTGTGCGGGACTTCATGATGCGGGAGGCCTGTGTAGAAAAATCCCGTGGAAAACAAAAGCCCAATGCGAGGTTGACAACCCGGCCTTCATCGCCTACAAGTAACCAACTGGTTATTTATGACAGCTTCCGCAATTCCTTCCCTGCCATGTCCGCCCGCCACGGTGGATGATTTTCTGGCTGAGCCGACCTGTGCCGTCACCGCCAGTCTGGGGCGTGGCACGGGTGACTATTTGGTTTTGGGTGCGGGAGGCAAGATGGGGCTGCATATTTGCCGCATGCTGCGGAAGGGGCTTGATCGCGCGGGGCGGGCGGCCCGTGTCACGGCGGTTTCCCGTTTCAGCAGTGTGAACGACCGGGAGCAGTTTGAGGCCTGTGGGGTGGAGACGGTGGCCTGTGATTTGTCGGACGCCGCCGGGGTGGAGTCCCTGGATCATGCGGACAATGTGATTTTCATGGCTGGAGCCAAGTTTGGAACATCCGGGCAGCCGGATCTTCTGCGGCGCATGAATGTGGAGATGCCTGAGATGGTTGCCACGCGCTTTTCCCGTTCGCGCATCACCGCTTTTTCCACCGGGTGCGTGTATTCCTTCATGCCTGTGGATTCCCCGGGTTCGAGCGAGGATTCCGAGACTCAACCGGTGGGCACCTATGCCCAATCATGCCTGGGGCGTGAGCAGGCATTCCGGCGTTCCTCGCAGGAATTCGGCACTTCCCTGGCGTTGATTCGGCTGAACTACTCGGTGGAATTCCGCTATGGTGTGTTGGTGGATATTGCGCAAAAGGTGCTGCGGGACGAGCCCATTGACGTGACCATGGGCCATGTCAATCTCATCTGGCAGCGTGATGCCGTGGCCCACACCCTTTTGGCCCATGAACTGGCCAGTCCGGCTCCGTTTGTCATAAACATCACCGGCCCCGGCGTGCATCGTGTGTGCGACCTGGCGGAAAGTCTTGGGCGTCTGTTGGGTCGCACGCCGCGTTTTACGGGCACGGAGGCCTCCACGGCATGGTTGAACGACGCCTCGCGTTCCCACGGACTTTTTGGAAAACCCGAGACCACCTTGGAGCAAATGTTGGAATGGGTGGCTGCCTGGCAATTGCAGGGTCTCTCCACCCTGGGAAAACCCACTGGATTTGAAAAACGTGATGGAAACTTCTAAACTTCGCCGCCATTTCGCGGAGGGCCAGGTGATCCCGGCCCTCCCTCTTGCCCTGAATGAAGACCGCACCTGGTCGCCGCGTTATCAGCGGGGATTGGTTCGTTATTACTTTGATGCCGGAGCCGGTGGTCTTGCCGTCGCCGTGCATTCGACCCAGTTTGAAATCCGCGATCCGGATCACGCCCTGTTTGAGCCGGTTTTGCGTCTTGCCGCGGAGGAAACCGCCGCATTGCAAAAATCCATGCCCCGTCCATTTGCCCTCATTGCCGGGCTTTGCGGGCGCACCTCCCAGGCCGTGGCCGAGGCGCAGCTTGCCCGCGAACTCGGATATGCCGCCGGTCTGCTCAGCGTGGCTGCGTGGAAAACCGATGCCGTGTCCGACATTGTGGCCCACTGCCGGGAAGTTGCCGAGGTGCTGCCCATCATTGGATTCTATCTTCAACCGGCCGTGGGCGGGCGGACGCTTTCCTACGAGTTTTGGCGGCAGTTTGCCGAGATTCCCAATGTGGTCGCCATCAAAATGGCACCCTTCAACCGCTACCAGACGATTGATGTGGTGCGGGCCGTCATGGAATCCGGTCGCGACGACATTGCCCTCTACACCGGAAACGATGACAACATTCTTCTCGATCTGCTCACGCCTTGGGAGTTCAACGGTCGCCGACGCTTCATCGCGGGTGGTCTTCTTGGGCAGTTTGGCGTCTGGACCAAACGTGCCGTGGAAATCCTGGAAGAGGTCAAGGTTGCCCGCACCCGCCCGCAGTTGGACGCCGAATGGCTTGTGCGCAACACAGCCCTGACCGATGCCAATGCCGTGATTTTCGACGCCGCCAACGCCTTCCACGGATGCATCCCCGGCATCCATGAAGTGCTGCGCCGCCAGGGGCTTCTTCCGTCCATCCACTGCCTGAATCCTCGCGAAACCCTTTCTCCCGGGCAGGCGGAGGAAATCACCCGGGTGACAAATGCCTACCCGTGGCTGACGGATGAGGATTTCGTCCGGCAAAACCGGGAGCGTTGGCTGGAGTAGGGGGGAACCTTCGCCATGCGAATCTTCGAGATCATCGGCCCGTCCATGATCGGTCCATCCAGCTCTCACACGGCTGGAGCCTGTCGGTTGGGTTGGGCGGCGCGCGCCCTGCTTGATGAACCTCTCGAAACCGCCCGCATCGAGCTGCATGGTTCCTTTTTGGCCACCGGAGACGGACACGGTACCAAGGAAGCGCTCACGGCCGGTCTGCTTGGGCTGGCGCCGGATGATGAGCGCCTGATTCAGTCGCCCGAGCTGGCCCGTGCCGAAGGCCTCGCCATTCATTTTGGAGAAGTTGATCTCGGTCCCCAGGCCCATCCCAACACCGCCCGCATTCATCTCAAGGGCTCCAGCCGTCAGCTTTCCCTGACTGGAGCCTCGGTGGGGGGTGGCAGCGTGTGCATCCAGGAGGTGGATGGCTTGCCGGTGGAAATCCGTGGCACCTTGGAAACCCTTGTGCTCTGGCATCAGGACACCCCGGGATTCCTCGCCCGCATCACCGCCGTTCTTGCATGCGTGCAGATCAATGTGGCCAGCATCCGCACCAGCCGTCTGGAACGCGGGGAAAATGCCATCACCGCCATCGAGGTGGATGGGAGTCTGCCGGATGAAGTGAGCGCCCTGCTGCGTAAAACTCCGGCCATTGCCCGATTCACCCGGCTTCCCGTTTTGCCGGGTTCCTGAGCCATGCAATACCAGTTTCGCACCGCAAGCCAGTTGCTCGAACTTTGCCAGACCCAATCGGTTTCCGTGGCGGAGCTGGCCCTGCTGGGCGAGGTGGAAAATGGCCCTCAAAGCCGGGAGGAAACCGAGTCCCGCATGCTCGAATATTACCGCCGCATGAAGGAATCCGTGCAAAAGGGCCTGCAAATCACCGAGCGCAGCCGCAGCGGACTTTCCGGAGGCGATTCTCGCAGGGTGCTGGCGCACAGCACCGGCCCCCATCCCAGCGCGCTTGGGGCCACGTTTGAACGCAGCATCGCCTATGCCCTGGCCGTGCTGGAAACAAACGCCGCCTTTGGCCGCATCATTGCCACCCCCACGGCCGGCAGCGCGGGCATTTGTCCGGCCTGCCTGCTTATCTGGCAGGAGGAGCGTCAGGCTTCGGACGAAACCACCATGCGCGGATTGTTCACCGCGGCAGGAATCGGACGGGTCATTGGGCTCGGCGCCTGTTTTTCCGGAGCCCAGGGCGGTTGTCAGGCGGAAGTGGGCAGCGCTTGTGCCATGGCTGCGGCGGCCATTTGCGAACTGGACGGCGGTTCACCCGAGGATGTGGTCCATGCCTCCGCCCTTGCCCTGCAAAACACCCTCGGCCTGATCTGCGACCCCATCGGAGGATACGTCGAGGCTCCCTGCATGATGCGGAACGGCCTCTTTGGGCTCCATGCTTTCGGGGCCGCCGCCGTCGCCCTCAGTGGCGTCCGCAGCATCGTTCCCTTCGACGAAGTGGTTTCCGCACTGCGCGAGGTCGGCAACAAAATGCCCCGCATTTACAAGGAAACCTCCCAAGGCGGACTGGCCGCCACTCCAACAGGACTCCGATTTTTCCCGCGTCGGCCAAAAACAGACCCTTGACCTCTTTATGGCTGGAGGGTTTAGCGTCAGTTGATTCATTGCAAAAAATTTCATGAAATCAACGGACGACGTTCGCTCTCATACGGTGAATCTGTTTGTCGAAGGCATGTCCTGCGCTTCCTGTGTGGGTCATGTCGAACGGGCGTTGAAGGCGGCTCCGGGTGTTTCCGAGGCTTCGGTGAACCTTGCCACGGAGCGCGCGGTTGTGCGCGGTTCCGCTGATCCGGAGGCTTTGGTGGCCGCCGTGAAGGCTGCGGGCTATGAAGCCAGGGTGGCCGACGCCGACACGCTTTTTGGTGATGATGCGGCGGACAGGAAGGATGTCGAGCGGGTGGGATTGATGCGTGACACGCTGCTGGCGGCGGCATTGACGCTGCCGGTGTTCATTCTTGAAATGGGATCGCATTTTATTCCCGCGTTTCATGAGTTGGTAATGGGCACCCTGGGAATGCGCGGTTCCTGGTATTTGCAATTTGTTTTGACCACGCTGACGCTGGCAATTCCGGGGCGGCGTTTTTATTGGAAGGGCGTTCCGGCGTTGCTGCGGCTGGCGCCGGACATGAATTCGCTGGTGGCTGCGGGAACGGCGGCGGCCTGGGCTTATTCCGTCGTGGCGACTTTTGCGCCCGGCTTGTTGCCGGAGGGGACGGTGCATGTTTATTACGAGGCGGCAGCCGTCATTGTGACATTGATTTTGCTGGGTCGCAGTCTTGAAGCCGCCGCCAGGGGAAAAACTTCCGGTGCCATTCGGCGTCTGATCGGACTGCAGCCGAGGATCGCGCATGTTTCCCGCGATGGGCGCATTGTGGATATTCCCGCCGGGGAAATTGTGGCGGGCGACGTGATCGAGGTGCGCCCGGGCGAACGGGTGCCGACGGACGGCGAGGTTTTGGAAGGCGTGAGCTTTGTGGACGAATCCATGATGACCGGCGAACCTGTTCCGATTGAAAAAACGGCGGGAAGCAGCGTCGTGGGTGGCACGGTAAATCAGGCCGGCGCCTTTGTGTTCCGGGCCGACGCGGTGGGCGAACGCACGGTGCTGGCGCAAATCATTCGCCTGGTGGAGCAGGCGCAAGGCTCGAAGCTGCCCATTCAGGCGATGGTGGACAAGGTGACGCTTTGGTTTGTGCCGGCGGTAATGACGGTCGCACTGCTGACTTTTTTCGCATGGCTTGCATTTGGCCCTTCACCCGCTCTGACCTTTGCGCTGGTCAATGCGGTGTCCGTGCTGATCGTTGCCTGTCCGTGCGCGATGGGTCTGGCCACGCCGACATCCGTCATGGTCGGCTCCGGTCGCGGCGCGGAAATGGGGGTTCTTTTTCGCAAGGGGGAGGCCTTGCA
>JACTMZ010000116.1:0-4369 GCA_014584375.1 Verrucomicrobiota bacterium | reverse complement strand
TCGGAACATCCGATCGCCCGCGCCATCGTTGAGGCGGCGGAAAAGGAGGGAATTGCGATTCCGGCGGTGGATGATTTTGAATCCGTCACCGGCATGGGCGTGCGCGCCATCGTCGGCAGTGATCGTGTGGACATAGGCGCGGATCGCTTCATGCGTGAATTGGGTGTGGACATTGGGGCGTTTGCGCAAACGGCGGAACGTCTCGCCCGCGAGGGAAAGTCACCGCTCCATGTCGCCGTGCGGGGTGGGGCGGCGGCAATTATTGCTGTTACCGATCCCGTAAAACCGGGCGCACCCGAGGTTGTTTCGGCATTGCATCGCCTGGGGCTCAAGGTGGCGATGATCACCGGAGACAATGCACGGACGGCGCGGGTTGTAGCGGAGCGGTTGGGGATTGACGACGTGACGGCCGAAGTTCTTCCCGGGGGAAAAGTGGACGCCGTGCGTCAGTTGAAGGCGAAATACGGCAGGATTGCCTTTGTGGGTGACGGCATCAATGACGCACCGGCGTTGGCGGCTGCCGACGTGGGGCTGGCTGTTGGAACCGGCACGGATGTCGCGATGGAGTCCGCCGACGTGGTGTTGGTGTCCGGAAATTTGCGGGGAATTCCCGCTGCCATCGCGCTTTCCAGGGCGGTGATCGCCAATATTCGTCAGAATCTTTTTTGGGCCTTTGCATACAACACGGCGCTGATTCCCGTGGCGGCGGGTGTCCTTTATCCGGCATGGGGAATATTGCTGTCGCCCGTCATTGCCGCCGGAGCGATGGCCCTTTCGAGCGTGTTTGTTTTGGGAAACGCGCTGCGCCTGCGTCGGTTTCAACCGTGAGAATTGGCGTCCATCCCACTGCGGAAACAAACGCATTCTTGTGTCAAATTCAACTTTCCCCTTTCTCCCGCGTTTCTCCGGTGTAGATTGGAGCAACCATGCCGCCGATCAAAATTGATCCCGCCCTGCACCAGGCCCGGAAGCCGGAGTGGCTCAAGGTGCGTCTGCCGTCAAATCCCGTCTTTTTTTCCACCAAGGCGCTTATTTCCGATCTGAAGCTCCACACGGTGTGCGAGAGCGCGCAGTGTCCGAATCGCTGGGAGTGCTGGAGCCTGGGAACGGCGACATTCATGATCGCCGGTGACCGCTGCACGCGGGCCTGCGGATTCTGTGCGGTGGCCACGGCCAAACCCTTTCCCCTTGATCCGGATGAACCGGAGCGCGTGGCCGAGGCCGCCATGCGGATGAAGGTGCGACATGCGGTGATCACCGCTGTGGCGCGTGATGATTTGCCGGATGGCGGTGCGGAGCATTTTGCGCAAACCATCGAGGCTTTGCGTCGGCGCAAGCCCGACATGGTCATTGAGGTTCTTGTTCCTGATTTCAATGGCAAGGAGGCGGCACTTCGCACCGTGCTTGACGCTGCGCCCCATGTGTTCAATCACAACATTGAAACGGTCGAGCGGCTCACGCCTTTGGTTCGTTCGCGGGCCAAATACCGCCTGTCCCTCGACGTACTGCGGCGGGCCGGAGTCATGGCGCCCGGCATCACGACCAAAAGCGGACTCATGCTCGGCCTTGGAGAAAAGGAAAATGAGATTTTTCAGGCGATGGACGATCTGCGCGAGCACGGCGTCGGCGTTTTGACAATCGGCCAATATCTGCGTCCCTCCCCGAAGCATCTGCCGGTGGTGGAATACATCGCGCCGGAAGTTTTTGATCTTTATGGCGAAATCGCCCGCAAAAAGGGCTTTGTCCATGTGTCCAGCGGCCCCTTGGTTCGCAGCTCCTATCACGCGGGCGACTTCGATCCGCTCAAACTCAAAAAGCCGGGCGCATGACGCTGGAGATCCGCCTGCTTTGCGGCGCGCCGGGCGTTTTGCCGACGTTCTGAAACAATCGAATTATGTCCAAACAGGAAATACAACCTTATCGTTGGTTTAACACGCTCCTTTGGGGCAACACGGTGGCTTTGTCATGGACATGGGGGCTTGGGTTGTTTTTTTCGGTGCAGTTCACCACGCAATTCGGACTGCCGGGCTTGTTGAGCTTTGCCATTCCAAACGGACTCGGTCTCATTGCCTTTGGTTTTGTGGCGCATCATTTGGCGCGGCGTGAAAGCGGCGGATCGGAATCGTTGGGAAAATTTTTCACTGCGTGGTCGCGTCCGTTCCGGCTGATTTTTTTCCTCTACCAACTGCTGGCGATCACCCTGACCATATTTGCCCTGATTCGTTACGGATGGATGCCGCTGGGATTTCAGCCGGAATTTTTATTTCTGCCGCTGATATTGCTCGTCGTATTGGCGGCGGGGATTTTGTTTGGCGAGGAGTTCAACATTCGCCGCATCAAATGGAGTCACGGCGTGATTTTTCTCATTCTTGCCGCAACCATCGTCATCCTTGCTTTTGCGCCGCAGCGGATCACCGGCGGAGGCACTTCCATTGCCGTCGGGCGGATTCCTGCGGATGATTGGAACTTTTGGGGATATTTGATTCCGATTGTCATCGGTTTTTTGCTGGGGCCGTGGTTTGATCTTCAGCAGTGGCAGCGCGCCATTCAAATGCACCGCGAGCGTGTGTCCGTCGCGGCAGCCTACATTGCGGGCGGTTTGCAGTTTTTCCTTTTAGTTGTCTTTCACGGACTGCTGGCAATTTGGGTTTTGAGTTCCGGCGGCACGCGATTTTTGCGGAACGGGCTGGGTGGTCATGTTTACGGACATGATTCCGTCATGCGCTTTCTTTTCGACAAGGCCGCCGATCATCCCTGGATATTCGGCGCCTACTGTGTGTTTCTGTGCGGGTGCATTCTCACCACGCTGGACAGCGGGTACATTGCGTTGCGGTGGTTTTTGCAAAGCAATGTGCGCACCAGCGTCAACGCCATCTTTGCGCTTATACCCACCGCGCTTGTCACATCACCCATTCCGCTTTTTCTTTTTTGCGGAGTGGTGGCTCTGGCTGGTGCCGTGGTGGGGTTGGAGCTGGAATATTTCATGATTTTTTATGCGACATTTTTTGTCGGGTATTCGGCGCTTGGCATTGCCCGGTGCTATGTCAACACACCGGCCAACCGCATTCCGCAGATCAAAATGTTCTGCATCGGCAGCCTCGCGGTGGTGATTTTCGCATTTGGATTTTTGCTGAACTATCCCGTTTTCATGATTATCGGCTCGCTGCTGCCGCTGGGTTATGTGCTGTGGGTGCTGGCCAAGCCGACATCATCGGAGGATTTCGTGAGTGATGCGGAGGCGCTGGATGCCTCGGCGGACAGCATTTCACCGCTGTCGGCATCCGTCATGCCCGCCGCCAAGGAAACGCCGCATGCCGCGCCGTTGCGTTCGACATTGGTGGAAACAGCCGCCGCAATTGGTGATGCCGCCAAGTCGCTTGTCGGAGCCGTTCAACATCCGTTGGGCGGGCATTTTGAGGACAAATGGTTTGTCCATTCGTTTGTCGCCACCTATGCGGACACCAACTCGGTGGGCAATGTCTATTTCGGCATGTATGCCATGTGGGTCGGTAAAACGCGCGAGCTGTTTTTTAACCGCGTGATGCCGAAGTTCAACCTCAAGGACACGCCATTTTACATTCTCACGCGTTCCTTTGAGCACAAGTTTGTGCGTGAGACGCGCGAGTTTGAAACGGTGAGCGTCCGCATCCGCATCGGTGGTTACAACCGCAAATTCGTCACCTTGGAGCACGAGATATACGACTCGCAAAACCATCTTCTCGGCAAGGGACAACAGAGTCTGCTTTTCGTGGCGTCGGCGGATTACAAGATGATTGACGTTCCCGGCGAGGTACACACCGCGTTTCTGCCCTACGTGTAGGGAGTCGCGCGAAGGCTGCGTCCGTCGGGGCGGATGCGTTTGTCCTACGCTTCGGAGTCTTCGGCTTCGTCTTCCTGACCTTCGCTGACGACGCGGGCCATGGCCTGGAGTTTTTCGCCGTCGCCGAGGCTGATGAGCCGCACGCCCTGGGCGTTGCGTCCGGTCATACGAATGCCTGCCACACGGGTTCGGACGCTTTGTCCGCCGGAGGTGATGAGCATGATTTCATCGGTTTCGCGCACGCTGATGGCGCCGACGACATCACCGGTCTTGTCAGTGACTTTCATGGTGATGATGCCCTTGCCCCCGCGTCCCTGCAGGCGGTATTCGTCAAACTCCGTGCGCTTGCCCACGCCATTGGCACCGGCGACAAGCAGGGTGGAGTCGGACGCCACGAGCGCGGCACCGATGACGAAGTCGCCCTTGGCCGGGCGGATGCCCCACACGCCGGTGGCGGTGCGGCCCATGTCGCGAATGTCCTCCTCGCTGAAGCGGATGCTCATGCCGTCCTTTGTAATGAGAACGACCTCGTTGTGCCCATCGGTCATG
>JACTMZ010000148.1 GCA_014584375.1 Verrucomicrobiota bacterium | reverse complement strand
GTCACGTCATTAACGAGGGAAACGGAGCCATTCAATGTAAGGTTCGCCCCCGCCAAAGAGCCGATGGTGGCCGCTGCGGTTGACGACACGGTTCCCGTGAAGCTGTTTGATCCGGAGACACTGACAAGAGAGCCATTGCCATCCGGCCCGGTTCCCGCGATTCCAAGTCCGCCTTCCGACACGCTGATGCCGCCGGTCAGGTGAAGCGCGGCCCCATTTGCAACCGCATTGCCCCAGGTGCCGGTCGAGCCGAGGGCATTGTTGTTCGCCGCAATCACAACGCCATTGGTGATAACCAAAGGCCCGTTGAAACTGTTGCTTCCGGAGAGGCGCAAAGTTCCGGCACCCGTTTTCGTAATGCTCGTATACCACCGATCCCCAATGTTGGCCGAAATATCGAGGTCAATTGCTGCAGAGCCATTGGCAACCTGAATGGTGTTCGATCCCTCTATGAGAAGATTCCCCTTAATCTCCGCCGAATTCGTGGAAGCGCGGGAAATGATGGCCGGATCCCCCGTCAAGGTGAGCGTCCCCGAACCGGTGTCAACCAACCCGCCGGTCATATCGAGACTCGTGATGGTCTCGGCATAGCTCCCGTTGAAAAGCAATTGTCCGGAAGACTGGAGCGTGACTGTGCTGGCGTTGTTAATTTGATTCCCCGACATGAGGCGAACAACATCCGCCCCTGTTCCGTCACCAATCGTCAAATTCCGAACAGCATTGCCGCCCTTATCCAAACGAAGTTCCCCTTCGTTGACAATTGTCTCGCCATTGTAGGTGTTTGAGCCGGAGCCGGAGAAAGTCACTGTCCCGCTCCCAGCCTTGATAAAATCATTCGCAGCTGCTCCCGAAATCACACCCGCCATGGTCAAAATTCCGGTTCCCGAATGCGTCAACACAAGATCATCCGCAAGTCGAACTTGCGAATAAATCGTTGGTGCGCCTGAATTGGTGATATTCAACGCAGCCGATCCCGAAGAAACACGGAATCTCAGCCTGTTGTTGGTCAGGGTGTAATTGTACCCGCTGTCAATATTCAGCGTTCCAACCGTATAGGTCGTACCCAACTTAATCGTTCGATCACCGGTAATCACCGTTCCCAACGTTGCAACAGCATCCGTGGCATTGGGAACTGTGGCGGGCGTCCAGTTGGAGGATGTTCCCCACGATACATTTGTAGCCGTCGTATTCCATGTCTGGGAGTAAGCGAAAGACGAAATCGCCCCCCATAAGGCTAAATATATCGTTGCTTTTACAAAATTCACAGATTCCCTTCGCTAACAAAAACAATCAGAAACAGAAATAACCGGCCATATCCGATTTTGAGTGTCAAGGGAAATATGATACGTGTCAAGGGAAATATGATACACCATTTAATAAAATATTCAAGGAAGCTGTGGGATCCGTGGAGGCCGAATACCACCCGGCGGCTCTTGAGTGATCGTCGTCACTTGTTCCCACTGCATTGAGGCAGAGTGGCGGAAGGGGTGGGATTCGAACCCACGGTTGGTTTAACCCAACGCTCGATTTCGAGTCGAGTGCCTTAAACCGGACTCAGCCACCCTTCCTTTTCCCTTTTGTAGCGCAAACTGCGCCGGGGAGCAACCGCAAGCAATGACGGATCACAAACTTGCAGTGAGAAATCCGTTGTCGTACGGCCAGCCTGCTTCAACGAGGATTTGATAATCCGTCGGATTCACAATTTCAACCAAATCCAAAGTGGTCAACTCGGGCAATGCGACATCCCTGTTTGTCGTGGGGTGCGGCAGCAAAGCAAAAACAAACAGGGCGGCGATGCCGGCGGGAGCCAGCCAGCGAAGCCATGGTGCCAGCCAAGTGACACCTTGAGGTGACTCTTCCTGCGCAAGAGTGCGCATGACTTTGGACGCAAAAAACGGCGGCGCTTTTGGGGCTGGTGCGCGCCCGAGCAGTTCCCAGAGTTTTTGGTCATCCGACATCCCCAAATTCAACACCGGACAAGCACGATCGTTGCAATTTTTTTCCCGCAGGAGCGCAAATCAAACGTCGCGAGGCTCCAGATATCCCTCGAGCTGGCGCAGTCGGGTGGGGTGGCGCATTTTGCGGAGAGCCTTGGCCTCAATCTGCCGAATGCGCTCGCGGGTGACCTTGAACTGACGTCCCACTTCCTCAAGCGTGCGCGGGTAGCCATCCACCAAACCAAAGCGTTGCTCAAGCACCGAGCGTTCACGATCGGTGAGCGTCTCCAGCACATCCTTGATCTTGTCCTTCAGCAAAATAATGGCGGCGCTGTCGGCGGGATTTTCGGCAGATTTATCCTCAATGAAATCGCCAAAGCTGGTGTCATCGCTGTCGCCCAC
Source organism: Verrucomicrobiota bacterium (assembly GCA_014584375.1). Classification (GTDB taxonomy): domain Bacteria; phylum Verrucomicrobiota; class Verrucomicrobiia; order Chthoniobacterales; family JACTMZ01; genus JACTMZ01. Next base: position 5,107 of record JACTMZ010000148.1, on the reverse strand, counting down.
GGGCATTTGCAGGGAAATGGGTGTCTGCGCCATTTTAAGCACGGCACGAACACGCTCGACGGGAAGCTGAATTTCATCCGCAATCTCATCCGAAGACGGCTCGCGTCCGTATTCCTGCACAAGCTGCTTTTGCACGCGGATGAGCTTGTTGATGGTTTCGATCATGTGGACCGGGATGCGGATGGTGCGGGCCTGATCGGCGATGGATCGGGTGATGGCCTGTCGAATCCACCAGGTGGCGTAGGTGGAAAACTTATAGCCGCGGCGGTATTCAAATTTTTCCACCGCCTTCATCAATCCCATGTTGCCCTCTTGAATGAGGTCAAGGAACGAGAGGCCGCGGTTGGTGTATTTTTTGGCAATGGAAATGACGAGGCGCAGATTGGCTTCGACCATTTCGGTTTTGGCCTTGTGAGCGGCGCGATGCCAGCGGCGCAAGTCACCATAGGCCTCGCGAAAGGCGTCCGGCTGCATCCATGCGCGGCGGCTGATTTCACGAATGCGCTGCTGAAGCTCCGCCGCCTTCTTTTTGGCCTCGGCACTGCGTTTCGCGCGCGAAGCGTGCTTGGTGTGCTCGCCGTGAAGATGGAGCAGCGTGCGATGGGTGTCCTCGGCGGTCTGTACAAATTCGTCGGTAATTTTCTGCTTGTAGAAAAACTTCGGGTAATGCGAGCGAATGGCCGCCAAAGTTTTGTCAAAGGTTTTAAGCTGCGAGCCCGGCGGTTTTTTCAACTCCGCCATTTTTTCAAAAAGGCGGTCCAATTTTTGCGCCATGGTTTTGACGGTGCCGCAAAGGCGCGGGAGGGCCTTCATATAACGCTCCCGGCTTTCGATTTTTTTATCCATGATCACGCGATCAAAACGCTCGCGTTGTTCGAGGAGTTTTTGGGCGATGTCGAGATGGCTGCGTGCAACAAAGCCCATGCGGCAGACAATGTCCTGCACCTTGATTTCCGCCGACTCAATGCGTTTGGAAATTTCGACCTCCTGCTCGCGGGTAAGCAGAGGCACCTGCCCCATTTGCTTGAGGTACATGCGCACCGGATCATCAAGAATGTCGAGCCGACCGTCGGTCTTTTCATCCCGCTCCGACTTTTCCTCCTCCTGACGCGGCGCCTTATCGGTGTCAATGTCGCTCTGCTCAATCAGCTCAATTTCCACCTCGCGGAGGCGGACGATAATTTTTTCGATCACCTCGGGATCATTGACCTTGGCCGGCAGATTCTCCTCCAGGTCATCAAAAGTAAGATACCCCTGATCCTTGCTCAATTTGATGAGCTCGCGGGTTTTTTCAGCGATAAACTGTTCGATGTCGCGCGGGGGTTCCGCCGCAGCCATCAACTCGCTGACACTAATTTTACCATTGGCCGCAGCGTCGGGTGAGGCGGCGGATTTTTTCGGTGATTTGGAAGATGCCGACGCCTTTTTGGATCGCTTCGCCGTTGGCGGTTTTTTGACATCGGATTTCGACGCGGTCTTTGAAGACGGCTTGTGCGGCGCTTTGGCAGCCGACTTGGAGGCTGACGGCTTTTTGGAAGAAGGCTTGGAAGCGGGCTTGCGGACGGGTTTTGAAACAGCCTTTGAAGCGGCCTTTTCCGAAGATTTTTTAACAGGCTTTTTGACGCCCGCAGATTTTGCAGTTCTGGCCGAAGAGGCGGCCTTCTTTTTGGAGGAAGCCGCAGGTTTTTTTGCAGCAGTGCCCTTGGCTTTTGCGGGGCTGACTTTTTTTGCTTTGACGGGGTGCTTGGCAGACTTTTTGCTCGATTTGGTGGCCATAGAAGACTGTGAATTGATTTTGCGGTCGCGTCCGTCGGATCCGGGTGGCGTTAAAACCCGGGTGGTCGGCGAGCGCAGAGTCAAATTGACCCCGTATTATCCTTAATTTTCCCGGTAATGTCAACTATCTCCATTTGCAGCCGGGTGATTTCCGAAGCCGCCAATCCACTTTGCCGCATCCTTGCCGCAAGGGCATCCCGCCGGGATTCCAATTGTCTGATGCGCAAGGTCTGAAGGCTTTCCTTCGCAATGTCCAGAGGCGCACTCGGCGGGCGACTCAACAACAAGGACGCCAAAACCGACTGATTTCCAGGAGACTGCGCGGCCATGAAAGCACGGCTTTCCGAGGGGGCGGATGGATCAAACGAAGCGGAAAGGCAATTTTTCAGAAGATCAAAACCGGGGCGGTTTTCCAATATGCCCAAATCCTGTGAAGAGAGCCATCGGCGGGTTTCCAGATCCGTCAAGGCGGCATGAATGAGCAACAGTACGGCGGGATCTTTTACCTCCTGCGCAATGGAATCATCCTTCGCGTCCTCCTCTTCCTCCGTTGTGGGCTTTGACGGAATGGCCGTCAAAAATGCGCGTGGCGAAACAGCCATCCTCGGCCCGATGCGCGACGCGAGTGCCTCGCGGGCCAGGGCATCCGGCAGCGAAGCCGCGAAAGCGGCAAGTTTGCGCGCAAGAGCGGCCTTGGCGGGCGCATCATCCAACACACCGGCGGCCAATGCCTCGTCCAAGGCAAAGTCAAAATAATCGGGTGCCAATTCAACCAGACTTCGAAAAGCATCCGCACCCTGCGTTCGAATCAGGGAATCAGGATCCTCCCCGGGCGGCAGGGCGGCGACACGAACGCCGAAGCCGGCGGCAAGCAGGGTCGGCAGGGATCGCTCGACAGCCATGCGACCGGCACGGTCGGAGTCAAAGCAAAGAATCGCAATGTCGGCATGACGTTTCAACAGACGAGCCTGGGCCTGGGTGAACGCGGTGCCCTGCGGGGCAACGACATCGCGCAGTCCGCTCTCAGCGATGCGAATGAGGTCAAACTGCCCTTCGCATACTATGGCCCGGCGGGTGTCCGACATCGGACGACGGGCATGATGCAGACCGAAAAGCACCCGCCCCTTGGAAAAAATCGGCGTTTCCGGAGAATTGACATATTTGGCCGGGTCGTTTGAGGGCGGCAAAACACGTCCGCTAAACGCGATAATTTCGCCGTAATCATTGCAAATGGAAAACATGAGGCGCTGACGAAACCGATCCGAGAGCGGACGGCCTTCATCGCCGTAAAAAAGCCCACTGGCGCGCAATTCGTCCGTATTGAATCCGGCTTGCCGCGCATGTTGCAGCAGTCCGTCGCGCTGATCCGGGGCATAGCCGAGCATCCAACTGCGGGCGATGGAAGCTGTGATGTCACGCGATTTAAGATACTGGCGTGCTTCCTCGCCGACCGGCGAACGCAACAGGTTGTTCTGAAACCATTCCGCCGCAAGCCGGTGAATGGCGAGCAGTTTGTCCCGCAAACGCCCCTTGTTTTCATCGCCGGGCGACGTCGCGTCCTCCAGCACGGTGATGCCCGCCCTTTGGGCAAGGCGGCGGACGGCGGTCGCAAAATCAACGCGCTCATATTCCATGACGAATTTAAAAACACTCCCGCCTGCGCCGCAGCCGAAGCAATAGTACGCCTGCTTTTGCGGACTGACGTGGAAGGACGGCGATTTTTCGCGATGAAACGGGCAGAGGGCGCGCCAACTTGTTCCCGCGCGTTTCAGCGGAAAGTAACCGCCGATGACCTCGACGATATCGTTGGCGGCGGCCACTCGTTCAATACTCTCCTCGGAAATGCGCGGCATAAGCTTTGCGGCATTGTATCCGGAAAAGCGAATTCGAGCCGCAAAAATTCACAAAGCGCTTGAGCGTCCGCAGCGTGCGGGGGAGATTGTGAACATGGCAAAGGCATTCGCGTCATTCCTGTTTCTTCTTGTTTCGCTTTTGGCGATTTCAGCGCAGGAAACCGCCGGGGAGACGCCTCCGCCGACGGTGACCTCCCTGTCGGGAGGCATCCCAAAAGGAGCCGTGGTGGTGATCCCCCTGAAAGGCGAAATTTCCAAGGCGCAATTTTATTTTCTCCGCCGCATCATTAAAACGGGCGAGGAATCCGGGGCCTCCGCCTTCATTCTCGACATGGACACTCCCGGCGGGGAATTGGGCGCTGGAGTGGACATTTTGCAAACGCTGCTCAAAACCGCCGTCCCGACGATCACCTATGTGAATCCGAACGCCGGATCAGCAGGCGCCCTGATAGCGCTGGGAACGCGGCAAATATGGATGGCGCCGGTGAGCGCCATTGGCGCCGCTGCACCGGTGATGAGCGCGGGACAGGAAATTCCCGAAACGCTCAACGCCAAAATTGTCTCCTATTATTCCGGATACTTTCGCAGCGCAGCCGAGCGCAACGGCTACAATCCCGAAATTGCGGAGGGATTCATCAATCGGGACATGGAGGTGAAAATCGGGGATCGCGTAATCAGCAAAAAAGGGGAGCTGCTCACATTGAGTGCGCAGGAGGCGGCGAAAAAAATCAACGGCAAACCCGTACTGGCATCCGGCGTGGCACCGGACATCGCCACCTTGGCACACGATGCCAGACTCACCGGGGAAATCGTCGAAGCAAAACCCAGCGGCTTTGAACAACTGGCCCTGATCATCACCATGCTGTCACCGCTCCTCCTGCTTGGCGGAATTGTCGGAACTTATATCGAGTTCAAAACACCGGGATTCGGCGTCCCCGGCGCATTGGCGGCCGTCTGCTTCCTCCTGTTTTTCGCCGGACATTACATCGCGGGACTCACAGGACTGGAAGTGGTCGCCATTTTCGTCCTCGGAATGATTCTGGTGATTTTGGAGCTGCTTCTTTTTCCCGGTGTCGCAGTGATCGCCCTCGCCGGTGCCGCGCTTATGATCGGATCCCTGCTCTGGGCCATGGTGGATTATTATCCGGAAGCACCGGAATGGCCGCCGTTTGACGCCTTCCTGCTCCCCCTCGCCAACCTCGGTGCGGCACTGGGACTTTCGGCTGTCATCATTCTTTTCCTTGCGCGCTTTTTTCCGCAAATTCCCGTCCTGCGCCGCTTGGTTCTGGCAACCAGTCAGCCGGGCGGAGACGCCCTGAGCACGGGCGGAGCTGGCGCAATGGCAAGGCCGGGAGACTGCGGGCGAACGCTCTCCATGCTGCGTCCAGTCGGACGGGCGGAGTTTGGCGGTGTGGTGTTGGACGCGCGCACCGAGGGAGATTTCCTTCCGGCGGGAACGCCGGTGGTGATTCTGCGTT
>JACTMZ010000105.1 GCA_014584375.1 Verrucomicrobiota bacterium | reverse complement strand
AGCAGCGCCATGCGATTGCCCGCCCCGCGCCATTTGTAGCATTTGATTGCGGAAAGATCCTCGCGTTTCACCCAGATTTCCGGACCGGGTTCGTCGCCGGGCAAGGTCAGTTTTTCGAGCGGTGTCGGCTGACCAAAATGATACACCCTTTCCCGCGCAAAAAGCGTTTCGCGGCGCAGGCGGCGATCCGGCGGAAGGTGGTCGTCAGGCATGTGCCGAAGCGGACGGGTATTCGTTGCAAAGCGCCTTCATTTCCGACACCGCTGTGGCGAGGCCTGTGAGAAGGGCGCGGGAGACGATGGCGTGGCCGATGTTGAGTTCCACGAGATGGGGAACGCCAAACAGTTCGCGAGTGTTTGTGTAATTTAGTCCGTGTCCGGCATTGATGCGCAGACCGAGTTCATGTGCGAGGGTCGCGCCATGCACCAGGCGCTGAAGCTCGATCCGGCGCGGCTCTCCAACGGCACCGGCAAATGTGCCGGTGTGCAATTCGATAAACTCCGCCTTCAAGGCCGCTGCCGCGCGAATTTGCTCCGGATCGGGATCAATGAAAAGACTCACCACAATGCCGGCATCATGGAGGCGCTCGATGGATTTTTCGAGCGCACGCAAATGTGTCACGCAGTCGAGTCCGCCTTCGGTGGTGATTTCATTGCGATTTTCCGGCACGAGGCAGACATCGTGCGGACGAAGTTTCAGGGCGATGTTCACGATTTCCGGCGTATTGCCCATTTCGAGATTGAGCTTGGTCGCGAGGCGTTCTTTCAGCGCAAAGACATCGTGATCCTGAATATGTCGGCGATCCTCGCGCAGATGTGCGGTGATGCCGTCGGCCCCCGCCTTTTCGGCGACGAGGGCGGCGGCGACGGGATCCGGCTCGATGAGAATGCTCTGCGGATTGCGCGCATAGCGGGCCTGTCGCAGTGTTGCAATGTGGTCAATATTGACGCCGAGATGCAGCGGCATGGCGATTAAATCTTTCCGCCGTAGGAGGCGTAATCATCGAGGTCGAGCAGATCGAACCAGGTGGCGATATCCTTGCGTTTGGCGGCGATGGATTTGTGCGTTTCGTGAAAAAATTCGCGGCTTTCGACTTCCGACGGAACCCGGTCTTCCATGAAGCGCGACCAGAGGGCGATTTCGTGCGGAAGGCGTTTTGCTCCGGCGTTTTTTTGAATCCACTCCAAAAGCTCGCCGTCGCCCTTTCCTGCTGCAATCTGCTCCTTGAATTGCGCGGGATCCACGGAAACAAACTCGAAGAAAAGCGAGTCCAGCGGACAGGCATAATTGTAATCGCCATTGCTGCCGGCAAGCAGTGCGCGTCCTTTGTCAATGGCGCGCGGGAGAATCACATAACCTCCCAAACGTACACGGGCACTGCGTGGCGGACGGCGGGTGAGATCAGTCGGTGGTGTCATATTGCTCATGTTGCGATGATATTCCACCGCTCCGAGGGGTCAAGGGAACGCACGATTTATGCGTCTGCGAGCTGGATGTTTCGCCACTCGTGGCGGCGGTGGTAGTCGGCCTGGGCGTGAGGGGAGGTGGAGGAGAGAATGGCGTCGTCCCCGTTGCTTCCGGCATCATATCGGCAGAAGGAGACATTTAAAATTTGCCCGGCGGTCAGGGGATTCGATGGCGGGAGAATTTGTGCCGGAATTTTTGTCAGCACCTCCCACGCATTTTCTTCCCGGAGTTTGTTGACGAGGGAGGAAAATTTGATGGGGCTTTGGCGAAAGTCGTCAAGGCGGGCGGTGCCGGATTGGGCGATTTCCCGCCAGTCACTGGGGAATGCAAGGTGCAGGCGATGACCGGACGGACTGGTGTGCAATTCGAGATAGTCCGGGATGCCGTCGCGCCCGATAAAAACTTCAAAAACATCGCCGAGAGCCCAGAGATCCTGGTTGTCCGCCGTGCTGGCGGTCGTGATTTCGTCATCGGTCAGGCGGGCCAACACCCAAAAGGCATTTGGCTCCCAGGCGAAGTGAACGGAGGCGGTGCGAAGTCCGGGCTGTTCCGCGTCAAGCCATGTCTGCCGCAAAAGCCAGGGCCCGCCGGTGATTTTTTGTCGGGCTTCGGTGAAGTCCATGTGTCCGGTGGTGACAATGCGCGGGGCGTCGGCGGGATATTGTTCGTTCATGTGTGTAAATCTTTTGCCGGGCGGCAGGCGGCGCGCAGCACTTCAGCAGGGTGCAGGGCGGTGCGCCCGACGCCGTCGCTGATTTGGTGCCGACAGCTTGTGCCGGGCGAGGAAATGATGATGTCGGGGCCCATGGCGCGGACGGCGGGAAAGAGGACGAGTTCCCCGATGTCCATGGAAACTTCGTAGTGTTCCTTTTCGTAACCGAAAGATCCCGCCATGCCGCAGCAGCCGGAGGGAATGGGTGTCGCCGTGTAGTTTGTCGGCAGGGACAGCATGCGTACCGTGGGGTTGATGGAACCGAGGGCCCTTTGGTGGCAGTGTCCCTGGATGTGGATCGTGCGGGATTCGTCGGTGAAAAAATCCGGACGGATGTGACCGCGATCCGCCTCCCGCTCGATAAATTCGTCAAGCATCAGGCAGTTTGGCGCAAGTTGCCGTGCGGCAGTCTTCAGGGATTTTTCGACAAGGTCGGGATATTCGTCGCGGAAGCTGAGGATGGCGGAAGGTTCGATGCCGACGAGAGGTGCATCGGCGGTGACAACGCCGGAGAGCAGGCGGACGTTTTGATTTGCAAATTGCGCGGCCCGGCGGACGAGGCCCTTGGAAAGCGAGGCGCGTCCGCTGTCCACATGATGGGGAATGACAACTTCGTAGCCGAGGAGTTCCAGCAGTTCGACTGTGGCGATGCCGGCGGAGAGGTCATTGTAGTCGGTGAATTCGTCGCAAAAAAGGTGAACATGTCCCCGGCGTTCCCCCAGCGGAGCGAGGGGGCGGTGTTTTTTAAACCACCGACGAAGGGTGATGCGATTGAGCTTGGGCAGGGTGCGGCGGGGGTGGAAGCCCACGATGCGATTGAACGTCCGACGGATGAACGGCGTGGTGAAGAGCAGATTGTAAAACCACGGCCAGAGGGAGGCGAGGCGGGAGGCGTCGGAAAAATGGGCGATCATCCGCGAGCGCAGGGGCACCCCGTGCAAATCGTAATAGTGCTGGAAAAATTCCGCCTTCATCCGCGTCATGTCCACGCTCGACGGACATTCGCTTTTGCAGGCCTTGCAGGAGAGGCAGAGGTCGAGGGCTTCCTTGATTTCCGGGCTGTCGAACGGTTTGTCCGGATTGCGCGGATTGGTGAGCATTTGACGCAGCGTGTTGGCCCGTCCGCGTGTCGTGTGTTTCTCCTCCCGGGTCGCCTGATAGCTCGGACACATGGAGCCGCCGATGAGATGCGACTTGAGGCAGTCACCGGAACCGTTGCATTTCTCCGCCGCCCGCACGAGGCCGCCCACCGCGCTGAAATCAAACACCGTTTCATAATCCGGCGCAGGCGTCGTGGGGGAGTAGCGCAGGTGGGTGTCCATCGGCGGGGTGTCTATGATTTTGCCCGGATTAAAAATATTGTCGGGATCGAAGGCCTCCTTGATGGAGCGCATGAGACCGTAGCATTCCTCGCCGACCATCAGCGGAATGAACTCGCCGCGCAGGCGTCCGTCGCCGTGTTCGCCGCTGAGAGAACCCCGGTATTTTTTTACAAGGTGGGCAATGTCGGTCGCCACGCCGCGAAAGGTTTCCAGTCCTTTTTGGGTTTTCAGGTCAAACAGCGGACGCGTGTGCAGCTCGCCGGAACCGGCGTGGGCATAATAGACGCATTCAATCCCGTATTTTGATTTGAGGAGGGCGTCAAATTCCGCGATGTAGCCGGGCAGATCGCGCACATCCACGGCGGTGTCCTCCACGACCTCGCGGGGCTTGGCGTCGCCTGTGACATTGCTCATCAGCCCCTGACCGGCACGCCGCAATTCCCAAACTTTGGCGCTGTCGGCACCCCGGAGAACGGGAGCGGCGTAGCCGAGGCCGGCTGCATTCCATTGTTCCTGCAGCGCGGCAATGGAGGCTTCCAGATCGGCTTCGTTGTCACGGCGAATTTCGACAACAAGGATGGCGCCGGGATCGCCGACGACAAACGAGCGGTTGCGCTGTTGGGCGAGATTGGCGCGGGTGCATTCGAGAATGTGGCGGTCAATCAGCTCGCAGGCCGATGGCGCATTGGTCACGGCCAGCAAATTGGCGCGCAGGGCTTCGTTGACGGATGCAAAATGTCCGCAAACCAGCGCGGCGAAGGGAGGAGGGAGCGGATTGCAATCAAGTTCAAACTCCACGCCAAGAAAGAGGGTTCCCTCGGAGCCCGCCAGCAGTCGGCAAAAATTGAATTTCTGTTCCGACGCAGGATCGAGCGGCGCGGCGTCCATGAGCAGATCGAGCGCATAGCCGGTGTTGCGGCGGGGAATGGAGCCAAGGGGAAAGTTGTCCGTGACAAGACGCCGGTTTTTTGGATCTCCGAGCAGATTGTGGACGGTTCGGTAAACATGTCCCTCCACGCCCTGCGCACTCCGGCATTTTTCATGAAACTCCTCCGTCGTCAGCGCCCGAAGAACGCCTTCCGTTCCGTCGCTGAAAAAGCCGCGCGCCGACACGAGATGATCGCGGGTGCTTCCATAGACGATGGAGTTTGATCCGCAGGAATTGTTGCCCACCATGCCGCCGATCATGGCGCGGTTGGCCGTGGATGTTTCCGGGCCGAAAAGCAGTCCGTGCCGGGCCAGCTCGAGATTGAGTTCGTCGCGAACGACGCCGGGTTGCACAATGACACGCCGCGCCTCCTTGTTGATGCGCACGATTTTGTTCATGTGGTGGCCGAGATCCACCACGAGGCCGTTGCCGACGACTTGTCCGGCGAGTGATGTCCCGGCGGTGCGGGGAATGAGGCTGATGCGATGACGCTGCGCGAAGAGGACGATTTCGCGCACATCATTGTCGGTCACCGGAAAGGCGACGCCGAGGGGGAGTTCCTGATATTCCGACGCGTCGGTCGCGTAGAGCCGGCGCATGAACTCGCGGTCGGTGACCTGCCCGGATATTTTTTGCTGCAGATCCTTCAGGGGCGGGTTCATGGCGGACGGCGGTGCGGTCGTTATTGGTAACTCTTCTTGTTGGGGGTCAGCCGCAAATCCTGCTGCAGCGGGCGGTGCGGACGAATGCCGGTTTGTTGGAGGACATTGTGATAGACCTTGACGGCTTCAACGGGCGTCACTTCGCCATCCACGATGCGGCGGAGCAGGTCAATAAAGGCCAGCGGGCTTTCCGCGAAATTGATTTTGCGTCCGAAAAGGGCCACGCGGGCGCCGTATTTGCGGGCGTCGTGAATGAGCTGAAACGCATCCAGGGTCGTGCCGGCGCTGCCACCGAGAATGCCGACAATCATGCGCGGATCGTAGGAAACGAGATCTTCGAGCGGCCCCGGGCCGTTGTAGGGAATTTTGAGAAACAGCGGGCGTCCGATGGATGTCACGCCGGCCAATGTCCGCACGATGTGATCGTTGAGAAACGAGGCGATGGTTTTGTCGGGAATGCCGGGATCCACGTTCGGATTGAAGACCTCCAGGAAATAGCGGAAGTGCTTTCGCTCCGCTTCGAGTCGGAATTCATGAAAGTCCTCCAAGGCCTTGTGATCCCAGTCAATGTTGTTGGTGAATGTGATGGAATAAAGCCCCAGATCGGCTCCAGGAAAGGGTTGCGAGCAGTCCTCGGTGATTTTGCCGTATTTGATGTGGCAGATGTTGGCCGTGCGGAATGAGCGTGACGGGTGATTGGCGGAGTATTTCCCGCCGCGCACGGCCCAGATGTCAGTCGTGTCGTTGGCGCGTGCGGCCGGAGTGATGGCGGAATTGACAAAAAGTTTTTCCTGAATGGCCAGCCGTTCGACGTTTGAGGCCGAGAGCAGCATGATGTCCACGATGTCCTGGGCGACAATGGCGCGAATGTTGCTTAGGTAGTTGTCGAGGGTTTTCCAGCAACCTTCGGATTCATTGTAGCCGTGGCGGCAGGCGCCGGTTTGCGGGCCGGGAGCGGTGACACCGTAGGCCATGTCGGCGTCCTTGGCATCATCGGCAATGATGAAATCCTTTGCTCCCGAGGGATCGTTGAGAATGTTGGCAATTTTCTGATCGAGGCGTTTCATAAAATTGGGCGTGTTTGGAAGCGCGCGGCTTGCCGATTAACGGATTGTATCGCCATTCCTGTATTCAGTAAATGACACATTAAAAAGTTTCTTCTTGTAATAGTTCACAAAATCGAACATTCTGTCAACATGTCCTCCGTGAAATCGCGCAATGCCCTCCCGGCGGCCGTGCGGCTGAACAGGATACGGCAGGCATTGAAGCAGTCTCCCGGCGTTTCCGTGAGCGCGATGGCGCGGCGTCTGCGCGTCAGCGAAATGACGATTCGCCGTGATTTGGAAAAAATGCAGCAGGCGGCGGATATTCGCCGGACTCATGGCGGGGCGGTTTTGGCGGAGAGGACGATTTTTGAATTTTCCTATCAGGAACGGCAGCGGGCCCGTCAGTCCGAAAAAAAGGCGATTGCGCTGGCGGCGCGTACGCTGATCGAGAAGGGGCAGCGTGTGATTCTCGACACGGGGACGACGACCCTGCATTTGGCGCGGTTGTTGAAGGACGCGCAGGATCTTACGGTCATCACTCCGAGTCTTGCCGTGGCTTCGGAGCTGCAATATGCGCCGGGAGTCAGCGTGGTGTTGCTTGGCGGGGTCATTCATCGCGGCAGCCCGGATTTGACCGGTCCGCTCACCGAGCATTGTCTGGACGTGTTTTCCGCCGACTGGGCGTTTCAGGGTGCGGAGGCGGTCGGGACGGACGGGAGTGTTTACAACACGGATTTGCAGCTTGCGCAGGTGGATCGCCGGATGCGTGAAAAGGCCCGGCGCTCGTGTCTGCTGGCCGATGGCGGAAAATTTGGCAACACGGCGCTGATTCGCAGCGGCTCCTTGGCGGATTTTGAAATTTTAATCACGGACAAAAGTGCGCCGCGTGCGATGTCCTCTTTGGCGCGCAAGATGTCGTGCCGCGTGATTTTGACATAACCAACAACCAACCATGACAACAGCTCCAACAAAAGCATCCGACGGTTTCAGCACCCTTGAGTGGGGAGCGGCCGATCTCACGAAATATCCGAACATGAAGACCGCCTCGCCGGGTCCTCTCAGCAAGGAGTGGCACGACCGGTGTACCAAGTACTTCAAGGGCCTGAGCAGTCAGGTGAAACTTTTTCCCGTTTCGTTTGAATCGGGCAGCGGTTGCATTTTGCGCGATGTGGACGGCAATGAGTACATTGATTTTTCCTCTGGCATTTATGTGACCACGCTGGGGCATTGTCATCCGAAAATCAGCGAAGCTGTGGCCAAGGCGGCGCATCAATTGATGAACGCCCATGATTTCACCACGCCGGTTAAGACCGAGCTGATGGAAAAGCTCGCCGAGGTGTTGCCGGGCGATCTGAGCGGATTTCAGCTTTATGATTCCGGCACCACGGCGGTGGAGGCCGGACAGCGCGTGCTGCGCGCGGCCACGGGGAAAAATGAGATGATTTCGTGTTTCTACGACTATCATGGCAAGACCTACGGCGGCGTGTCGCTGGGGCACATTCGTTCGCATGTGTACGGTCGCGTGCGCGCGCCGGGAATGCACATGGTTCCGCGCCCGGATGTTTACCGTCCGGTGTGGACGAAGGCGGATGGCACGATTGATACGGATGCGTACATCGCCTTTTACAAGGAGTATATTGACAAGGGAACGGTCGGGGATGTGGCGGGGTTCGTTCTGGAGCCCATCCAGGGATGGGGCGGTTCGGTGATGCCGCCGGATGACTTTTTCCCGAAGCTGCGGAAATTCTGCGATGAGCACGGGATTCTGCTGATGATTGATGAAGTGCTCACCAGCTGGGGGCGCACTGGCAAATTCCTGTGCATGGAGCACTGGGGCGTGGTGCCGGACAT
>JACTMZ010000127.1 GCA_014584375.1 Verrucomicrobiota bacterium | reverse complement strand
GATGATTTCGCCTCCGGTTTTGGAGTCGAGATTTCCGGTGGGTTCGTCGGCGAAGAGGATGCCGGGCCGGTTTGCCAGGGCGCGGGCGATGGCGACGCGTTGCTGTTCGCCGCCGCTGAGTTCGGAGGGCAAATGATTTGCGCGGTCGGCGAGGCCGATTTGCGCGAGCAATTCGGAGGCGTGCGGGTGATCCGGACATCCACGGATCATGCCGGGCAGGAGAATGTTTTCGAGTGCGGTGAGTTCGGGGAGGAGGGCGTAGCTTTGGAAAACGAAGCCCATGCGTGTGTTGCGCAGTTGCGCCTGGCGTCGCGGAGAAATGCGGTAAAGCGATTCATTTTCAAAATGAACTTCGCCGTGCGTCGGCGTTTCCAACCCTGCGAGCGTGTAAAGCAGCGTGCTCTTTCCGGCGCCGGACGCGCCGCAGAGAAAGACAGCTTCGCCGCGACAGACGGAGAGATCCACGCCGCGAAGGATTTCGAGGGTTGTTTTCCCAAGGCGGAAGGATTTTTTGAGCCCGCTGGCACGCAGGTGGATTTCGGACATGGAATCAGAGAATGGCGGACGCCAGACGCTCTCGAAGTCCGGCGATGGGGACGCGCTCCTGTTGCATCGAATCGCGATGCCGCAGAGTGACCGTATCCACATTATCCGGGCCGTTTTCGCCGATTGTGTCGAAGTCCACCGTCACGCAAAACGGCGTGCCGATTTCATCCTGTCTGCGATACCGCCGTCCGATGGCGCCGGATTCGTCGTAAAAGGCCATCATGTATGGGCGCAGGGCGGCCATGATGGATTTCGCTTTTTCCACGAGGGCGGGTTTGTTTTTGAGAAGCGGGAAAACGCCGCATTTGACGGGTGCCATGCGCGGGTGAAAGCGGAGGACGGTGCGGGTTTCGCTTTTGCCTCCGTCGCCGGCGACCTCTTCCTCGTCATAGGCTTCGCAGATGAGTGCGAGGGTGGTGCGATCCACGCCGGCGCTCGGCTCGACGACGTGCGGAACGAATTTCTCCTTTTTTTCGTCGTCGAAATAATCGAGCGATTTGCCGCTGTGCCGGATGTGGGCGGAAAGATCGTAATCCGTGCGGTAGGCGATGCCCTCCAGTTCGCTGAGTCCAAAGGGAAACTCGTATTCGAGATCGTAGGTCTTTTTGGAATAGAAGGCGCGTTCGCCGTCGGGAATGTCGTGAATTTTGATTTTGGTGCGCGGGATGCCGATGTCCTCGTAAAACTTCAGGCGCTCCTCGAGCCAGTAATCGGTGAGAGCCAGGCCGTCCTCCTCGCGGCAAAAATATTCGATTTCCATCTGCTCGAATTCGCGCGAGCGGAAGGTGTAGTTGCGCGGGTTGATTTCGTTGCGGAAGGCTTTTCCGACTTGAGCGATGCCGAAGGGAAGTTTTTTGCGCGAGGTTTCGAGGATGTTTTTAAACTGCACGAACATGGCCTGCGCGGTTTCGGGGCGGAGATAGACGAGGTTTTCATCGCTTTCGACCGGGCCGGCGTGGCTTTTGAGCATGAGATTGAAGGCGCGCGGCTCGGTGATGTCGCGGCTGCCGCAGTTCGGGCAATAGGGCGTGCCGTCCTTTTGAGGAAGCTGATCGGCGCGGTGGCGGGCCTTGCAGTTTTTACAATCCACCATCGGATCGCTGAACGTCTCCTCGTGGCCGCTGGCCTTCCAAACCGCACGATTCATGATGATCGAGCCGTCCATGCCAACCATGTCGTCGCGTTCCCGAACGACCCGTCGCCACCAGAAATCCTTGAGATTGCGTTTGAGTTCGACGCCCATGGGACCGTAATCCCAGAAGCCGTTGATTCCGCCGTAAATTTCGGAGGATTGGAAAATAAAGCCGCGCCGTTTGCAGAGGCTGACAATTTTTTCCATCCGTTGATGTTGTGCGTCACTGGCCATGTGGCGTGCAATGTAAGGTCGGCGCGGCGCGGCGGCACGCGGAAAATTCAGGAGCCGAACAATTCGGTTTGTGCGTTGCGGGCGAAACGAAAGGCGGAAAGCGGGTGGGGGGCGTTTTTTGAGAGGGCGAGAAATTTGAAGGAGGTTCCCATGCTTTCGGGGTGAAGCAGCAGGCGCAGGGAGCGCATTTCCGCAAGCGCGGCGGAGTCGAGCGGCGTTGTCGCCATGGGGGGAAACACTTCTGCGGCAAGTGCGGCGAGCGCATGATGCTGATCGGTGAATCCGGCGGGCTGGAGTCCGGCCTCCGCACCCGCGCGGGCAACAGCGGTGAAATCCACATGCGCGGTGAGGTCTTGCGTGCCTGGCGCATCCAGCGGATTGTCCCGGTGTTCGTGATTGCTCCGGGCGGCAAGGGAGCCGCCGGATCGGGCCGGATGAAACCGCGCAAAGGCAGGATGTCCGTAGTCCGCAAGAAACATCCAGCCGCGTTGCAGTTTTTTAGCGACAGCGTGCATCCATCCGGAGAGGGAGGGACACCATTCGGTGTCGAAGCGGATAATGTTTGCGGGAATCGGCAGAGCTTGTGCGATGGCCAGCAGATTCGCGTCCGCAATGGGTTCCTCGATAAAAACGAAGCTTGTGCCGTCATGGCCAACGCGCCGTTCCATCCAGACTCCGTCGAGGCGGGTGAGGAGTTGGACGGGAAAGGCGTCGAGCAATTCATTGGCGAAGAATGCGCCGGTGAATGCGGGAAGGTCGCCTTCCCGGCTGACCCAGCGTACTTGAGCGAGGCGGGGGCGCAGGGTTTGTTCCTGTGCCGCACGGCGTGTGGACAGGGGTTCAACAATAACGGCGGCGGGTCGCCATCCGGCTGCGTCGCGCTCACAGGCGGCGAGAATGTCCTCCATGAGCTGACCGTCGTTGGCACCCTGCTCGACGAGGGTGAAGTCTTCCGGTTCGCCGAGCGCACGCCACATTTGCGCAAACTGCGCCGCCAACAATCGTCCGAACACCGGGCCGACGCTCACGCTGGTCAAAAAGTCGCCCTGGCGACCAGTGCGGCTTTTTTCCGCTGCATAGTAGCCGCCCTGCGAATCATAGAGAGCGGACGCCATGAACTCGTCAAAGCCCATGGTCTTCCGCCCTGCGACACGGCGGCGAAGGCGTTCCGCGAGGGTGTCAGGGCCGGGTGACTTCCCGGACATAGACATTGATTTGGCCGTCCGCGCTTTTTTCGACGCTGGTGATTTGAAACGGACGCTGGTCGTCGCGGCTGACACTCTGACCTTCGGCGGGGGGGGTGGAACCGGATGGAAAGTCAACAATGATGCGGATGTTTTTTTGTCCGCGACGGCTGCGAAGAATGGCGCGTTTTTGCCCCGAGGCGTTTTCGCCGGAGGCGCTGACCTGGAAGTCGCCGGAGAGGTAGGTGATGCCGTCCGACGGGGTGTTGGCCATGTTGCGGGTGTCGTCAATATTCACGAGCCTGCCACGCGGCATGCGTCCGGGTTGATAAACATTCCATGCGCTGGCCGTAGTGGCGGCAATGGTGGCGGCAGCGGGTGTTGGCGCGGGTGTGGCAGCAGCGGTTTCCGGCGTGGGTGCGGGCGTGGGTGCGGGTGCAGCAGGCGTGTTTTCAGGTGCCTTTGTGACGGCTTCCGCCCGGGCCACGGGAATGCCATCCATGGTTGGGGGTGCGTCTGCGGGCGGCTCGGATTCGAGAGGGAGCGGAGTTGCAACGGGCACGGGGGTGGCGACGGGTTTTACGACGGCCTCGGCCCGGGCTATGGGAACGGCGTCCTGTTTGACCGGTTCGGGCGTCTGCACCTGCATGAGCATGGCGGCGGGAGAAGTGTCGAGCCCTTCGCGTCGGAGGTGGGCCTGATAATTGGCGACAGCCTTGTCCACGGCGGCCTGATTAAGCATGGGAAGGCCGGCGGCGACATTGAGATTTTGTGGAGGTTCGAGACTGAAGGCACCGGTGGCATCGCTGGATGTATAGCTTCCGTAAAGCAACGGCACGGCGGTGATGCTGAGCCGCCCATCCTTGATGAAACGGGCGTTGATGACGGCGGTGAGATCCAGGGTTTTCGCCAGTCTGAGATCAAGTCCGGTGAGAAGAAGACGCTCCAAGTTTGCCACATTTTTTTCCTCAGCGGGAAAGACAAGTTCAAGCAGGATATTGGGGTTTTCCGCCGAGCGGGCGAGGGCGACGACACCGCTGTTGAAGAAGTTGTTTGGGCCGAGGCGAAAGACGCCCATGATGTTATAGGAGCCGGTGACGTAAGGAACGAGTTCCTTGCTTTGATAGTAATTGCGCAGGTAGGAGCGGAGTAGTTGACGGCTTTCCGCTTCGAGGCGCAGGGGCGGCATGGTTCCGTAGCGTTCGTAAAGGGCGTTGGCGTCCAGGAATTGTCCGCGCGGGGCGGCGGTCAGCTCAAAGCGCTTCGGCGGATCCAATTTTCCCAGTTTTCGGAGCAGGTTGTAGCTGAATCCCCTCTCTGGGTGACCAAAGACATAGAAGCTGCCCATCCAGCTTGCCACGGTGAGGGCGGCCAGCAGGAGAATGAAAATTGTCCAGCCGAACAGACCGTCGGCTTTTGCTCCTTTGGCGGAATACGTATTTTTTTTATACATGAGGTGCGCAGCCGCATTGGGCGGGCGTTGTGTCAGGCGATTGTCGCATGTAGAAAAACAGTATGTGTCTAACTCATCCGGTTCGGCAAAGTCAAATGACGGGAGGCTTCCGTGGGTAAAATTCGCATTTTGCCCGAGGTTGTGGCCAGTCAGGTCGCAGCGGGTGAGGTCGTGGAGCGTCCGGCTTCGGTGATTCGGGAGCTGATTGACAACAGTATTGACGCCGGTGCGCGTCAAATTGAGGTCGAAGTGCGGGGTGCGGGGACGGGATTGTTGCGTGTGACGGATGATGGCGTCGGGATGGATCGCGAGGATGCGTTGATGGCCATTGAACGTCATGCCACGAGCAAAATCGCCACGGCGGCGGATTTGGCCATCGTGCGCACCATGGGCTTTCGTGGCGAGGCGCTGCCGAGCATGGCGAGTGTGTCGGAATTTGTCATCCGCACGCGTTTGCGCGATGCGGCATCGGGGACGGAGGTGGTGGTGCGCGGGGGAAAATTGGAGGCGGTGCGTGAGGCGGGTTGTGCGCCGGGAACGACGATCGAGGTGAAATCGCTGTTTTTTAATGTGCCGGCCCGGAGGAAATTTCTGCGTGGTGCCGCGACCGAAACAGCGCATTTGGACGCAGTCGTCGAGTCCGCCGCCCTCGCGTTTCCAGGAATTGCGATTCATTATTTACGCGATGGAAGAACGGTACACCGTCTGTCCGCCGCGTCCGATCCCGGGGTGCGGGCGGCGGATTTGTTTGGAGCGGATGCACGCCGTGAGCTGATTGAGGTGGTTTCCCGGGAATACGGCGGTGTGGCGGTGAGCGGACTTGTCTCGCGCCCTGACGTCACGCGTGCCGATCGCCGCCGTCAGTTTTTTTTCGTAAACGGACGCGCCGTGGAAAATAGCTTTCTCACGGCAGGTGTGCGGGAGGCCTGCCGACAAATGCTGGAGCCGGGACGGCATCCTTCGGTCTTTCTTTTTTTGGCAATGGATCCGCACTTGGTGGATTGCAATGTGCATCCGGCGAAGCGCGAGGTTCGTTTTCGCAACGGTGCGGCGGTGCGCGAGGCGGTGCGTCTTGCCATCGGGGACGCCCTGCGTGAGGCGAGGGCGGAATGGATGCGTCCGTTGCAGCGTCATGTGTCGGCACAAATGGCGTCCGCCGCGAGTGTTCCCGTCCCGAGAATTCCGACGTCGGCACACCAACCCGAACTTGATTCCAACGCCCCCGAGGCAAGGCCGGCGGAAATGGTTTTGCCGCGCCCGGCGGAGGATCGGACTGCGGCGTCCGTCGCAGCTTCCCCTGGGCCGGAAGAATTCCGAATTATCGGTGCTTTGACGCGGCGTTACCTGTTGCTTGAGGGCGCGGAGGGCCTGGTGCTTTTGGATCAGCGTGCAGCCCGTCGCCGGATTTTGTTCGAGCACCTTCAACGCAGCGCGGCAGGACGGACGGTGACCGTGCAGCATTTGCTTTTGCCGGCGGTTTTCGATTTGCCGATCCGGGAGTATGAGGTTGTGCGGGAAAATCTGTCCGTGCTGGCTGCGTCGGGATTTTCCATCGAGGCGTTTGGCGGGCATTCGCTAAAAGTCGAGGCGTTGCCGGATTTTTTGGCCGGTCGTGATCCGCGCCGGGTGTTGGAGGATTTTGCGGCGGAATGTCTGGGTGCCGGCGGAGGCGCGCGCGGCATGGATGATGACGCCGTGCGTCGCGCGGTGGCGCG
>JACTMZ010000188.1 GCA_014584375.1 Verrucomicrobiota bacterium | reverse complement strand
CCAAAATGGTGTGGGCACGGTAGATTTGTTCGAGGGCAACGACGAGAGCGAGTTCGTGCTGGAGTGTCGCGGGGCCGAGGGCCCAAAGAAAATCGGCGGCACGGGTGAGGGAGGGATCATGTCCGGCGGCACCGCCGAGAATGATGGCGACGGGTTGTTTCAACTCCTGCCAGCGACGGACGTGGTTCGCAAATTCCCGGCTGGTTGGTGAGTGTCCGTGTTCATCAAGGACGACGCGAAAACAGCCTTCGCTTTTGGCAAGCAATCCGGCGCTCTCCCGTGCGGAGTCTGAAGCCTTGATGCATACGCTTTCGATTTTTACGTGGCGCGCGATGCGTGCAAGATATTCGTCCCGGCCTGCACGGGCGTAGGCGAGGGCGGGTTTGCCCACAGTGAGCAGAATCCATTTCATGAATTCGGACTGGTGGCGTCAGCCGACGACAGGCGCGCATAGTTTTTTGAAAAAAATCCTTCCGCACGGGTCGTGATGTCTTCCATGGAAATTTCGCGTCCGAGTTCGCGCGAAATGGATGTCATGGTGACGCCTGTGATTCCGCAGGGGGTGATGGCATTGAAACCCGAGAGATCCGAGCCGACATTGAGCCCGAATCCGTGCATTGTGATCCAGCGGCGGACGCCAACGCCGATGCTCGCAATTTTGCGATCTTCGATCCACACACCGGTGAGTCCTTCGCGCCGCCGGGCATCGAGTCCGCAATTCGCAAGCAGGGCGATCAGGGTTTCCTCAATCCAGCGCAGAAACAGATGCAGATCGGGCGTCAGTTTTTGCAGATCAAAGATGAAATATCCGACAAGCTGTCCCGGACCGTGAAACGTGGCCTGCCCGCCGCGATTGATTTCCACAACCGGATAAGGGAGCGGAGCCGAGCCGAGGCTGGAGTGGTCGCGTTTGCGACCGATGGTATAAACCGGATCGTGTTCAAGCAGAAAAATGGTGTCCGGAAGTTTTTCCGCCGCACGCGAGGCGACGGCCTCCTCCTGCATTTTCAATGCGTCCGCATAGGCGATGCGTCCGATGCGGTGTACCTGCGGGATGTTCATCGCAAGGCTCCCGTTTTGCGATGAAAGTGCGTCATGCCGATGGCCAGTGCGTCCGCCGCATCCTCGGGCGGGGTTTCGGTTAGTCCCAGCAGCGCGCGGATCATGAATGCCACCTGTTCCTTTTGAGCGCCGCCGCGTCCGACCACGGATTGTTTGACCAATCGCGGGGCGTATTCGTGAATGGCGAGGCCGCGTTTGGCGGCGACAAGTAGTGCCGCACCCCGCGCGGAGCCGAGGACGATGGCGGTGCGCACATTTTGCACATAGATGATTCCTTCGATGGCAAAGCAGGTCGGAGAGTGATCGTCGGCGATGCGCGAAAGCGTTTCGTGGATGGCGAGCAGACATTCGTGCGGGGCGATTTTGGGCGAATTTTTAACGACTCCATAGGCGATGGCGTGCATTTTGCCGCCAGTTGCTTCAACAACGGCATAGCCCGTTCCCCGCAGGGACGGATCTACGGCCAGGACGCGTTCGGCTGTCATGGGGAATAGATTTGGCGCGGAAAGCGGCGCACGCAACCTTGATTTCGTACGCCGGGTGTTGAAAATGGCTCTTTTGTGCAAAGTAAAAAACTTTTTCTCTTCGACATTGACGGCACTCTTCTGCTGACGGGCGGGGCGGGTGAGCATGCGCTGCGTTTGGCGCTCAAGGATGGATTCGGTGTGGATGATGATTTGTCGGCCATTTCCTTTGCGGGTTCCACTGATTCGGCGATAGCGCGTCAGATATTTGCTGCCCATGACATTTCCGACACGCCGGAGAACATTGCCCGGTTGTTTGACGGTTACGCGCATCATCTTGCGTGGGAGTTGCCGAAGCGTGAGGGGCGTGTGCTGCCGGGCATCATTGCGTTGCTTGACGAATTGCGTGCGCGGGAGGACTGCGTGCTGGGTCTGCTCACGGGAAACATCGAGCGGGGCGCCGAGTTGAAGCTCACGCATTATGGGGTGTGGGACTATTTTGAGTTTGGCGCCTTTGCCGACGATCATACCGATCGCAACCGGCTTGGTCCGGTGGCGCATTTGCGTGCAGTGGAAAAGCACGGCACAAACTTTGAAGCGGCAAACATTTTTGTGCTTGGCGATACGACGCGCGACATTGACTGCGCGCGGGCGGCGGGTTTTGTGGCGGTTGCCATTGCCACCGGTGGCTGTGATGCCGCCCGGCTTGCCGCACACAATCCGGATTTTCTTTTTGAAAATCTTGCCGACACCCAGGGCGTGATGGACGTGTTGCTTCCCGATCACAGCGCCGCGCGGCGGAAGGCCGACGGCGTTGTGCCCGTGTGACGCCCGAACCAGCGGGCGAAATAATTGGTGTCGTCAAATCCGATGCTTGACGCCGCTTCCCCCACGGGCAGTCCGGCGGCCAGCGCCGATTTGGCGCGCGCCAGGCGGATGCCGTCGCGCTCCTGCCGCAGGGTGAGTCCCGTGGTGCGTTTGAAGGCGCGATTGAGGTAGTCTGGTTGAAAACCGGTGAGGTCAGCCAGTTCGGCGATGCTGGCGTGGATCAGGGAGGGCTGTGCGGCGAAGGTGCGGAATTTTTTAATGAATGCCGGAGCTGGAGCGACATTTCGTGGAAGAAAGCCCAGGGCGCGGAATTGGATGTCGAGGATGGCGAGGGCGAGCGACGCAGCTTGAAGCCTGGATTCGATGGCCGAGGGATTTTGGAGGCGGCTTAATTCGGCAAGGTGGCGTCGGATTTTTGCGAGTTCCGATTGATTGAGAGTTGCAAGGCGCAGGGGGGGCTGCGGAGAAATCCGGATGTCCAGTGCCATACACAACGGGCGACGTCCCCGGGTTTCTTGGAATCCGTGCCGGTGGCGTCCGGGAACCCACGCCACCGACCCGAGTGACACCGCATGTTTCCTGTCGCGAATGAGAAGGGTTCCGGCGCCGGAGAGATAGCAGAGAAGCTGACTCCAGGAATGACTGTGGGTTTCCAGCAAATCCACCTCGGGCAAATGCCGGTGCAACCGCAGCCGCATGAGGCGCATGCCCGGCAGGCGGATGTCAATCTTTTGGAGCAGCAGCGGTCGAAGCCCCTTCATGGCGTCATTCCTTCCCCGCAGAGCGCGGGGAAGGGGCGGGGGGCGGCGGCTTAGAGCGCCGCGAGGTAGTTCTTTTCGGCCTGATCCCAATTGACCACATTCCAGAAGGCCTTGAGGTAATCGGGGCGGCGGTTTTGGTAATTCAGGTAGTAGGCATGTTCCCAGACATCCACACCGATGACGGGTGTGCCTTCGACTCCGGCGACGGTCTTGCCCATGAGGGGGCTGTCCTGGTTGGCGGTGGAAACGACTTCGAGTTCTCCGTTTTTATTGACGACGAGCCACGCCCAGCCGCTGCCGAAGCGGGTTGCGCCGGCCTTTTCGAAAGCCTCCTTCAAGGCATCAAAGCTTCCGAATTTTGCCTTGATGGCTTCGGCGAGTTTGCCCTTGGGTTCACCCCCGGCATTGGGAGCCATGATTTGCCAGAAAAAGGTGTGATTGCTGTGGCCGCCGGCATTGTTGCGCACGGCGCCGCGAATGGCTTCCGGAACGGAGGCGAGGTCGGCGATGAGTTCGTTGACCGGTTTGGCTGCGAGAGCAGAATGATCTTTCAGCGCATTGTTGGCGTTGTTGACGTAGGCCTGATGGTGTTTGTCGTGATGAATCTCCATCGTGCGCGCATCAATGTGCGGTTCAAGGGCGTCATTGGAATAAGGAAGCGGAGTGAGTTCGTATGCCATGATTGTTTGTGTGTTGAAATCTTGAGTCTATATCCCCGGAGAGCGGCTGCAAGGATTGAGAAGCCGGGAAATTCTAACCAATTTCTCACAATCCCGGGCTTTCAACCGCTCGCCTCCGCGCTAGCATTACCCTGTTGTAGGGAAGGAATACCGTGGCAAAAAAAAGAAGCATATTCGTTGTGGAGGACGAGGAGGATATTCTGGAACTCCTCCAATTTCACTTGACGCGTGAAGGGTTCGCAGTGCGCGGGTCTTCAAATGGCGAAAGGGCCGTAAGGGACATTACACGTATTTCCCCTGACTTGGTTCTCCTGGATTTGATGCTGCCGGGAATGGATGGCCTGGATGTTTGTCGCGCCCTTAAAAAAGAAAAAAAAACAGCGGACATTCCTATTGTGATGGTTACAGCAAAGGGTGATGAGAGCGATGTTGTCGCGGGGTTAGAACTGGGAGCGGATGACTATATTACGAAGCCTTTCAGTCTGAAGGTTCTCACGGCGAGGGTTCGGGCCACACTGCGGCGGAAGCAGATATCTCCAGTGGACAGTAGCGCCCCGCTGCATATTCACGACATTGCTATCAATCTGGGGCGCTATGAGGTGCTCGTGAAGGGAAAGCCCGTGGAGATGACTTTTTCCGAGTTGCGCATACTGCATCTTCTTGCCAGTCGGCCGGGGTGGGTGTTGACGCGGGAGCAGATTGTTGATGGCGTGCGGGGCGAGGATTATGCTGTTACCGACCGTGCGGTGGATGTGCAGATTGTCGGGATTCGGCGCAAACTTGGCAAAAAGGCCAACTGCATCGAGACGGTGCGGGGTGTCGGGTATCGTTTTAAGGATAAGGAATAGCAGGATATGCGGCTGCTATGGAGGATATTTCTACCGTTTCTCGCCTGCGCGATTTTGGCTCTGGCGGCCTCTGCTTGGTATGCCAGCCGTTCCTTTCGGGAGGTCTATAAGGAGGAGGTTGCCGAGAATCTGACCACGCGGGCGCGCATCCTGATCCGTGAACTTGATCCGCATCTTCGGGACTCGGAATGGAATGAGGTGGATCGTCAATGCAAAGAATTTGGGAGTCTGACCGGATCGCGGGTGACGGTTGTTCTGCCTGATGGGACCGTTGTTGGGGATTCGGACACCCCCCCTTCCGCGATGGAAAACCACGGTGATCGTCCGGAAATCGCGGAGGCTTTGGCCGGGCGAACCGGTAAGGCTGTTCGTTTTAGCGACACCACGCAGAGGACCCTGATGTACCTTGCGGTTCCGGTCGCGGGCGATACTGGTGTGCTTGCCGCTGTGCGGGCTTCATTGCCGCTTTCCGTAATTGATTGGTTCACGGGCAATGTGAGCCGCCACATTGCGATGGGCTTCTTTCTTGTCATCATCCTGTTTGCCCTATTGGCTTATTACCTTGCCCGGCTGATAAGTCAGCCGCTTGAAAACATGCGGCAGGCAGCCGAGCGGCTGGCGCAGGGGGATTTCCAGGTGCGGGTGCCGGTGCCGCGCGGACGCGAGCTGAATTCGCTGGCGCGGGCACTGAATGAGATGGCGGTGCAGATGGCGAACCGGATGGGAACCATCACGCGCCAGGCGAACCAGCAACAGGCAGTGTTTTCCAGCATGGTCGAAGGAGTGTTGGCTGTGGGCTCTGATGGACGAATCCTCGATCTTAATCCTGCCGCAGCGCACCTGCTCGATGTGGTGCAGGATCACGCCCGTGGGCGAAGCATTCAGGAAACCGTCAGAAATCCGGATTTGCAGAAATTCCTCATGGCAACCCTTGCGGGAGAAAACCCCGCTGAGTTGGCCATTGTGCTGCATGGCAAGGAAGACCGGCATTTGCAGTTGCGTGGCGCAGCGTTGACGGATCAGGACGGGCGGAAAATGGGGGCGCTGATCGTCCTCAACGACATCACGCGGGTGAAGAGGTTGGAAACCATGCGGCAGGATTTTGTCGCGAACGTTTCCCATGAACTCCGGACTCCCATCACTGCGCTCATGGGATGCGTGGAGACTCTCGCGGAAGGACGCCGTGGGACGGGCCTTGCCGACGAGGAGCGTTTTATCGCGATGATGGGGCGGCAGGTGGAGCGCCTGAATGCCATCGTGGAAGATTTGCTGAGCCTGTCCCGCATCGAGCATGAGGCTCGGCATGGCAGCATTCCGCTGTCCTCCTTCCCCGTGCGCGAGATTCTGCGAAGGGCCGGGTGTGCTTTTGCAAAGGCTGCGGCCGCCAAAGGAATGACTGTAGCTGTGGAGTGTCCTGACGAACTGCATGCCACCATCAATGCCGCCCTCTTGGAGCAGGCCGTCGGGAACCTCATTGATAATGCCATCAAGTACAGCGGGGACAACACGCGCATTATTGTCAGCGGGGCTATTGGCGACGGCACCATAGAAATACGCATAGAAGATCAGGGGCCCGGCATTGAGCAAAGGCACATTGGTCGCATTTTTGAGAGATTTTACAGGGTGGATCAGCCTCGAAGTCGCG
>JACTMZ010000055.1 GCA_014584375.1 Verrucomicrobiota bacterium | reverse complement strand
CGCGGAGTGAACGGGGAACCCGGGCGAAATTGAATTATGCCCTGGCCCTGACTTTGTCCGGACAACGCGAGCATTCTATCGAACAAATGCAGGAGATCGTAAAACAGGGGCTTTTCAGCGACAGCAGCGCCAATCACGATCTGGCGAACGCCTTTCTTTACGCGGCGGATTTTGGCTCCCGTTCCCGGGTGATTCCCTTGATGGAGCTTCACAATTACCCACGGGAGGGAGCCGGAGCACTGGCGCTTTTTTTTGCGGGGATAAGCAATCATGCCAACAACCATCCGAAGGAAGCGGACGAGCTTTTTACGGAGTTTCTCGCCGTGGAGCCGCCGCAGGATGTTCCGTCGTGGAGTTCCTATCAAAAAATCGCACGTCGTTTGAAAGCGTCGCCGTAGGTTTGCATGTCGTTGCGGGGTGCATAGACTGTACTTATGAACGAGCCGAAATTTCCCGATCCCGAGGAAATGCAACGTCGCTTGCAAAGTTTTTTGCAGACGGCATTTCGTCAGCCTGAGCCTTCCGAGGAACCTGACGGTGAAGCGGAGGCGCCGCCGACGGGGAAGGGCGATGCTTTTGACTTTCATCTGACTCCGAGGGAGATCAAGGCGCATTTGGATCGTTTTGTCATTCGGCAGGACGATGCCAAGAAGGTTCTCTCGATAGCGGTGTGCGATCACTACAATCATGCGAAGCTGCTGAGGGAACGGGCACAGCGGGGCGAGACGGGGACGCTGGAATACGCCAAACAAAACATCATCATCACCGGCCCCACCGGCGTCGGAAAAACCTATCTTGTCCGTCATATCGCGGATTTGATCGGCGTTCCTTTCGTCAAGGCCGACGCGACCAAATTCAGCGAAACCGGCTATATGGGTGGTGATGTGGAGGATTTGGTCAGGGAGCTGGTGCAGAAGGCCGACGGCGACATTGCGCTGGCTGAGCATGGGATTATTTACATTGATGAAGTGGACAAGATTGCCACGTCGAGTGGCGTGATCGGGCGCGATGTCAGCGGGCGCGGCGTTCAAACGGCATTGCTTAAGCTCATGGAGGAGACGGAGGTTTCCCTGCGCAATCCCATGGATTTGGCCGGGCAGATGCAGGCAGTGATGGAAATGCAGCGCGGCGGCGGCAAGCCGGGGCGACGCTCAATTAACACGCGAAGCATTTTGTTCATCGTCAGCGGCGCCTTTTCACGCCTGAAGGACATTGTAGAGAAACGTCGGCGGCATGCACAGATTGGCTTTGGCGCGCCGTCGGAGGGGGAAATCGAAAAGTCCTGGCAGCATGTCGTGACAACGGCGGATTTCGTGGAATACGGCATGGAGGCCGAGTTTGTGGGTCGGCTTCCCGTGCGTGTGGCTTGCGACTCTCTGGATGCATCCGATCTGCGCCGCATTCTCACCGAGTCCGAGGGCAGTGTGTTGCGTCAGTATGAAAGATCGTTTCTGGCCTATGGGATTGAGGCGACCTTTGAGGATGGCGCATTGGATCGCATTGCCTCCCTGGCTGCGGAGGAGGGAACGGGCGCGCGCGGTTTGCTTACCGTGTGTGAGCGTTTGCTTCGGGATTTTAAATTCGATCTGCCCGGCTCGGGAGTGTCTTCGCTGCGGGTGGACGTGGATTTGATGGAACATCCGGATGCGCGCTTGGCGTCACTTTTGGAATGTGGCGTCGGTGCAAAAAACCTGGCGTTGAGACACGCTGCCGAGGATTTTTTGAAAAAGTTTGAGCAGAGTCATAAGATCGTTCTGCGTTTCGAGCCCGATGCACTGGATGCGCTGATTGCGGCGGCCGTTGAGCGTGGACAACCCATGCGGGAGTTTTGTGCGGAACTTTTCAAGGATTTTGAATTCGGCTTGCGGCTTGTGCGTCCTCCGGAGGGAGGCGCTCCGCTTATGCTGCCACGATCCGCTGTTGAGGCACCGGACAAATTCTTGAGCGAACTGGTGGTGCAAGCATATCGTGACCGTTCATCCCATGAATCGCCCGCTGACCCTGCATCTTAAAGCCGCCCTTTTGTGCGGACTCCTCGGCTTGTCCGTCGCTCTCCCGCTTTTGTGGGTGCCCCTGCTGCCTGGTTGGAACGGATGGCGTCCGCCGTTGGTCAGCCCGCGTGTCGAGGCTCTGCTGGCCGCCGCAGCTGCTTTTTGGGTGGCATGGTGCGTGGTGGATATTCCGCGTCGAAGCTTAAAAATTCTCGTGTGGCTTGCAACGCTCTGGCTGCTTGGAAGCGGCGTCTGGCTTTTTGGATTGTATGGATACGATTCCAGTTCGCTCGTTCCCCTTGCCTCCGCCTTTATTGCAGGAATTGCGGCGCTGGTGTTTTCGCTGACTCCTGCCGGTTCACGCCGGGTGCGTTGGCAGTCGCTGGTCGGGGGACGGGTAGCCCCGGCGTTTTTGCGGGAGAGAATTGACGAGCATCATTTGAGTGAAGATCCGAAGCGAGAAACCCTCGTGGTTGTGGAAACGCTCTGGCCAAACGGGGGTGACGAAGTGGCGGCGTGGTCAGGAATGACCGGTGTGGCCGGAGAGGCTGCCCGGCATTTTCAAAATGCCGGTGGCTATCTTGAGCGTTGTGATTCGGGAGGCGCATGCTTTGTTTTCGGATGTTGGGGGCAGGAGTCCGGAGCAGCGCCTGTTGTTCAGGCGGTGTGGGATTGGATTCGCAAAGCAGGAGGCTGTGCGGCGATTACTCGCGGAGAATGCGTTTCCGGAGCGGCTGACTTTCCTTCGGGCCGACGTTGGACGGTGGCTGGGACGCCCCTGAGGCGCACGGCGCGCATGGCGGCGGCGGCGCGGGGTTACGCGGTTGGAGTGATGGTCGAGGATGCCCTGTTGGATGAGCTTGATGGAACGTGGCTGTCGCGGCGAATGGCTTGGTGGGATTTTGAAGGACAAAGAATTCTCATTCGTGAAATCAGGGGGCCTGCGTCGGAGGAGACTTCTGAATCCACGGATGATTTGACGCGCTGGGATCGCGCATGGGAGGCGTTTTGGAATGGAAACTGGGTGGATGCGGAAAATGGCTTTGCATCCTTGGCCCGTGAAAAGGGGGATGCGGCAGCGCGAATTTTTGCTTTGCGCTGCGCGGCGGCGCGCCGTCATGGCGAGGCATCGTGAAACGCGCAGACTATCCCGAGCCTTTTCGGATTCTTGTCCGGGAACTGCGCCGCTTGCCGGGTGTTGGCCCGCGCAGTGCCGAACGCATGGCACTGTGGTTTCTGGAGGATGAAGAACGGACGGTCTCCCTCTCGGAAGCGTTGAACAATGCCCGGCTGCAGGTGAGCCAATGCGCTGAGTGTGGATTTTTCAGCATGACCGAGGTTTGCGAAATCTGTGCGGATGAGGGGCGTGAAAATCTGCTGTGTGTGGTGGAGCGGGCCACGGATATTCTGCCGATTGAACGTTCCGGCGTTTTCTTTGGGCATTATCATGCCTTGGGGGGAAGGCTCTCCCCGCTGGAACACATCGGGCCGGAGGATTTGCGGATTGCAGAATTGATGGAGCGACTGGAGCGACGCAAATTTTCCGAAGTGATTCTTGCGCTCAACACGGATGTCGAGGGTGAGGCGACTTCCAATTATCTTGCGGACATGTTGTCGTCCCGCACTTTGCGTGTCACGCGCCTCGCGCAGGGAATGCCCGCCGGCGGGGGGTTGGAACATGCGGATGAGCTGACTTTGGCGCGTGCGTTGACCGGACGTCGGGAAAAATGACGCGGCTTGTCTGTTTGCTTGCGATATGCCTCGGCGGGGCGTCCGTCGCAGGGGCGGCGTTGGATCAAAACGCTGTTGCGCGGGCGGCGGAGTATTCGGCGAAATATCGTGAAAGCGCCCTGATTGTTTGGGAGGACGGTCGCATTGTCTGCGAGCGCAATTCCTCCCGGGCGGTGAGTGCTCCACGCGTTTACAGCATTACCAAGAGTCTTGTGTCACTTGGAGTGTTTCGGGATGTAGCGGGTGGCGGATTGTCCTTGGAACATCCCGTGTGCGGAGGTGCTCGCGGCGCAATTTTGTCTGATCTGTTAAATCAGACTTCGGGCCTGCCTCCTTCGGGTGCCGCGTTTTACGGTGCGGGATTGAAGGACAAACAGCGTGTTTTGCGGGGACTAAAAAAAAGCGGAGCACCCGGACATTTTGCCTACGGGCCTTCCCATTGGGAGGCATTGGGCGAGGAGCTCCGTTTGCACCGGGACATGCCCGTGGAAAAATGGATTCGACGCTTTGTTCCCGGAGCGACCTCGTCCGTGTTGGCTCGCTGGCGCAGGGATGATTGCGGCGTTTTGTTTTTTTCCACCGGCGCCCGCATGAGCGCACGGGAGCTTTTGCCCGTCGGCCGCGAGGTTTTGCGGGGAATGCGAAAGGGGGGGTGGACGGAGGAAATTCGTACCCGCCTGGCGAATGGAACTGCCGCAAACCGAATGTATGCGCTTGGTTTTTGGCTCAACGCTCAAAACTCCGCCAACGGCGCCCGTGAGGTTGAGGTTGAATCGGTTCTGGGACGGGAACACCCTGCGGCTTTCTGGCGGGGAAAATGCCTGAGTCTTGCGGCACCGCGCGATTTGCTGGCCATGATCGGAACTGCCGGTCAGAGGGTCTATGTGATTCCATCCCGCAATTTGATTGTCATTCGCCTCGGAGCGCGTCCCGGATTTTCCGATGCGGAGTTTCTCGGACGCCTGTTTGGGCGGCGTTGAAAAATCATGTTCCCGTCGCGGGAATTGCGCGCGGCGCCTGATCCGGAGGAATGGCCAGCAGCAGCGTGGACTCGCCTTTTTGCCAGCGATAGCCGAAGCCGAAGGGCAGGGGAAAAGCCGCGCCTTCCTCGTAAACAGCCCGCAGGAGCGGCTGGTCATATTTTTTAAAAATATCCAAGGGGGTTGTGTAGTTTCCGAAATACATCACCTGCCAGCCGTGCTGCCGGAAGACGGACAGGGGAATACCCGAGTCATCCTGCAGGATGGCATTGCTGTGACTGAGCAGAAAATCACGAATGCGTGAAAAGCTTTCCTCGTGCAGCAAATAGGACGCCGCCTTGAGATAGCCGGTCAACGGCCCACGTCGTTTCAGCCATTCGAGAAGGCCGGCGTGTGACTTGAGTGCATCGTTCGCCACATTGGCCTGGAAGTAATAAATTTCGGCAGGGGGAGCGCCGGGAAGCGGCCGAAAAACGATGCGCAATGCGGCTTGTCCGGAATTCGATTCTCCGGGGTGCAGCAGCCCGTCGTTTCTAAGTGTGAGGCGTTCGGCGGAATCAATACGGGCGTCGGTAAACGAAAGAAAGGCCAGCATAATGGGAAAGACTCCCTGAAACGACGAGGACGCGAGATCGCTTTTCATATCCTTCGTGATGAAATGGCTGAAGCTGAGGATGACCTCGGTGGATTTGCGCAGCATGGCGAGGCTGGCGTAAAGCTGTTCCGGCGGCAATTCCAGCGGATTGTCGAGACGCCCCACCGGCTCCAATCCGCCGAGTACATAAAGGCGCGCCGAGGGAAAAAGCCCCAGGGCGCTGATTAAATCCGGTCCGCCAAACAGATAATTTACCTGGGAAACTTCGCCGATGCGTGGCACGAGCTCCGCAGCGGACCAGGCGCGCATGGCGGCGAAATAACGGTCATCATACCGAAACCAAAGGGCTGCGTATTGACGGGCGTGCTCTTGGTATTCCGGCGATGCCTGCAGGGGGGCGAGGGGACTTGAAGCCGGCAGCGCACGTCCCGCCAAAAATGCGCCCAACTCGGTGGGGGAAATCGCGCAGGCGGAGACCGCAAGGAGCAGGTGGCTTGCAAGAATGAAAAGCGGACGTTTCATATCCGCCCTCCATTCTTACCGCGCGCGGCGACGACGTAAACCAACAATCCTGCCGCAAAAACAAGCAGTCCGGCGGCGGATTCCAACGGACGCGTCACTGCGGTGTAGGACATGGCAAATCCGCTGATGACGAGAAACAGCAGCGGTGTGAGTGGATACAGGGGAACGCGAAATGGGCGGGGAAGATCCGGTCGGGTAAATCGCATGACGATGACGCCAAGGACGGTTAAAAATCCGCACAGCAGCAGGGCGAATTGCGCCCAGACCAGCACTTTTTCAAACACCGATGTGAGCAGCAACACGGCGGTGAGGGCGCTTTGGGTCAGGACAGCCGTCACGGGAATTTCCGCCTGATTGCGCGTTTTCAGCAGTCCGAAGACCGAGGGATAATCTTCGCCCATAACCATGGTGACTCTGGGGCCGACCCAGATCATGGCGCTGATGGCGGAGATCATTCCGAGGGAAATGATGGCTGCGACAATTTTTCCGCCGACCGTTCCGAAAACAGCGCCGGC
>JACTMZ010000162.1 GCA_014584375.1 Verrucomicrobiota bacterium | reverse complement strand
CGGCAGCCAATACCGGTCATCCTCCCACATTTGATCCAGCGGTAATTTGCTTATGTGTGCCCAAAATGGAGCGGCCTCGTCCGACTCTCTCGGATTACCTTCGTAATTCGTCGCCAGGAAAACGGCGCATTGCAAAGCATGATTGCCTGCGTATTGAAAATGCAGGTCGCCGAGCCGCCGCAGATGATGCGGCGTGACGCCTGTTTCCTCCCGCGTCTCCCGCACGGCGGCTTCCTCCGCCGATTCGCCCGGCTCCAATTTGCCTCCGGGACCGCTGATTTTTCCCGCGCCCCATCCGCGTTTTTTGCGAATGAGCAAAACTTCATCGCCCCGGCGAATGTAGCACAGCGCGCTGCGAACATCCGGTTTCCACATGTTCCAATCCATGCAACTCCGGCGCTATTTTCCCGGCTGACCGCGAAGTGGCACAACAAGAACGGGCCGCTTCGTCCGCTTCAAAACACCGGTGACAACGCTGCCCGCA
Source organism: Verrucomicrobiota bacterium (assembly GCA_014584375.1). GTDB lineage: Bacteria > Verrucomicrobiota > Verrucomicrobiia > Chthoniobacterales > JACTMZ01 > JACTMZ01. The sequence continues at coordinate 7,528 of JACTMZ010000162.1, read as the reverse complement.
AAAAGATGGTAAATCGCACCGCGCCCATGCGAGCCCATGACAATCAAGTCCGCCCCCTGTTCTTCAACCGCTGCAATGATTTCATCTGCCGGAAGCCCGAACTTTACGGCGTGATCGCAGGATATGCCGCGTCCGCGAATTTCAGCGGCCAGTTTTTCAAGCCGCCTCTCCTCCGCCTTTTCCGAGTCGCCCGTCATTGGATTGATTTGCAGGCGCATCATTTGCGGATCGGCTTCAAAGCCGGCCAATTCGGCGGACGGTTCAATGACATGCAACAAATGTAGCCTGGCGCCGCGCAGACGAGCTTCCGCTTCCGCCGTCTCCAGCAGTCGGCCCGAGGTGTCGCTGAAATCAATGGGGGTGACTATCGCGCTCATGATTTCACTATCGGCTGATTTTTCTTCCGGCGCCAGCGGGAAAAGCCGGGCGCATCCTGTGGACACCCGCGCCTGTTTGTGGCAGGTTGCCGACAAGTCATGCGCACGGCTTTGTTCATCGTCCTCATTGCCCTTGTTCCCGGCTGGATATTCGGACAGGAGGAGCGCGCGGCTGAGGTGGATGAGTTCGCGCGCGAAGAACTTGGGGTGAACGAACTGACGGCTCCTTCCATTCAACGTCTGTTTACCGAACTGGAGGTGTTTAAACCGGTGCCGATCGCCCTTGTTGCGGCGACTGATTTTGAGCGCGTCTATAACAACCGGTTTCAAACTTCCTTGAATTTTGGCGCGCTGATTTGCGACGGATTTTTCGCCGTGGTTGCGGAGCAGAAGCCGCTGATACAAAACGTCGGTCGTGCTCTTCTGCGCCAGGCCAAAAGTCTGGCTGTTGGGCAGCAGCTTGCCACACATGCCAACAGTCTGCTTGATCTTGGAAAGCGCGGAGACTGGACGGAACTTAAATTGGAGCTCATCAAAACGCAGTCGGATGTCGAACAGGCCATGATCGAATTGCGCGATGAGGAAATGGCGCATCTGGTGAGCCTCGGCGGGTGGCTGCGCGGCTTTGAAGTCAGCGCTGTCGCCACGGCCGAGGAATACACGCCGCAGCGCGCCGCAGGGCTGATGAAACCGGATGTGATGGATTATTTTCTCGACCGCCTGCAAACGCTGAATCCGAAAATTAAGAACACCGAATTGGTCACTTCCATCACGTCACGCCTTCAAACCATTCGCGCCATCGCGGGTGAGGCCAATGGACGCCCGCCGTCAAAATCCGAAGTCGAACGCATGCGCGATCTCGCCGTTGAAATTAATAAAATCATGTCGGCGAAGGTGGACAACGAAGGGGCCCTTATTAAGGACAAGTAACGGCGGACGGATGCCTTTACAATTCCAGCGGAATTTCCAGTTTTGACAAAAGCCGACGGCCGCCTTCGGTCACAACGATCATATCCTCGTGCCGCGCACCGCCGATTTTCGGATAATAAAGCCCGGGTTCGACGGTGAAAACTTGTCCAGGACGAAACACGGCCGCCGCAAACCGGGGTTCCTCATGAAGCTCCAATCCAACACCGTGCCCCGTTCCGTGAAAAAATCCCGTCCAACGCCCGTTGTCCTGCGCCGTTCGATAACCACGTTGGTCAAAAAACCGGCGTGTCGCCTTGTGGATGTCCCGCCCCTTCACTCCCGGTTTGATCGCACGGATGGCGAGTCTCTGCGCCTCGCACACCGTCTGCCACAGATTTCGTTGCGCTTCATCGGCGCGCCCCCGCACAACCGTCCGCGTCAAATCGCCGAAATATCCCGTCTCTCGATCCCTCGGAAACACATCCAAAATAATCAGCTCGTCGGCGCGCAGCGGGCCGTGTCCGCGTTCATGCGGATCGCACGCCTGCATCCCGCCCGCAACAATTGTCCCATCCGCAATTCCGCCCGCGCGCAAAATCGCAATGTCTATTTCAGCCCGCAGCATTTCGCTGGTCAGCGTTTTTCCTCCCCATGTCAATTGACGCCTGGAAGCAATTTTCGCCGCGCGTAAAATTTCAACCGCACGCAAAATACCAATTTCCGACAATTTCACCGCACGACGAATTTTGGCGATTTCGTCCCTCGTTTTAATCTCCCGCGACGGCCACAAATGCCCCTTTGTTGGCACCGCATTTATGCCCGATTTTTTCAAGGTCTCGGCAACCGCAAAAGGGAAATTTCCCGGAACCTGAACGCGACGAATTTTTCGCTTTTGCAACAATTGCGTTACGGCAGCGACGGGATCGGCACCTTTGTTTCCGCGTGTCAATTCGCGCAGGGACAACACTTCGTCCACGCGCGCCTCACGCCGCCCGCGATCAATTTCCAAATCGCTCAAAAGAACCGTTTTTTTTCCATTATGCTCGAGGAAAAAAAAGGCGTCCGGCGCATGGAATCCCGTTGCGTAAAGCATGTCCGCCGAATCCGGACTCGCCGCAAAAATTAATTTGGTCATGATTTTCTGCCGCTGAAAAAAATCAGATTGCCCGGCATTTTCACCTGGCGCAAGTTTCGCGGCACGACGGCAATTCACGGGGATTCCGTCAGCGAATCCAATTCTTCCGCGACAATCTCCGGCGCATCGTGCAGCAGACGGTGCCCGGCATCGCCGACAATGCGAAACGCACCTGGGAAATTTGCGTCGCGCATGGAATGCAGCAAACGGACAAATTTTGCATCGCGTTCCCCGGCCATCCAGATCAGCGGTTTGCTCAATTCGGACACGTCCGCCTGCTGATCTGCTGTGGAGTAATCCTCAAAGGCCAGCGCCAATTTTTCACGGTCATAAAGTGCTTCTTCGCGCAAGGGCGTGGCGCCGGCGGCCAATACCGGCTGATTGTTCCAACGGCGCATCAGATCCTCCCACGGTTCCACGCGAAACGCCCGCGCCCAAGCGGCGTCCGTCCTGCGCCGCTCCCGCCGCTCGTCTTCCGTTTGAAAGTTTCCCGGATTCGTGGAAAGCAAAAGCGCGCCGTGCCATCGCCCGGGATCTTCCGCCATCCATCGCAATGCCATGCGCCCCCCGAACGAATAGCCGACAAGCCATGCCTTGCCGGAAAACTCTCGCGCCGAGCGCCAATCCTCCGCGCGCCGCGCAAAGATGTCCGGACACACCCAGTCAAAATCCCGCCGCACCGCCTTTCGCACCGCGTTCCAATCCGCTCCGCACCCGAGAAAACCGTGCAGTGCCACGAGACGCGGTTTCACCCGGTGCGCCTCCGGGAAAAAAGAAGTGTGACCGCATACGCCGCGACAGCCGCGAGGACGATGGTCGCTCCGGTGGCGGTGGATGCGTAAAAGGACACAATCAATCCCACGATGCCGGAGACAAACGCGACGCCGATTGACCATGCAAAAAATTCCGCCGTATTTCTCGCCAGATTGCGTGCGGCGGCGGCGGGGACGATTAAAAGCGCGTTGATCACAAGTATTCCGATCCAAGGGAGACTGCACGTGACCACCACGGCCAGCGTACAGGCGAAAACTAATTCCGCCACACCGGGCCTTTTTGCGCGGCTGCGCGCCAATGCCGGACTCATGCTGCACAGCAGAAGGCGATTGAAAAACACCAGAAACAAAGCGGCTGCAATTGCGGTCAACACCGCCAACCCGGCCACATCGGATGGCGTGACACCCAGCATGTCCCCGATGAGAAAATTCGTATAGCGGGCGAAATCACCGCCCTTTGACAAAATCACTATGCCGAGTGAAACGGTGGCGGCCATGACGAGTCCAATCGCGGTGTCCGACGACAGCCCGCCGCGTTTGCGAATCCATGTGATGAGCAGCGTGAGCAGCAGGGCGAAGCCGACCATGGGCCACAGGGGGCCGGACATGCCGAGAATGACGCCGATGGCAATGCCCGTGAAGGCGGCGTGCCCCACGGCTTCGGAAAAAAACGCCATGCGATTGGCCACGACGGCGGTGCCCAGGCCGCCGAGCAGCGGCGCGATCAAAATCACGGCGAGCAGGGCGAGACGCATAAATGAATATTGCGCCCACTCGAAGGGCAGCAATGACACCGCGCGATGCCAGGGTTCAAGCCACACGCCGTTCATGTGATGGATTCCAACCCAAAGGCTTCGCGCACCCGCGAATCACGCAGGACTTCGGCGGGCGGCCCCTCGCAAACAACACGCCGATTCAAAAAGACCAGACGATCGGCGAAACGCGCGAGGGAGGCCAGATCATGCGACACCAACAGAACCGCCAGGTCGTATTGACGACGCAGGCGGGACAGCAAATCGTAAAATTTTTTCCGACCGCTGTGATCCACTCCCGACACCGGTTCGTCCAAAATGAGAATATTGGGAACCGGCGTCAGGGCCAAAGCCAGTAACACCCGCTGCATCTCTCCGCCGGACAATGTCCCCAGCCGCCGCTTCAACAAATGCGACGCATCCGTTCGTCGCAGCCCTTCGATCGTCCGTCCGCGCACAGACAGCGAAACGCCAAGGCAGGCTGGTCGCCGTGCCTCCAAGGAAGCCGCAAACAAATCCAGCACGCTGACCGGCGCCTCGCGATCAAATGACACGCGCTGCGGCACATAGCCGATGATGGGGCTGTCCTTGCGCCGCCGCGCCGCATCCGAAAAATGTATCTCACCGGAATGTGGCGTCTCGCCCAGCAAACAGCGCACAAGGGTGGTCTTGCCCGCGCCGTTTTCCCCAATGATGGCCGTCAGCTCGCCGCAATGCAGGTGCAGGTTGACATCCTCCAACACGGGTTCGCCGCCATAGGATGCGCCGACGCCGCGCAGCGTGGTGCAACACTCACCGCAGCGATGCGGAGCGATGCCATGATGCGCAGGCGCGCTGTCAAACGCCGTTTCCATGATTTACAGACGGGCATTCTCCCCAATGCGCCGGCCAACAGCCAGCGCGGACATGATGCTGCGGGATTTTTTCATTTCAATGCCGTCTGCAGGACTTCGAGGTTTTTTTCCATGGCGGTCAGCCACGCATTGCGCGCGGCCTCCGGGTTGGATGGTCCGGTCGCCACGGGATCCAATTCAAAAACTTTTACTCCGGTTTCCGCCTCAACCACGCGTGCGCTCCGATCCGAAAACTGCGGCTCGGTAAACAGCGCCTTCACGTGGCGCGAGCGCACGAGTTTGACAATGTCGGCCAAATCGCGCGCGCTGGGCTCGGTTCCCGGCTCGCGCTCAATGACGCCCGCAAGCTCAAGATGAAAATCCCGCGCGAAATATGGAAAGGCTTCGTGAAAGGTGACAATCGGAGTGCCGGCGAACGGTGCCAGGGCGGTACGCATTTTTTTCTCCAGCAAATCCAGCCGCTGTTTGTAATCCCGCGCATTGGCGCGAAATGCGGACGCCTTGTCTGGCAAAATTTTCGCCAGCGCCTCCGCAATGTTGTCCACCTGCCCGCGCGCGCCGGCAAAGCTGACCCACACATGCGCGTTGCCGTCCGCCAGGGGAATCCCGCGACTTACATCAATCACGCGAAGCTGCGGAAGCTGTCCGGCAACTTTGTCCAAAAAATTTTCCATGCCCGCGCCATTGACCAAAAGAACGTCCGCGTCAGCCAATCGTCGCATGTCTCCGGCGGTCAGCCGATAGTCATGCAGGCAGCCGAGTCGCGGAGAGGCGAGATTTTTCACCTCCACGCCTTCCACGCCGTGCACGACATTGAGTGCCGCCGTATAGACCGGATAAAAGGAAGTGATCACCCGCAGCGGTTTTTCCGGTGTCGCCTGTGCGCACACCGTGAGAAAAAGAAAAGCCGCCGCCGCGCCGCCATATTTCACCATAACCACATATTCCCTTCACGGCGTCCGCCGCAAAGGCAAAAAATATTTGCAAACCGAATCCGGGCGTCACACAACTGGAAAAACAGGCTGCTGCCGCCATTTCGCCGGGACTGGGTATTGCCACGGTTTATCGCTCCCTGCGCATTCTGATGGAGATGAATGCGGTGGAAATGGTCGAAATTCCGGGCGCTCCCCCGCATTATGAAAGCAAAAGGGCCCACCATCATCACTTTCTCTGCGAGGTCTGTCGCAAAATCTATACGGTGGAAAACTGTTCCCCGGACATTGGTCGCCTCGCCCCACCGGCTTTCACCCTGAGGCATCACACCCTTGCGCTTTACGGCGTTTGCGCCGATCCGGCCTGCGTGCAAAACGCCCTCAGGAATCCGCCGCCCGCCGCACCGCCGCAATAAAGTCGCGCATAATTTTTGCATCCTTGATGCCCGGCGCCGTTTCAACGCCGCTTGCCACATCTGTTGCCGCCGGACGCACCTGCCTCACCGCCGCCTCGACATTGCGGGGATGAAGGCCGCCTGACAAAACCACCGGACGATGCGCCGAACGAATCACCTCTGCCGCGAGTGACAGGTCTATTGTTTGCCCCGTTCCGCCAAAAATTCCCGGTGCATATGCGTCCAGCAGCAGACATGGCGCCGGATCGGACAATGCGGCGGCGGATGTTGTTTCATCGGAAATCGCCGCCGCCTTGATGTAAAAATCCCCTCCCCACCGCGCACAAAATTCAGGCGTTTCCCCACCGTGAAATTGCACGGCGTGAAAAAGTTTTGAATCCGCCAATGCGCGAAGCAGTGTTTCCTCCGGATTCACTGTCACGGCCACGCGGCCAATGTCCGATGGAATTTTTGCAACCCACTCGGCAATGTCGGCCAGACGCACCGCACGCTTGGAAAGCGGATAAAAATTGAATCCCAAGGCGTCCGCTCCCGCTTCGATGGCGGCTTGGGCGTCCTCCTCCCGCGTGATCCCGCAAATTTTCACCCCCACGCGCCTCCCATCCAGCCAACGACGCAAACCCTCGGGGCACATAATGCCGTCAGCGCAATGTGCGCCCGCGAGCCTGCTTGATTTGCGCATGATGAGTCAGCGGATACACCCGTCCATCGCTGGCGCGGAAAAATGAACTCAACAGCCAGCTGACGATACTGACAACCAATGCCCCCCAAAATGCCGGGCCGAATCCGGCGACGGAAAAATGACCCGCCGGGAATAAGCCCGCCACAAACCAAAGAAGCAGCGCGTTCAATACGAGAATAAAAAAGCCCATCGTCACCAGGATCAGCGGCAGGCACAGAAGCAGGAGCATGGGGCGGACGAACGCATTAATGATGCCCAGCAACAGCGCCGCCAGCGCCAAGTCCATTGCCGAGCCACTCTCGATGCCGGGAACCACTTTCACGGCGACAAATACCGCCACCGCCGTGACGAACCATCGAATGCAAAATTCACCCAGGGAAGCACCCATCGTTTCAGCCTAACTCTGCGCGGGGAGAACGGACAAACATTTAAACACCCACGAAGCCCCAAGCGCACTCTCTTGCAAGTCGCCGTCTGCGGTTTAACATCCCCCAAATCATGACCACGCAATCCGCCGCAACTCTGGAGCTTTACAAACAAAACGTGATTCCCTCCTACGGACGTTTTCCGCTGGTTCTGGCGCGCGGCAAAGGGACACGCGTGTGGGATGAGGACGGACGGCCTTATCTGGATTTTGCAACAGGAGTTGCCGTGTGCTCTCTCGGTCACGCTCCTCCGGCGCTGCAAAACGCCCTCGC
>JACTMZ010000068.1 GCA_014584375.1 Verrucomicrobiota bacterium | reverse complement strand
AGCCACAGCAACACGCGTTGCAAAATAGTGCGCCACGCCGGCTCAAAATCATCCCACACCATCGGGCCGCTCGCCTCCCGCCACCAGCGGCGCATCAAATCAACCAACGGCCCGAAAATTCGCTCCTCAAACCATTCTCCAATGCGGGTCAAAAACGATCGCTCCACCTCATCCTCCGGATCCGGCGGAGGACGTGAGTCGCGCACGAGCGCCGCAAGCCATTCCTTGATTCGCAACATTTTGAAATATTATATCATTTGATCCGCCGCACAACACACCGTCAATCACTCCACGCCAATCCGCGCAAACACCCCCGCGCCGAGAAGACGTTCGCCATCGTAAAGTGCGCAAATTTGCCCCGGTGCCAATGCCCTTTGCGGTTGCTCAAAAACAACCTCCGCAACATCATTCTCGCCGCGAATAAAGCGAACGGCGGTTCGCGGGGCGCGGTAACGCGGACGCGCTTCGATTTTCGCATCGCGCGGCAACTCCGCACCGGTCGCATTCAAATTCACCAGCGTCGCCCGCGAAGCGTAGAGCCCCGCCGTATCGGGGCGATCGTAGCCGATGACGAGCTCATTTGTCGTCGTCCGCTTTTCCACCACGACATAAGCAGTGTTTGGCTCCGGCGACGCCACGCGAATCCCACGCCGCTGACCGAGCGTGTAATTGTGCAATCCGGAATGTTCGCCCAAAACACGTCCGTCAAGATCCACCACGGGCCCGGGTTTTTCCGGGAGATATTCCCTTAAAAAATCCTGTATGCGCACCTTGCCGACAAAACAAATGCCCTGGCTGTCCTTCTTCGCCGCCGTCGGCAAACCCGCCGCTGCGGCCGCCGCCCGCACATCGCGTTTGAGAAGTTCCCCCAGCGGAAACCATGCAGAGGCAATTTGCTCCGGTCGCAGCATGGCCAAAAAATACGACTGATCCTTCCCGGGATCCCGCCCCTCATAAATGCTCCGCACGCCGTCCGCGCCCTCCACAATGCGCGCATAGTGCCCGGTGCCGACGCCGTCAAATCCCTCCCGTCGGGCAAGGGCGAGAAAAGTGCCGAACTTTATTTCGCGATTGCAATAAACATCCGGATTCGGCGTCACGCCGCTCGCATAGCCTTCGAGCAAATAATCCACCACATGCACGCGGTAATCGCCGATCATGTTCACAATGCGAAACCGAATGCCGAGCGCCTCCGCCACGGCCCGGGCGTCCGCCGCATCCCGCTCCCAGGGGCAATCACCGATCGGATTCCATTCCGCCATCCAGTTCTTAATGTAGGCGCCCTCGATGTCATGCCCCTGATCGCGCAGCAACAGCGCCGCCGTCGAGCTGTCCACTCCGCCGGACATTGCCACAAGAATTTTTGCCATCGCAAAATCAGATTGTCGTTTCACACGCGTCGCCGTCAACACGCGGCTCGCGCGGGCGTGTCATCGCGGGTGGGACGCCAACCAGCCGCTGATGGCGGCGAGAAAAACCGAACCGTAGTCGGAAAGTTTTCTTTCCCCGACGCCGGGCACCTGCAGGAGCGCCACTTCGTCGCGGGGAAGGTCACGCGCCATGTGACGCAGGGTGACATCCGAAAAAACCACATAGGGCGGCACATTGCGGGCGTGAGCCAGACCGGCGCGCAGCTTTCGCAACACCGCGAAAAGTCCCTCATCACATTCAATCTCACCGGCACGAGAGCGGCGTTTTTTGAAGGATTCGGAAACCACGGCCGGCGTCGCCGCCGTCGGTCGCGTCAGCATGATTGTTTCACGATCGCGCAGCGCTTGGATTCCGCGCTCCGACACGCTGATGGTGGCAAACTTGTCCTCCGTGGCATCCAGAAACCCCAGTCGCAGCAATTGACGCCCGAGGTCGGTCCAGTAAGCCCGCGATTGATCGCGCCCGACTCCGTACGTACTCACCGTGTCATGACCCCAGCGTAAAATTTTTTCCGAACGCCCGCCGGTGAGCACTTCGACGGCGTGCCGCAGTCCGGTGTCAAAACCTCCCTTCCGGCGCAGTCGCACCACGCAGCTCAGCAATTTTTGCACATCGGTCGTGGCGTCCCATTTTTCCCTGGGATCGAGGCAGCGATCGCACGCGCCGCAATTCTCCTGCGTCCAGTTTTCCCCGAAATACCCGAGCAGCGCGACCCGACGACATCGCTCGTCCTCGGCAAAATGCGTCATTTTTTCCAACTGCGCCCGCGCCTCATCCCTCACCGAACGGCTTCGAATTTCTTCAAAAAAGCGCAGATATTTCACCACATCTCCGCGCGAGTAGAGCAGCAGGCACTCGGATGGCAGCCCGTCGCGTCCGGCGCGTCCGGTTTCCTGATAATAGCTCTCCACATTCTTTGGCAAATCTGCATGAACCACGAAGCGCACATTGGGTTTGTTGATGCCCATGCCGAAGGCAATGGTGGCGCAAATGACCCGCACTTCATCACGAAGAAAGGCCTCCTGATTCTGCGCCCGTTCATCCGCCTTTAATCCCGCGTGATAAGGCGCCGCCGCAATGCCCGCCTCACTCAATTTCGTCGCAAGCGATTCAGCGGCCCGTCGCGACTGCGCGTAAACAATCCCCGCCTCATCCGGACGACCCCGCACAAATTCAATCACCTGAGCGGATGCCTTTGCCTTGGGAATCACGCGGTAGGTCAGGTTGGGACGGTTGAAGCTGGCGATGAAAATTTCCGGATTCCGCAACTCAAGCTGCGAGCGAATGTCCTCGCGCACGCGCGGCGTGGCCGTGGCCGTGAGGGCGAGCAGGGGAATGTCGTGAAACATCTTGCGCACCTCGCGCAGCCGCCGGTATTCGGGGCGAAAATCATGCCCCCATTCGCTGATGCAATGCGCTTCGTCCACCGCCAGCGCCCTCATCCCCCACTCGCCCAGCTTGGGCAGAAAATCCGGCAACATGAGCCGCTCCGGCGCAAGGTAGAGCAGACGGTATTTGCCCGCATAAAGTCCGGCCAGGCGCTTGCGGGCCTCGGCGGCACGAAGCGTCGAATTTAAAAACGTCGCAGCCACCCCGCTGGCGCCAATTTGATCCACCTGATCCTTCATCAACGCAATGAGCGGGGAAACAACAACCGTGAGTCCGTCACGCACCGCAGCCGGCAATTGATAGCACAAACTTTTTCCCGCGCCCGTCGGCAATATGGCCAAAGTGTCACGCCCGGCCAAAAAGGCCTCCATGATTTCACGCTGCTGCGGACGAAAAGTGTCGTAACCGAAAATTTCCTTCAGCTTCTTCCCTAGCTCTGGCATGGCCTGTTATTCCGCTTCATAAACAGTCTTTATACTCAAAGGATGAAGTAACACCGATAATGAAGCATTAATATGGCGACATTGGTCTTACTTGCGTTCGAAAAGTCTGCCTTCCCTGGTATATTCCGGCATCGAAAGATTTAACTCCTCCACCACAGCCATTGGGATTTCCAAGGCGTCCAATTGCCGCGGTTCCACCTTCAAGGCGCCACCACCATAAGATTTGCCAACAAAGGCAAGATTTTCCTGTGTGGCAGGATGATTGAGGGCCATCCAGAGCCGCCGGATCGCATCCGGATGTTCATCCCATGGATACACACAGAGAAATCCGGTTAAAGGAACAACACCAGCTTCATTTAAAATAAAACGACAATCCCTCCTTCCGAGATAGGCGAAGAGAATGGAAGGAGGCGTGCGACGCTCCATTTTATACCATGGACGGCGGCTGCGAATTAACGCCCTTTTATGCAAACTCTGCGTTTCACCTATCTCCAGATAAGCTCGCAATTCTTCGGGAAAACGCTCCTTGGGCGTATGGTCAAGATTAAGCAGCCACGTTGGACGCCCACGCATCTCAAGATCTTCCAGCAAGGACGGCCTTATAACTTCATCCAAACAATCCCGCGTTCTGCCAATAGCCCTGACAAAAAAGGACTCATCCAACCCAAGTTCCATTCTTTGATTGGATGTCAAAAAGAAAAACTCATTTGCACCTGTGGCAATACCACGCACAATTTGAGCAAACCGGGCCAGGGGAATTCCTTGAGAAGCAGCGGAACGCAACGTCCTTGACAATCCTGTCGTCAAGACCTCGGTTAAATCACGCTCGACGCTGATCAACTTTCCACAAGTCTTCCCGTGAGTCCGCGTGTCCTGTATTGCTCGCAAGACAGCATCCCTGTCTCGCTCATATATTCGCATCCATCGTATTTTTTTCCGGGGTAAATTGTTGGAAATCAAAAAGACCATCACATTTGTATCAACCTTGGGAAAAGGAGCGGCAGCAACATCAAAAGTCAATACGGTTTCCAAGCAAAATAGGTCACACACGCGATTCCAGAGGGCTCGTGAAGAAATTCCCTCGCAAACATCCGCAGGCAAAAGAAATGCAAGCCGCCCTCCAGGCGCAAGGCATTCCAAACACTTGAGCAAAAAATAAACATGAAGCCCAACACGGCCATCAAGGGAGAACCCAAGCACCTGCCGGGATAGAACACGCAATTCTTCCTTTTGATCGGACGCCAGACGATGATGTCGAATATAGGGAGGATTCGAAATAATAGCCTTATAAGAGCCATTCAAACACGTCTGAATAAAATCGCCAATAACAACACCACGAAAATCATCCTCTGACAAATCGAGCAACCGCCTGTCAGCAAAAGAACTTTCGTTCAGTTCATAGCCTTCAAACCTTCCCGTATAATTTACCGCCCGAGCTGCCGCAAAAAAAGTTCCCGGGCCCACTGCAGGATCGAAAAGAACCGGGGGGGTTAATTCTGTCACCCACGTCGCCATGACTTCAGCCAGCCAAAGTGGCGTCCAAAATTGCCCCCTTTTGCGCAATGCCTCTCGTTCTCCCCCTGTCGCTGGCAGAGCTTGAAAACCACGCAGATTGGAAGCCACGGCTATCATGCTTTCGTCTTTGCAGCCATAATGTGCAGCTGTTCCAAAATCTGAGCGGAAAGTTTCAAACGCCCGCCCTTGAATGTTACATAAGGCAAAATATGACCATTTTTATCTTCGACGAAAGCAGGAGCCAATTCCGGTTCCCGGGTGCTTTCCCCAAGTTGATATGCGTAATGAAAATAATGCTTAAAAATCACCTTTTTGGTTGTGGCTCCCCCGGGCGCTTGAAAAATCTGAAGCGTGGGCTCAGTAAGACCTTCTGAGATCAACTCTTCAGCCCGGTCAAAGGAGATGCCATAAGCAATATCAAAAAAGGCATGCCAAACATGAAGAGGAACCCGGCGTTTTCTTTGCCATTGCCGCAAAGGTTCGCGATCTTCCTCTTTTATAATAATCGTCGGAAGAACCGCCGCCTTTTTTAATGCCAACTTTCCACCAAGCCGTTTCTGAGGCCGCAGGGGTGTTGCATAATCAGGCATTTTCCGAGCACGCCAAAGACTGTTTTCGCACTCAACAGCAAGAATGGCATGCTCCAAAAGCATCGCCAAACTGCAATCTTCTTCAGGAATAAATGGGAGTTGGGATAATCCGCCATTTTGAGCGATAATACTCTCTACTTTGCTTCGGTTGCGTGACGAAAAAATCAAAAGATCCGGGCGTTTTATTTTTCCTAGACCCGCCCTTTCAAGATTCTCAAAATATAATTCAAATTCTCGAATGTTATCTTTTGGAGCCGTACCGCTGGGGCCATAAGGTATGGCAAAAAATTCCGTGGTGTCATGAATTGCCTCAATAATCCTCTTTTCACTCCAAACACCCTGAGACCAGCGCATAAGAAAGTCACTTCCACGCAACCTCCGAGGGTTTAACCAAAAATCCATCCATGGCAACGGTTCAAAATTGCATGCAATATCCATAAATTGCTCTTTATGAACCGAAAGCAATTCTTCAAAAGAATGTTGATATTGACCCATGCTAATTTGGTCTGTGCAAATCTATTATATTTTCCAGCAGAAAAATCAGTTTAAAAGTATAGCTAAATTATATCAGCGAAGCACACCTGCGGCGATGGCGCGCTGCCGCAGAACGTGATCGGTGAGCACGAGCAGGGTCATGGCCTCGACGATGGGTACGGCGCGGGGGAGAACGCACGGATCATGACGCCCACGGGCCGCCAGCTCGATGCTCTCGCCGGAAACCGAAACGGTTTTCTGCGCCTTGGCTATTGTCGCCGTGGGCTTGAAGGCCACGCGAAAAAGAATGTCCTCGCCATTGCTGATGCCACCCTGGATTCCACCCGAGCGATTTGTCGCAGTTCGCACACGTCCCTCGCGCATTTCAAAGGCGTCATTGTGCTCGCGTCCCGTCAACCGCGTTCCCTCGAAGCCGGATCCAATTTCAAATCCCTTGCTCGCAGGAAGACTCAGCATGGCTTTGGCAAGATCGGCCTCCAGTTTGTCAAAAACCGGTTCACCAAGTCCTGCGGGGCAATTGCGAACAACGCACTCCACGATTCCCCCCACCGAATCGCCCT
>JACTMZ010000190.1 GCA_014584375.1 Verrucomicrobiota bacterium | reverse complement strand
TCCCTGCGTCAAATTCATAATCCACGTCATAGCGGAAGTTCCCCTTCTCGCGATCAATCTCCAACTGTGCCTGTGCTTCGCTCATAATGTCATGCCTCCTGATGTTCAGCGAACACCCTCCTCCGTCGCCTCCGGCTCGTTCACCCAATCATATCCCTCAGATTCCAATTTGTGTGCCAACTCCTGACCATCACATGCACCACATCCGGCACGATGTAATTGAGCAGACGCTGATAGTGCGTAATGACGAGCATGCCGGTGTCCGGCCCACGCAGGGAATTAACGCCATGGGAAACGATTTTGAGTGCGTCAATGTCGAGTCCGCTGTCAGTCTCATCGAGCAGGGCGAATGTCGGTTTCAGCATGGCCATCTGCAAAATTTCGCAGCGTTTTTTTTCACCGCCGGAGAAGCCTTCGTTGACGGAGCGCGAAGTGAAATTGCGCGGAACCTCCAGCAAATCCATCTTTTCGTAAAGCTGGGCGTAATACTCCGTCGCCTCCAGCTCCTCGCCTTCAGGCAGGCGGGCCTGAACGGCGGCGCGCAGGAAGTTGGCGATGCTCACACCGGGAATTTCGCTGGGATATTGGAAAGCCAGGAAAATGCCCTTGCGCGCGCGCTCGTCAGGCTCCATCTCCAAAATGCTTTCGCCTTCAAACAGGACATCGCCGGAAGTCACGCTGTAATCGGGATGGCCCGCGATTACTTTGGCCAGCGTGCTCTTTCCGGAGCCATTGGGCCCCATGATGGCGTGAACTTGGCCGGTGGGAAGGTCGAGTGTCAGTCCCCGAAGGATCTCGCGATCCCCGATGCTGACGTGCAGGTCTTGGATTTGCAGGTGTTTCATAAAAAAATCAATTTTGCTCCTTGCGGCATGCCGCACAGACTCCAAACAGGGAAATTTCCTGATGGGTCACGGTATAGCCTCGCGGCAACTGGTGAAGTTTTTCCAATTCCGCCCCAGGCAATGCGGGAACATCCAGCACCGCGCCGCAAATGGTGCAGGTAAAATGTCCATGCCGCGCAACATTGGCGCAATAACGTGCCGAGCCGCGCCCGAGATGAACCTTTTTCACCAAACCGCAGTCCGCCAAAGTTTCCAATACATTGTACACCGTGGCCAGCGAAAGCGCCTGCATTCCCGGCTTGGCGCGAAGAAAAACATCCATCGCCGTGGGGTGATCCTGACGCTCCAACAGCACCTCGTAAACATGACGGCGCTGACGCGTCAAACGCAACCCGCCCTGCGCTATGGATTGCTCATAACGCTTGAGCTGACGACGCGGATTTGCGGCTCTCATGGGGAAAAAGTTCGCACACACGGGAAATTATTTCAAGAATAATTATAAATAAGAAAACACGGACGTCCGTTTCGAGCATTCTTGCCGGAGGCGACGGGGATGATAAAAGGGCTGACCGCCGATGAGACACCGCCTCGCAATCGCCCTGTTTGCCGCATGTATGTCATGCGGCTCCGGAGTCTCCGCATCGGAGCCGCCCCGGCGTATTGCGAGCCTTGCGCCGAATCTCACCGAGATTGTCATAATGCTCGGAGCAACGGAGCGGTTGGTTGGCGTCACGCCATTCTGCACCGCCCCTGCGGAAATCACACGAATTCCCGGTGGACTTCAACCGGAGGCGGAGGTTGTTTTTTCCCTTCATCCCGATCTGGTTTTGGCCAGTCCGCTCACTCCTGCCGCGACCCGACGACGCATGGAAGATTTGGGAATGCGCGTGGAAGTCGCCGACATGCGATCCCTGGAGGACATCCGCACCGCCATCATGCGAATCGCGAGCCTGCTGCATGTAAAAAAACCCTCCCTGCCGCATCCGGACGCACAATCCAAAATCGGCTCGGCTGTTTTGCTTTTTGGCGCCGACACCGGCTACAGTGCGGGGCCGCACACGCACGCCAATGAAATTATTGAGGAAGCCGGATTGCGCAACATTGCCGACGGTGCGTCCGGCCCATGGCCGACACTCAGCGAGGAATTTCTTTTGTGGGCCGATCCGGACTGGATTCTCGTGGCGAATCACGGAAATGCGGAGCCCGAAAAAGTTCTCGCCGCCCTGCGCGCGCACCCTGTCCGGCGGCATCTGCACGCAGTGAAAGAGGGTCGCGTGATCATCGTTCCCGCCGCCATATTCTCAATCCCGGGCCCCGCCGCGCTGAAGGCTGCCACGCTGGTGCGGGAGAAAATTTTCGCCCTGTGAAAACGCCCGCCCTGCAGGTTGACGACATCCGCTCGGGCTACGGGCACAAGGATGTTTTGCACGGGATAAGTTTTGAGCTTTCCGCCGGCGAGGTTCTCGGCGTCGCCGGCCCCAACGGAAGTGGAAAAAGCACGCTGCTTCGGGCGCTGACGGGATTGATTCCACTGCGGGCTGGTTGCGTGCAGATCGAAGGTCGCAACCTTGACTCGCTGGGGGCGCGGGAGCGCGCAAGACTCTGCGCTGTTCAACCCCAGATCGAAATTCCACCTTTTGATTACAGCGCGCGTGATTTTGTCCTGCTCGGGCGTCATCCGCACCGCGCACTCCTCGGAGCGGCTGATGCAAACGATTGGCGCGCGACTGATCGCGCGATGGAACTGGTCGGAATCGGCGGTCTCGCCGGGCGCGGCATCCGCAGCCTGAGCACCGGCGAATGGCAGCGGGCGCTGCTGGCGCGCGCCCTGGCTCAGGAAACGCCCCTGATTTTTCTCGACGAACCGGCGGCGCATCTGGATCCCGGCCATCGCCACGCCATCCACACTCTCCTGCGGCGGCTCGCTCACGAAGACGGACGCGCCATACTCTGCGTCTCGCACGATTTGGATCTTGCGGCGGAGTTTTGCGATCGTCTGATGCTGCTTCAAACCGGCAGCATCCTCGCTTTGGGAACTCCCGGGGATGTCATGCGTGAGGAAATTTTGCAAAATCTCTTCCACTGCGCGGCTCTCCGCGTGGTCACCAATCCCTACACCGGGCGCCCCGGCGCCGTTTTTGCGCCATGAATTCCGCCGCCCGCCTGATCCTGCTCGGTTTGTCCGCCGTGGCCCTCATGATTGCCGCCGTCTGCATCGGCCCGACGTCCCTGCTGGATTTTTCCCGGCTTGTCGAACTGATGCGCAGCGGCCCGCCCTCCCCCGAGCTCCAGCGCGCCTCCATCGTCCTGTGGGAACTGCGCGCCCCCCGCGTCTTGCTTGCCGCCGCCGCCGGCGCCAATCTCGCCCTGGGCGGACTGCTCTTGCAGGCGATCTTTCGCAATCCGCTGGCCGAACCCTATCTGCTCGGTCTCTCCTCCGGCGGCGCCCTGGGTGCCGTGCTGGCCCTGGCCGCCGGAATCACATCCCCGACCGGCCCCGCCCTGGCTGGAAGTCTCGCAATGGCCGGCATCATCCTGCTGCTGTGCCGCCGCGTGGCGTCCGATCTTCCCTCGCTGCTGCTGGCCGGCGTCGCCCTGGGTGCCTTGGCACAGGCTTTTGTCACGGCCATCATCCTTCGCTTCGACCCCAGTGCGCTGCGCGGCATCCTTTTTTGGCTCATGGGAAGTTTCGCCGGTCAAGGCTGGTCGGCAACAGCTCTCGTGTTTCCCGTGGCACTGGTCGGACTCATTCTTTCCCTGCTCCTGCACCGCCCGCTCGACCTCCTCGCCCTCGGAGGCGAAGCCGCCCATCACCTCGGTGTGCGCGTGCGAGCCATGCAAATCGCCGGGATTGCCCTGGCCTCCGCGCTGGCAGCCGTCACCGTGGCCGCCTGCGGCGCCATCGGCTTTGTCGGACTCATGGCGCCCCACCTTGCGCGCCGCATCATCGCCGCTCCCCACGCCGCGTCCATTCCCGGCAGCGTCCTCATCGGAATCATGCTCACCGTCGGATCAGATTTGATCGCTCGAACCCTGCTTGTCGGCGTTGAACTTCCGGTTGGCATCGTCACCAGCGCCCTGGGCTGCATATTTTTTCTCGCCCTGCTGCGGCAAAAACGATGACCATCCGCTCATGGTCAAAATCTCACTGCGATATGATGGTGATTTGCGCTGCACCGTCAAACACGGCCCCTCCGGCTCGGAGCTTCAAACCGACGCGCCCACCGACAACCATGGAAAAGGCGAACGCTTTTCCCCGACTGACCTGGTGGCCTCGGCCTTTGGAGCCTGCATGGCCACGGTGATGGGCATCATTGCCGACCGTCATGGAATCAATCTTCGCGGCATGGAGATCGAAGTCGGCAAAGAAATGTCCACCGACGCCCCCCGGCGTATCGCCCGCCTGGCGACCACCATCCGCATTCCCCTCCCCGCCGATCATCCCAAGCGCGCGCAATTGGAAGGCGCCGCGCTGACCTGTCCAGTCCAGCGCAGTCTGCATCCCGACATCGAAACCCCTGTGGATTTCCGATGGGAAGCGCGTTGAAATTCAAGCACGTCTTTTCGTCGCTTCGCCCTCCGCAATCCGCCGGTTCAACTGCGCGGCAAAAATCTCTCCGCTCTGCACCTTTGTGCGGTAGATCACCGGCGGAAATCCCATGTTTTTCTTAAAATGCCGGATGAACAACTTTGACGTGGAATAGCCGCAGGCGTCGGCAATTTGCGAAATGGACAACTCCGTCATTATCAGCAAATCCCGGGCCTTTTCCGTCCGAAAATCATCCAGCCATGCAAAAACCGTGCGTCCTGTCTCCTGTTTAAAAAGCCGCGCCAGATATTCGCCGCTCAGTTGCATTTCCCAGGCAATGGCATCCAGCTTGTGGGCCTCATGACAGTTTTCCCGAAGGTATTGCAAGGCGCGCTTGATGATTGCGGACTTCGGGCGATGACGCCGGGGAAACTTGACGGGTGGTTCAGTCGCCGTCGAACCGATGGATAGGAAATCGGCGGCAAGCGCCTGACACAGGCCGCTGATTTTCCAGACGGAGGCTTCATTTTGTCTTTCCATTTCGGAAAGGATGCTTCGCACAAGCGCATGACGTTCCCCCGCGAGGCAATTCGGAAAATGCCGCAGGCCGCCAAGTTTCCTGCGCAATGCCACCGCAAAGCGCCTCTCGGCTCCCCCTGGCGATTTGCGATAAACGGGCAACCGGGAGGCGGGCCATTGAAATTCCAAACGCAGGAAATGCAGGCGCATTTCGCGATCCGAATACGGCGAACGCAGAATGCGCTGCGCGGCAAAACTCATCGAATGCGCATCCCCCTTGACCAAACGCAGAACAGGATGCCCGGGAACCTCCAAGGAAAACTCCCCTTCCAAAAGAAAAAGCATGTGAAAAGTTTCATCCTGCGCATCAATAAACTGCCCGGCGGGAATGGGAACAACCCATTCTTCCACACGATGAAACGGATACAACAAATCCTCAATGAATAAAGCGGCGCGGCCCATAAAGACTCAAAATTGCAAAATTTGCTAAAAAAATCAAGATTAGATACCAAATGACAATTTTAGACCTTTACAGTTAACAATTCTGACAGTATAATTGAAGCTACAATGCCCTTAAGGAATTTCGCAAGGCGATGCGTGAAAGCCTTCACGCTGCTGGAGATGTTGACGGTGATTACCGTGATGCTCATTTTGATCGCTTTGGTCGCACCGGGTATCTTTTTGGTTTTGGATCGAATCCAGACCGCCACTTGCATGGCCAACATGCGCTCGGTGGGGGTGGCCTGTTTTAATTTTCGAAATGACCATAATGGATGGTTTCCACCGGGAGATCCGTTAAAGGCATCTCCTACATCTTCCGTAAATTTTAATGCTTATCTTGTTCCAGAATATCTTCCCGAGCTGCCAATTTGCCCCGCTGCCAAAAGAAAAATGCCCTTGTCGCAAATACAGTACTTTAAAACAGAAAAGAAATGGTTTCAAAGCCAGGGTGGCACTTATATGATTAATAGCATCCTGACTCAATGGAAGCCGGAGGCTTTGCCGGGCCCCATTGGATGGTGGAGAACTTTTCAGGCTTCAAACACTCCCCTCCTTTGCGAAATCTATTTTGGCGGTGGGCAAAGCCGAACATGGGCGCTTGTACACCAAGATATGACCATCGATGGCGACATGGAGCAAGGCTGGGGCGTCCCGGCCCGCTCCCATGGCAGAACAAAAGACGCCCTCAACTTTATGTTTTTGGACGGACATATTGAACTCGTCAGCCGCAATGACCAAAGGAAAGTGCCGGATTCTCAAAAAAGTTGGCTCTATCCAAGCAATCCCAACGGACGATTTGCCGCTGAATCCGCCGGTCGGCTTTTCGTACAGACGACACAATTAAGCACAAATGAATTTATAAAAATCTATGGCTCCCAAAACTGAAGCGCCTTATGGAACTGCGGGCTTTTCGAAACATCATT
Source organism: Verrucomicrobiota bacterium (assembly GCA_014584375.1). Lineage (GTDB taxonomy): Bacteria > Verrucomicrobiota > Verrucomicrobiia > Chthoniobacterales > JACTMZ01 > JACTMZ01. The sequence goes on along the minus strand of JACTMZ010000190.1, from coordinate 341 downwards.
AAAACCACCCTTTTGATTTCGATGAATTCACCTTCCTCCAAAAAACACACACAGGCCTTCACGCTGCTGGAGATGCTGACGGTGATTACTGTCGCCCTTATTTTAGTCGCCCTCATCATACCGGGGGTGTTTTTGGTTTTGGATCGAATCCAGACCGCCACGTGCATGTCAAACATGCGATCGGTGGGTATGGCGTGTTTTAATTATCGGACTGACCATAATGGCTGGTTTCCGCCCGGGCATCCATATCGCCCCGGCACCGTTGACCGCCCAAATAGCTTGAATTTCAAGTCCTACCTTGTCCCAACATATCTTCCCGAGCTGCTGGTTTGCCCTGCGGC
>JACTMZ010000103.1 GCA_014584375.1 Verrucomicrobiota bacterium | reverse complement strand
CCGCCGATTTTCTTTGGGCCCTCGGCCCCGCGACACTCCAGCACGAACTCGCTCTCGTCGTTGCCCTCGAACAAATCTACCGTGCCCACACCATTTTGGTAGGCCATCCTTATCATCGCGGTTGAGCGCTGTGACGAGAGATCTCGTTCTTTTTCGCCGGGGGATGTGGGATGTGTTCTGTGGGGACATAGACGGCGTGCTGGTGGTGCCCCGCGCAATCGCCTGCGACATCCTGGTACGCGCCGAGGAAATTACCAAAAAAGGGGATACTTTTGATTGGCTTCAGCCGGGAAAAATCAATAATGGCGCGCCTGATGCCGAACACACACTCCGGTAACCAAGGGCAACTTCAAACGGCCTGACCCTCACCGCCAGGAATCGCCCATGTCTGCTTCCCTCACCGCTCAAACGCCGCCACATACCGGGCCGGAACGGGATCATCACAACCGGCCGATCTGGCGGGTCGGAACCCTCACGTACACGCGCGTCGGGCTGATCTCCGTGTTCTCCTGGCTGTTGTGGGGAGACTTCGCCTGGATGATCAAGGAACGGGCGCTTAGTCCGCTCGTTCCGCTGATCTTAAAAAAGTTCGACACCTCGGACATGATCACCGGGCTGTTGATCGTGACGCTGCCCGGGTTGTTGGAGCTTGTTCTGGGCCCGGTGGTGAGCGTGCTTTCCGATCGCACCCGCAGCCGCCTCGGACGCCGCATTCCCTTTTTGCTGGCCACCACGCCTATGGCCGCCGCCGGGATCATTGGGTGCGCATTCAGCGCCCATATGGGGGGATGGCTGCATGAAATTCTTGGGGACAGCTCGCCCGGGCGAAATGTCTCCAGCCTGCTATGCTTTACCCTCTGGTGGCTATTATTTGAAATCGGCACCATAGTGACCAACTCGCTCTTTTACGCGCTGATTAATGATGTCGTACCCAGTCCGTTGCTGGGCCGCTTTTTCGCGCTCTTTCGCGCCATCAGTTTGGTGGCCGGGATTCTCTTCAATTTGTTTCTGCTCGAGAAATCCGAGAAATACTATGTCTTTTCCTTTGTTGTCATCGGGGTTGTTTATGGCATGGGCTTTCTGCTGATGTGCCTAAAGGTGAAGGAAGGAACGTACCCGCCGCCAGATGCGCCTGCGAAACGCCCGGGCGTGGTGGGGGCCGTCAAAATGTACCTGCAGGAATGCTTTCGCCTTCCGTATTATTGGTGGGTTTTTTCAGCAATCACGCTCGGGTCAGCGGTTTTTCTCCCGGTCAATTTGTTTAGCATTCTTCATGCGCGGAGCCTGGGCGTGGACCTGGGTCACTACGGACAATATGTGGCCTTCACATTTGTGATTTCCATCGTGCTGGCCTACCCGCTCGGTTCCTTGGCGGATCGCTTTCATCCCACGCGCATGGCGCTTATCACCCTGGGTCTGTACGCGATCCTTTCCTTTTGGGGAGGATTTGCGGCCACAACCCACACCGGATTTGCCATAGCCTTCATCGCCCACAGCGTGATTTCGGGAATGTTCTATACCTGCACGGCTTCCATGACGCAGAGACTTTTTCCCAAGGAAAAATTTGCCCAGTTTCAGTCCGCCTGCGGCATCATTTCCTCGCTGGTGAACATGGCGGTTGCTCCCGGTGTTGGATGGATGTTGGATCTCACTGACAATCGCTACAGCAATGCCTACTTCTTCGGGCTGTGCCTCTGTGTGCTCGCCCTTACGGCCTACGTGGTCACCTTCCGGCAGTTCATGCAGCGCGGTGGCCCCCACGACTACGTCGCGCCGGTCTAAAAAATAGGGACGTTATGACGTCGCCAGATAAATTCATACTGGGAAGCGCTTGCCTTGAGGGATGTCAGGCTGCGTCCTTGAGGGATGTCAGGCTGCGTCCGCTGTGATTGACTTTTCACCGCATCGCGCCAGGCGGTAAAAAAACCCGCCGAGAAGTCCCGAGGTTCCGACAACAAGAAATATGGAGCCCAGCGAGAGCATTTGTTTCTCCCCTCCCCAGACGCCGACAATCAACAGTGCGGCGCCGACGGCGTAATTAAAAAATGAGGCAAGAAACACATAGTCGGCCATGCGGGAGGATGCGCCCTCCGTGCGTTGACGAAGCCTCTGCAATTGAAAAATCACTGCCACCAACGCCGGTGCAGCAGATGCAAGCAAGGCCACCAATCCAGCCGTCCAATCCAAGGACAAAACCGCAGCCGCCGCCGGAGCAATGGCATCCGCCGCCGCATCCGCCGTTTCCGGCGTCGCCGGTGTCCCCAGACGATTCCATACAGCCCACAAAAACACCACGGCGGCACCCGCAATCATCCATAAGGAACCGATAAAAACCTTTGTTTCCCACGCAAGTCGTCCGCCACCGCGCCGCTGCAACACTCCCCAAAGGCAGCCGAGGCAAAACAAGACGCCGACAAGGAAAATTCCTCCGCACAAAAACATGAACAGCAGCGGCCCGAAAGTGGTGGACGCAAACGCCCATGCAGCACCCAAATTGACAATTAAAAGTGCATACCATGCACTTGGAATTCGCTCCGGTTCCGTTCCTGCGAGAAGCGGCACCAGACGAAAGGACAAGCCAAGCGGAACATTAAAAAGAATCCCGGCGGTCACGAGAACCATCCATCCGGTACTCCAATTTTCACCGGAAAACATCGGCAGCAACGATTTGGAGGCAAAAGGAACGCCCAAGGCGAGCGCTCCCGCCAGGAAAACCATGATCACGGCCAAAAATGCCACCGATATATCGGGCGAAGGATACCGCCGCAGGGCAATCCCCGCATTGACAATGAAAAGAAGACCGCCACACAGCAATAAAACCCCCGCAATTTTTGCATCGGACAGCGCGGGCACAAAAGTCGCCGCCAGCGCGGTGAGCACTCCGCCAAGGTGCAAGGCAAAATGCACAAAGACTGCGGCACCGCTGACAAGCCGCATCCCAAAAACACATGGCAGCGCCCAATAAACAATCCCGAACACAGCCGACAATCCAAAGCCAAGAAGAAGAAGTTTTATCCATGCCTGACCATGTCCGCTGATAATTTCCCCAAGCAAAAAATCGGAACGTCCAGCCAGCATGAAGCTGCTCAACACAAGCGAAAACAGCGCGGTCACCACAAATACAAGGGCTCCGGCACCGGGTGAACGGGATGAAGAAGATGAATCAATGCTCATAATTTTGCTCAAAAAACTAAGGTCTAGTTGATGATGAAATTCGAAAAACGGCAAGCGCCAAGCTGATGGAAATGAGAGAGCTCGCCGGCATGATCACGGCGGCCACCAGAGGATTCATCCACCCGGCAAGCGCGACGGAAACCGCTGCCGTGTTGTAAGCCAGCGCAAATGCAAAGACCGCCTGCGCCGCCCGACGACGGGATCGCGCTGAAGCAAACAGCGCACCAAGCCCCCCAAGTCCGCTCCCCGGCATATAGAAATCCGCCTTGTGCTCCAACAAGCCCGCATCCACCGCAGGCGTCCCCCGACAAAGCACGGCATCAAAAGCAAGACTGTCATTGGCCCCGTCGCCAAGCATCAGTGCACAATCCTTCCAACGCCGCCGAATCAACGCAGCCTTGTCATCCGGAGAAAGTCCCCCAAGGGCGTGATTGGCCGGAAGACCGAGAGTGTGCCCCGCCGCCGTCACACGCGGAGGATCGTCACCGCTGAGCAGGTACACCGGCAAGCCCGCCGTTTGAAACAATTGAACCTGGCGCGCCGCATCCGGACGGAATGCTTCGCGAAAATTAAAACGCGTCTGCATCATGCCGTTGAACGCAAAAATGCTTCCACCCTCCGTGTCACCGGAGACGGCCCACGACGCCCGCCCCAGCCGCCATTCCCCCCCCTCTGTTTCCCACACAAGTCCCATGCCGGGAATCTCACGAACATCCGCGCCGCCTGGTGCAGACTCCACACCGCGCGACAGCAACATCTCGCGCAAACACGCCGCCGCCGGATGCAGACTGCGCCCGACCATCCGCAGCAAGACGGACTGCTCGTGTGATGAAAGAGCGTCAATCGCTTCCGGATTTGACGGACGCAATGTTTCAAGGGTGACAGTGCCCGTTTTGTCAAAAAGCAAAACTTTGACGTGTTTTAAACGCGCCCACAGGGAGCCTTCGCGAATGTAAACGCCGTGCTGTTGCATGCCGACGGACGCCATGTCGTCAAGCAACGGCAGGGCGACACCAAGGGAACAGGGGCAGGACACAACCAACACGGAAATCATTACCTGAAAAGCCTGCAGCCAGTTGTTCATGCCCACGCCCCATGCCAAAAAACCCGCCGCCGCAACGGCAAACACCGCTGCGAGATAAATTTTCATCAATTTTTCCAATCCGAGATTGCGCCATCCGCGCTCGGAATCAATGTGCAGCAAAATGCGAAGGCGCGATGTTTCCCAATCTTCAAGCGCCTGCAATTGCAGACTCTCATCATCCAAGCTGCGCGCCCCCGAGGGCACGATGTCGCCGGCGGAAAAAATGCGCGGAGCCGGCTCGCCGTTGATCCAATTGAGGGCGAACGCCGCTCCGCGATGCAATAAAAGCGAGCGGACGGGAACCACCCGGTTTCGAGCAACCTCATACCGCCGTCCCTTTCGCAAAGCGGAAGCCTCCGCTTCACCTCCGGGCGCATCAAGCAGGCGAACCCGCCCCGGCGAAATCCTCAATCCCAGCAGCCTCCGGCGATTCGCCTCCATCGCCCGCTCCTGCAGCCAACGACCAAGCAGCATGAGAAAGGAAAAAACCGAAACAAAATCAAAATAGTTGAGGCTGTGCTGATCCCCCAACCACGCCGCAACGGAGCCTCCGTAGCCAAGAAGAAGCCCGAGGGAAATCGGCAGGTCAATGTGAAGCTGTCCGTAACGCAGCGCCGTCAATGCGCGGCGAAAAAAATAAGTGCCGCCGACAACAATGCTCGCCGTGGCCAGAGCAAACGAAATCAGGTCAAACAACGCCTGCATCGCGTCACCCGGGTCCATCCCAAAATACCGGGGCGATGCAAAAAGCATTGCGTTCATTGCGAAAAATCCGCACAGCCCAAGCTTGCGCGTCAGGGGACGCAGGGCGGACATACCGCGTTCGCGCGGCGGTCCCAGCAGGTAGCCAAATCGCTGCACATCACGGGCGTAATCACACAAATCCGCCTCTCCCGTCCGCCAGCGCAGACGCACCACCCCCGCCGAAGAATCAATCCGGCACGACACGGCTCCGGGTTTTTCCATAAAAACCGCCTCAAGAAGCCAGACGCAGGCGGCGCAGGAAATCCCCTGCACCTCGACATCCACCTCCGCCACCTCCGCCACCTCCGCCGCTTTCTGCAACGCCGCCAGCCAGCCGTAATCGCGTTCGTGAAAAACAAAACCGCCCGCCGGCGAAAGCGATTCACCGTAATGATAAAAGTCGCTCAATCCGCGCTTGTGCAACAAATCGAAAACAAAACGACATCCCGAACAACAAAACTCCGCCTCGCCATCCGTCGGACGAAATCGCGTTCGACAATGGCGACATTCATGCGCGCGCATTTCGGGCACAGCGGTCATCAATGGCACATCGGACATCCCGTCGCCGCTCCGTATGTTCCCCGCACAAGCAGAAGCGCAACGCTGACCAAAGCCAGTCCGCGTCGCAGATAATCCATGACGCGCGGAGACCAAAGCGCGCCGAACCGAAAAAATTGCGACTGCAATAAAAACAAAAGCGGAATTGTTCCCAGGGCAAACGCCAGCATGATGCCTGCGCCGTCCAGGGCGGAACCGGACAAGGCTGCCGCCGTCACCACGAGATAAAGCGGAGCACATGGCAAAAGCGGCGTGAAAAAACCAAGAAACCCCGCGCGTCCAAACACGCTCTTTCCCGCCGCCCGTTGCCCGAGCCACACACGGACACCCGCAGGCATCGGCACGCGCAAACGCCTGTCCAAACCAAGAGCCACCGCGAGAAAAAAGGCAATGAACACCCACGTCATCCAGCGCGTCGCCCCGCCGCTTAGTGCATCAGCCAAACGCCGTCCGGCCAATCCGGCCGCCATGCCGACCAAAGCATAGGAGAACATTCTTGATCCGTGATAAACACACGCCGCCGCCAGGCTTCCCCCGCCCTCCCGCCGGGTGCAAACGGAACACGCAAGCGGGCCGCACATGCCCGCACAGTGCAGGCTGGTGACAAGTCCCGCCAACAAAGCCGCCAACGGCCCAGCAACATCAGGCACCGCAATCATGGAGCACGCCCTCCACGCAAAAGCGCCTCCTCCTGCCCGGGAGTCAAAGCGCCGGTCGGAATGCGACGACTTGCCGCATACGCCGTCAGCCAAACGGCAATCAACAAAAGAAAAGCGGCCCAAACCAAGAGCCACGGACGACGCCGGAAAGATGGTGCGCTCATCGCTTTTCCCGGAACGGGCCAAGAAACGGAACCGCCCGTTCGCCCTCCACCGCCCCACCCTCTCCGCGCACCTGAACCTTCACGTCAAAATTCCCACGAAACTTCTCATCCGGCACGCTCATGATCAGCGGCTCCTGCACCTCCTCGCCCGGCCCAAGCTTCAAGCCGTGCTCCGATGCACCAACCGCCGTCAGGGAATCAAATTCCGATTCCACGGTGACGCGGTATTCATGCGCCTCGGCACGCTTGTTGGCCAAATGAACCATAAAATTATTCCGAATGGAGCCCCCGTCGCGAAAATACGGCGCGCCCTGCATGCGAAGGACGGACAAAATCACCGGTCGCACCTGTTGAACGGCGAACACAAACGCCACGGCACCGATGATCCCCAGGGCAATGTAAATGAAAAGACGCGGACGCCAGAATTTCGCAGCGCGCCCCGTGAGTGCGTTCATTGAATCATGACGAATCAATCCCTTGGGGCGATTCAGTTTCACCATGATGTCGTCGCATGCGTCAATGCACGCCGTGCAGGCGATGCACTCAAGCTGCAGTCCCTGACGAATGTCTATGCCCGTGGGGCAAACCTGCACGCAGCGTCGGCAGTCCACGCAATCACCTCGTGTGGTGCCGGCTTTTCCCCTCGGCTCCCCGCGCACCGTGTCATAGCCGACAACAATCGTGTCGTCGTCAATCAACGCGGATTGCAGTCGTCCGTAAGGACACATGATGATGCAGAACTGCTCCCGGAACCACGCGAAGTTGAAATAGAGAATGCCGGTGAGAACGGTGGCGAAAACAAACGCCCCCCAATTTTGCGCCGGCGCAGTGCGAACCATCGTGTAAAGCGAGGGAATGGAAACAAAGTAAGCCAAAAAAATGTGGGCGATGAGCGCGGCAATCAGAAAAAAAATTCCGTGCTTGAGAATCCGTTTGAAAATTTTTCCGCCACTCCATGGCGCGCTTTCCAGCCGCCGACGGGCGGGCGCATCGCCATCAATCCACCGTTCCACCCGACGGAACACATGATCCAAAAACACCGTTTGCGGACACACCCAGCCGCACCAGAGGCGCCCGGCGACCGACGTGATCACAAACAGGCCGAAGGCCATTCCGCTGACCGTAAAAAACAGCAGCCACATGTCCTGAAACATCAGGGTGAGTCCGAAGAGATGCAGCTTGCGGTGAAAAATATCGAGAAAGAGCAGCGGCTCCCCCTTGATGCGGACGATGGGCAGAAGAATGTAAACGGCGATCAGCAGAACCGCGACAACCCGCCGCAGCGTGGTGAAAGTTCCCCGCACATCCGCCGGATGCACGATGTAGCGTGATCCGTCGTCATTGATTGTGGTGACGGAGTCAATGCTTGGCGCTTTGAGCTTCATGCCGCTGCCGGGTCACATCTCCGGCGGTTGCTGGATCGTCGGATTTTTGCTGATGACGAAGGCCACGACATCGCTGATGCGGCCGGCGCCGAGGACGGGGCCCCACACGGGCATGCCCTTGTCGAGTACGCCTTTGGTGATGGTGTTGTAAATATCCGTGGGCGTCCCTCCGTGAACCCATGTGGTGTCCGTGAGGTTCTGACCGATGCCGCCCTCGAGATTTTGTCCATGGCAAGCCACGCAGTTGGCCATGTAGATTTTCTGACCGCTCTCCACGACAGCCGGATCGCGACTCATTTTCCACAGCTGTGCGTCAGTCGGTGCCGCACCACCCGCAAGGGCTGATTTCTGAAATTCCTCGATCTGCTTCTCCACTCGTACATAACCGGGGGTCATGTGCGCGGCCCAATGGTAATAGGCCCAGTAAATCACGGCAAACACCATCGCGCCATAGAGCGTGAAGAGCCACCAGTTGGGCATGCGTTTGTCGTACTCCTGAATGCCATCGTAAATGTGATGGCGCAGCTCATCGGTGTCGTGCTGTTGCGCGTCCTTCATGACTTTGGATCATCCGCCCACGGCAGATTTTCGAGTTTCTCCAGTTTTTTCCCCGGCATCCGCAGCGTTTGCAACACCACCGCTGCAAACACGGCAAAAGTTACAAAAAAAGCAAGTGCCCCCACGGCCATGCCCCAATCCGGAATTTGCAGTTGCCGTATCATGGCTGGTTCTTTGCCGTTTGTGGTGGCTGCCCGGCGGCGGATTTTCCGAGCTGCTGAATGTAGGCAATCAGGGCAATGACTTCGCGATCCGGACTGATCTCAATTCCGGCCTTGGCCAAATCCGCCGCGATTTCCCGGCCCTGTGCGTCAAAATCCTCCCTCAACTGCGCGACCGAACGCTCCGGGAACGGAACACCAAGCGTCCGCAGCACGCGAATTCTCGATGGCAAAACATCGAAATCCGCCGTCTGTCGAAAGAGCCAGGGATAAGCCGGCATGTTGCTGCCGACGGAGGTTGAGCGCGGATTTTCGAAATGCTGAAAATGCCAGATGTTCGGATATTTCGCCCCCACGCGGGACAAATCCGGGCCGGTTCGCTTGGATCCCCATTGATATGGGAAATCATAGACGGACTCCCCAAGCCTTCCGCTCGGACCATAGCGCAGCACGTCTCCAACCAACGAGCGGATCATTTGGCTGTGGCAGGTATAGCAGCCCTCGCGCACGTAAATATCCCGCCCGTAAAGCTCCAACGGTGTATAAACATGCTGCGCCGCCTTTTCGTAATCCACCGCAGCCTTGGAATAAACCAGCGGCAAAATTTGGATCATTCCTCCCGCCGCCACCGCGACAAGGGTTAGAATGGAAAATGGCAGCCAGCTCTCCAGCAGACGCTCATACCAATCGCTCCACCTCGCACCGGCGATGCTCATGTGAATCATTGCCACCAATGCCGTTTCAATCATGAGCACAAACGCCACGGTCGAGGAAATCGCGCCGGTGAATCCCCACAGGGAGGCGAAGACAACGATTAAAACCGAATAAATAACGGGCGGATTAAAGATGCTCTGCGCCAGCGTCAATCCCTCACGCATCCGCCGCTCCCCGCCCGGCACTTCAATCACCGTCGTGACCGGACGCCCGGCCAAAATCGTGCGACCAAGGTTGTAGGCCATCAGGACAAATCCCGCCAGGAAGAGTCCTCCGCCCAAGGCGCGCATGTGCTGCATCGGACGCACGGAATTGACCGCTTCAAGGAAGTTGGGATAGGCCAGAACACCCTCGGGCGTCACCGAGTTGAGCATGAGTCCGGTGGTGATTCCGGAAACCCACATTGCAGCGACGTAGAGAAGAATGCCAACCATGCCGATCCAAAAATGAATGTCGGCCAGTCGCGTTGAATACAACTTCGTGCCCCACAGCCTCGGAGTCAGCCAGTAAAACATGCCCGCCGCCATAAAACTGTTCCACCCGAGCGTCCCGGCGTGAACATGCCCAATCGTCCAATCGGTGTAATGCGACAGGGAATTGACCGAACGAATGGCCAGCAGCGGCCCTTCAAACGTGGCCATGCCGTAAAACGTCACTCCCGCCGCAAAAAACTTGAGAATGGGATCGGTGCGCACCTTGTCCCACGCGCCGCGCAGGGTGAGCAGGCCATTGAGCATGCCGCCCCACGAAGGAGCCCAGAGCATCAGGCTGAAAATCATGCCAAGGGTCTGCAGCCACTCGGGCAGCGCGGTGTTGAGCAGATGGTGCGGACCCGCCCAAATGTAAATGAACACCAGCGACCAAAAGTGAACGATGGACAAGCGGTAGCTGTAAACCGGACGCTCCGCGGCCTTCGGCAAATAGTAGTACATGATGCCGAGAATCGGCGTGGTCAGGAAAAATGCGACGGCGTTGTGCCCATACCACCACTGCACCAGCGCATCCTGCACCCCGCCAAATATCGGATACCCGTGCAGCCAGCTTGTGGGAATCTGCAGGTGATTGACGATGTACAGCATCGCCACCGTAATGATGGTCGCGATGTAAAACCAGATGGCGACATAGAGCGACTTCTCATTGCGCACCGCCAGCGTCCAGAAAAAGTTGATGGCGAAGACAACCCAGATCACCACGACCGCAATGTCCAGAGGCCAGATTAGCTCGGCGTACTCCTTACTCCTCGTCAACCCCAGCGGCAGCGTGATCGCCGCGCCAACAATAATCAGCTGCCAGCCCCAAAAATGCACCCACGAGAGAAAATCCGAAGCCAGACGTGTACGCGTCAGCCTCTGGGTCGAATGATAAATCCCGGTGAACATCATGTTGCCCACAAAGGCAAAAATGGCCGCATTGGTATGCAGCGGACGCAGCCGCCCGAAGGTAAGCCAGGAAATTCCGAAATTAAGCTGCCAAAATGCGAGCTGTGACGCGATGAGAACCCCCACCAGCATTCCAACGATGCCCCAAAAAATCGCAGCCAGCATAAACCAGCGAACGATTTTGTCGTTGTACTCCACCGTAACGTTTCCTGCAGCGCTCATGACAATTTGCGTCCCTCTTCAATTTCTCCGGACACCGGCTTTTCCCGTTCCCCCCTGTTGAATGGCAACAGGCTGTCCCGCAGCGGATCCCCGCCGGAAAAATCATGGTGATATAAAAATCCAGCCGCGAAAAACAGGGCCAATACAAAGCTGATAAAAATGGTCAGATAAAGTACACTCATGCGAGTTGCCGGGGAAATTACCGGCAACTTCGACGAAGGACAAGGCCAACAAAAAGCCTTTTTTGGGAAGGCTTGAATCGGATTGTTTTCAATTTTGCCAACCGGCTTCGTCGGCGGATCGCCGCAAGGCGCGGCGGCGGTGATAAGCAGCAGCATCAAGGCCGCGCATTTGCCCGACGGTCAGCCCGCCCAGATCCAAGCGATTCACCAAATGCCTCAGCAGCACGAGACAGGCTGCGGCGTCAAAGAGCGCATCATGCCATCCCAATTCCGGGCACAGTCCGCGCACCTCATCCTCCAATTTGAGCGCGGCAATCACGCCGCCGAGGGAATGCTCCGACAAATCCGGAAGAACCGCCCGGCTGATGGAAAGGGTGTCCACCCACGGGCCAAATCCATGAAAAGGAAAGACCCGCAAAAAACGTTTTTCCGTTCCCGCTCCATGAGCCACCACGACGGCGCCGGTCAGACGTTTTTTAAATTCCGGCCACAAGGCGGACATGGTCGGAGCGTTCGCAATGTCGCCGTCGCTGATACGATGCACCTTTTCCGCCGCAGGCGCGATGGGGGCGGAAGAACGTACGTAGGAGCGGAAAAAATTTCCCGGCGCACCCGCTTTCGGATTCCACACCGCCATCCCCACCTGCACCGGCTCATCGGGCTGACCGGGCGACGCTCCCGAGCTCTCGAAATCCAGCGCCGCCCACACAGCGTCGCGCACGGATGTTTCAAGCACGGTCATTTTGCAGACGCCGTCGCCGTGCGCGCCTTGCGCTCGCTCTCCGCCGCCGCCCGCAAAAGCTTCTCCGTCGTTTTCCAGTCAATGCACCCGTCGGTCACCGAAACGCCGTAGCGCAGGCGGGCTCGGTCGGCATTGACCGGTTGATTTCCCTCCTCAATATAACTTTCCAACATGCCGCCGATAATCGAAACGCGACCCCGACGGCGCTGTGAAAGGATGCTGCGCCAAACCACGCTTTGGCGGCGGGGATCTTTGGCCGAATTGGCATGACTGCAATCCACCATAAAGCGGGGCTCCAAACCGGCCTCGCGCAAACGTCTCTCGGTTTCCGCCGTGTGGCGCGAACTGTAATTTGCCCCCGCACGCCCGCCGCGCAGCACAATGTGCAGATCGGGATTTCCCGACGTCCGCACCATGCTGGTACACCCCTCCTCGTCAATGCCGAGGAAACTGTGCGCGGATTTTGCCGAGAGCAGGGCGTCCAAGGCGGTCTGAATGCTGCCGTCGGTACTGTTTTTAAATCCCACCGGCATGGACAGTCCGCTGGCCAACTCGCGATGCGTTTGGGATTCCGTCGTGCGCGCGCCGATGGCCGACCATCCGACCACATCAGCGATGTATTGCGGAATGATAGGATCCAGAAATTCGGTTGCGGGCGGCAGTCCCAGCGCGGCAATGTCCAAAAGCAGCTTGCGCGCCTGACGCAATCCGACGCGCAGATCAAAGGTTTGATCCATGTGCGGATCATTGATCAGCCCCTTCCAGCCGACAGTCGTGCGGGGTTTTTCAAAATAAACCCGCATGAAAATGCACAGGACATCCCCGAGTTCGCGGCGGAGCGCGGCAAGACGGCGGGCGTAATCGAGCGCTCCGGCAGGATCATGAATCGAACAGGGGCCCACGATGGCGAGAAAGCGGGAATCCGTTCCATGAACAATCGCCTGCGCCTCGGATCGTCCGAGAGCCACGGTTTCACGCGCCGCATCGGGGACGGGCAGGGATTCCTTGACGACCGCCGGTGCGATCAATCGCGTGTAGCGGCGAATGCGCACGTTTTCCATCGGAAGCGGATCAGGATTTTTTTTTGACGGCATGATTTTTGCGAAATGAAGGGACTGATTAAGCCTGAACCGGGAGCGGGGTGCAATTCACGACTGCGTGAAATTTACGATGCAAAGGCTTTGCGGGCGCGCCGCAGCGGGCTAATTTCCCATCAATGTCAGCCAAGGAAACCTCCTCCACCCCCTCCCCGCCACCCCGGCGGCTGGAGGGAATATTGGGGAAATTTTACCGCATGCGCCATGCCGGCGAATCGCTTCTCCGACGCATCCTGCGGCGTCCCCGCACCGTGGCGGAAGCCCCGAACCTGCTGCCACTGCTTATCAAGGTGCTGGCCGGTTTTGCGCGGGTGGACGGAAGACTGCTCGAAGAGGAGATTGATTCCAGCCTCGGCTTTCTGCGCTACGACTATCCCGAGGCGGTTTATTCGGAACTGCGCACGCTCTTCCGTCAGGCCCTCCAGGAAAAGCCCGATCTGACCGCCATGGCGCATGAACTGCGCGGACGGCTGAGCGAAGACCGTAAAATTCTTCTCGGCATCCAGCTCTACGATCTGGTGCATCGCGCGGGAATGAACACAGACAACATGGCCGCCTACTACGCGTTCATGGAGCAGCTCGGCACCGCGTCGCAGGCCATTGACATTGTTTATCAGCTCAACAGCGACGCCATGCCCTCGCGCAGCGAATTTTTTGACGCCAATTCAAGTCCATTGGAGTCCGTCATCTTCGGCTCCGGCGAGGATGCCGACGTGCAGATGCGCGAACTTTCCGGCGACAACCGGCTCGCCTCCTACCGCCACGGGGAACTCCTTCTCGTCAAAAATCTCTGCGATCATCCGGTGTCCGTGCAGGGACGCGCCCTGCGCCCCGGCGAATTTTCACGGGTCTATCCCGGTCAGCGCATCGTGGTGGACGAAAACGTGCTCACGTATCAGGACCTCGTTTACTACTTCAACGCCAAGAAAAATGTGTCGGTCGCGCACATTTTCGTCACAGTCACCGACAGCAACGAGATCCAGCTGGAGAAAAACCGAACACGTGACAGTTCGTTGGAGGTTCGTTTCGGGCTCAAAATTCTCGTGGTGGCGCTGAAGTCCGTGGATGCCACCCTCAACGGTCGGCGCCTGACCCTGGGGACGCAGGTTGAGGCGACGCTGGAGGACAAAATCATCTTCGACAACGACACCGAGCTGGCCCTCGGCGATCTGCGCCGCCAGGCCCGTTCCTACGGCGGTCGCTTCCATCTCAAGCAGTCAAAAACCACCTATCTCGTCTCCAACAATCCGTCACTGCTCGATGAGGACGACATCCTGCTTGCTCCCGGTGCGGGCGGAGAAATTCTGCTGCGCATCTTTTGTGATTTTCAGCTTCTGGTCGGACGCCTCGAAGTTCTCAAAGCCGATCATCCGGTTCTCATCGGGGAACTCCCGATTCGCAATGAAACTCCGCTGCGCGACGGGGATTTGATTCAAATTGACGCCACCCAGTCCCTGCGTTGCAACTTTTCCGAACGCCTGCTGGTGGAGGAACGCAATGTGATTCACCACCTCGAAGTCCGCGACCTGATCTGCCGCTTTAAAAACGGAGCCCTCGGGGTGGACGGCGTCAGCTTCCCGGCGACCCGTGGGGAGATGATCTGCGTGATGGGTGCCAGCGGCTCCGGGAAAAGCAGTTTGCTTCGTGCTTTGGCCGGACAATTTCCACCGGTGCGCGGAGAAGTTCTTTTCAACGGAACGCCCCTTTACGGTAATTTTGACGCGCTCAAGCAATACGTCACCTACATCCCCCAGTTCGATGCGTTTGACGAACATCTGACCATCCGTGAAAACCTGAACTTTGCGGCGGCGATCCGCTCCCCCTACCTGTCGCGCCGGGAGCGCGGGCGGCGCATTGACGGCAAGCTCGCCGAACTCGGCCTCAACGAACGCCGCGACAGCGTGGTCGGCGCAACGCACCGCAAAACGCTGAGCGGCGGCGAGCGCAAACGCCTCAACATCGGCCTCGACATGATCAGCTCGGCCGACATTTACCTCTTCGACGAACCAACCTCCGGGCTGTCATCCAAGGATTCGGAGCACGTCATGGAAATCATCCGGGCCATGTCCCACAACAAGATCGTCGTGGTGACGATCCACCAGCCGAGTTCGAAAATTTTCCAAATGTTCAACAAGGCCATGCTGCTGGATCGCGGTGGGCGCATGGTGTTTTTCGGAACCCCGTCCGAAATGCTTTCCTATTTTGCGGAGGCGGAGCATCAACAGCATTTCGGCACACCGCTGGGCGGATGTCCCGCCTGCGGCACCACGCGCCCCGAATTTGTCTTCGATGTTTTGGAAACTCCGCTCCGAGATCTTGGGGGCGATGTGATTTACGAGGAAAACGATCGCGGACAGCTTGTGCCTGTGCGGCGCTATTCGCCGGATTACTGGCGCGACAAATACGAGGCCTGGCGGCTCATGCGCGACGTACGCCAGCCGGCGGCGGACTCCTCGCCGTCGTTCGCCGAAGACACCCCCTCGGAATCCCGCTGGTCCTTGCGCGGTTTTCTGCGGCGGGAATTTTTGCAGTTTCGCACCCTGCTGGCCCGCGCCTTCATCAGCAAGCTGCGCAACCGGGGCAACCTGCTCACCACCATGGTGGAGGCGCCGCTGCTGGCCGCACTCATCGGCGCCGTGCTGCGCTATTCCGAATCCGGCCACTACGATTTTGCCTCGTCCTTTCACATTCCCACCTACCTCTTTCTCGCGCTCGTCGTGGCGATGTTCCTGGGCCTGACCAACAGCGTGGACGACATCATTCGCGACCGCCCGGTCTTACAGCGCGAGCGCAATCTCAACGTACGTCTGGGCTACTACATTTTGGCCAAAGTACTGACACTTTCCCTGTTTGCCGTAATTCAAAGCATACTCTTCATTCTCATCGGCAATTACATTCTCGAAGTGCGGGGCATGTTCTGGATTTTCCTGGTGGCGATGGTTCTCACCGCCGTGAGCGGCATCGCCATCGGCCTGCTTATTTCCAGTCTCGTACACGAAGGAAAAACAGCGGTGAACATCATTCCCATCGTCCTCATTCCGCAAATCATTCTCGGGGGTGCGCTGATCAAGTATGAGGAAATGAACAAGAACCTCGACTTTGTCTATTCGATCAGCCGTTGGTTTTCGCAAAATCCCGATGCGGGGGAGCCGCGCAGCGATCTGCAGGTGCCGCTGATCTGCGAGTTCATGCCCATGCGCTGGTCCTACGAGGCGCTCGTCTATGCACAGGCAAAATTAAATCCCCTCACCGGACGTCAGGAGGCCATTCAGAAGCAGATCAACCGCCTCGCTCGCACCACGCATCTGACCGAAGGCGAACAGCAACGACTTGACGACCTCAAGGAACTGCTCGCCGCCCTCTCCGGGCTGCACGGAAAAAGCACCGGGGAAATCAACACCCGGCTGCGGTGGATTGACAGAGCCATTCACGGCGCTCCTCCTTCCCCGGAGCTGCTTGAGCCCTCCGAAGGCGACCTCAGCGCCGAACGCCTGTTTGTGAATCAAAAGATCACCGATCTCGTAAACAAGGCGGAGATGGAACAAAGCGATTACCGCGAAAGCCGTTTCCTCAACGTCTTCTTTGGGCCGGAAAAACGGTACTTTGGGGTTCAATCCAGCGTGCTCACATTCAACACCTGGGTGCTTGTCATTTCCTCCCTCGTCACATTTCAAGCCCTTTACTTCGTCCTGCGAAAGCAGTTGAAAAGCACACCGGCATGATTCCACTGGAAGACAATTTTTCCGATGTGCTTGGCAAGGCGATGCAGGGGCTGGGACTTGCGCCGGGCGAGGCCGCCGCAATCGCGGGAATTCCGGAGGATTCCGTGTGCCGACTGATCGCCGGGGAGTTTGACCAAGACGACCTGCGGGCCCTGGCGCCGACATTGAAGCTTCGGGCGGATGCCCTCGTCCGCCTGGCCCAGGGAAACCGCCCGCCGGAGATTCCCGCCCCCGTGTGGCTTGCGACCGTGACCGAGACATTTGGTGACACAACCGTCAACGCCTATGTTGTCTGGGATCCCGCGACGCGCGCAGCCGCCATTTTTGACACCGGCCTTGATGCGCGTCCGATTTTGGATCTGGTGCGGCGTGAAACGCTCGATGTCGCGGCCATTTTTCTCACCCACAGTCACCCCGATCACACCGGCTCACTCGATGCCCTTTTGCACGAGCTTGATGCCGAAGCGTGGGTTGCGGAAGCAGAACCTGTTCGCGGCGCAGGCACATTTCGCCCGGGCGATTTGTTCAATGTCGGAAAACATTTTATCCGCACGCGATCAACCCCCGGACACACTCCGGGCGGAACCACATTTCTCATAGAAGGTCTGGCGGCGAGGGCTGCGATTGTCGGCGACGCACTTTTCGCGGGCTCCATCGGCGGCGTGCGAAGCGACTACTCCGGCGCACTCAAGGCGATTCGGCGCGAAATTCTCGGACTTCCGGACGACACCATCCTTTGTCCCGGCCATGGACCGCTCACCACGGTCGGCTGGGAAAAATCCAACAATCCGTTTTTTTAATCCCGGCGTCTCAGGAGCCGGCGCCGAGCAGGCGGGCGAATTCCTGGGAACCCCGTATCTGTGCGTAAAGCGGATCCTTGGCAATGATCATCTTGGCCTGCTGACCTCCGAGCTGAACGGCCTTGCGTGCGGCGTCGAGGAAGGCATTTGTCTGGCGATTGGCGAATTCGAATCGTGCGAGGGCGAGCCACAACGAGGGATCGTTGGGAACCAACTGCACGAGTTTGCGAGCCGGTTCCAATCCCGCCTGCCACTGACCGTTTGTATTGGAAAAATCAACGGCAAATCTCAGGAAATCAATGTTGTCACCGTAAGATTTCATGGATTCACTCAACAGCTCACGCACTTCCTCGGGCTGCCCCGCCTCCATATAAAGCCTCAACAAATTGGAAAGCGTCCCCCCATCCTGCGGATTTGCGGCCAGCTCGCCTTTGAGCGTCTGAATTTCACGATCAATCTCCCGCAAACGCGGAATCCGCGCGCGCGCTCTTTTAATGGAACGATTGGTCGGATCGCCGGCCACTGCGCGATCCCAAATTTCCTCCAGATCCCCCCACCTCTTCTGCATTCGCAAAATGTCGCTCATGGCAAGAAGCGCCTCCAAATTGTTCGGATGCAATGCGAGGGACTGACGGTAGGCGCGCTCGGCCTCCGGCCACATTTTTCGCCACCGATAAATGTTGGCGATGGAATTGCGCAGTTTTGAAAAGGATCGCTTGGCGTCAAAATCCCTCTGGTATTTTTCATCCGAAAGCAGCCGTTTCACATAGGCGTCCCAATAGCGAAAATCCTCCGCGACCGCCTCGGGTGGCAGGCTGTCCAACGGCTCCTTGTTCAAACGATAAATCAAGCCGTGCGGAACCGCATAAGCATAGGTCCACTCCATCGGAAAACTTTCCTCAACGAAAAATTCCCGGTTGTTCTTGTTGTGATCAAAAATCCATCGCGCAATGGCGCTGTGATACAGGACACCAACGCTTGGATCCTGGGGACTGACTCCCGGCGGAAGATTCTGCGATGCCTCGCGGACGATGTTCACAATATCCTGTTCCTTGGGCAAAACAGTGGTGTCCGTCGGATATTGTTTGCCCCGCTCCAGCCATTTTTCAAACCATCCGCGCGCCTCCGGACGCTCCGGAGCGTAATGATCCCGGATATATCGCTGATAAAAGGCGTCCGCCAACGCATTTTGCGTCACAATCACCAAATCCCGGCGGTCAAAATCAGGATCACGGCGATATTTCGGATCCACAAAACTTTCGCCGAGGATCATGTAAGTGGGGACAAAACGCCCGGGATCCGTGCCGCCGAACACAAAGGCGCCACGCGGCAAATCCTTCAACATGTCATGACCATACTCCCAGCCAAACCAATGCCCGCGCTGACTGCACAGAGGCTCATTTTGAATCAGTGTCCAAAGCGGCAAAAAGGGCAGAATCCAAGCCGCATGACGCAAAAACGGCCTGGCATCCACCGCGCGCGTCAAAACGTATCCCGTGCCCACCACGCACACCAAGGCAAAGAACAAATAAGCATAGCCGTGATAAGGAAACTGCAACGACCACACGTCTATCGTAACCTCCGTTCGCTCCATCACCGGCTGCAAAAAGGCGGCCAGCATGAATCCGATAATCAGAAGATATAAAAAAGTTCGCTGATACAACGGAAGGCGAAAAATCGCAAGAATGGCGGCGAAAAACGCGATGGCGGACCAAAGCGTAAAGTTTTCCAAAAGTTTCCCCCAATAATACGACGCAAATTCACGTCCAAGTTCCATCGTCGAAATGCGCGTCGGATCAGGACGCGCGGGCGGTTTTTCCGGAGCCGTCCCCACGCCCTTGCCCAAGGTGCGAACGACCAGATCTGACAAACTTCCGGCATACTGCGTGCGATTGATGGAGTAGAAAAAGCCTTCGGGTGTCCGTGTATAGCCCCAATTCATCGGAGGATTGGTTGAGGATGCGATCGGCATATACGCATAGGGCAAAAGACCGAGAATCACAGCCAGGGGAACAAGCAGAACAAGGCGAACGTCGGCGCGTTGCCATTTGAAAACCAGCAGCACAGCAAAGGCCGCCATGGCAAGATAGAAAAACCGCATCGCCGTATGCCATGTGGTGAGATCTTTGGAAAGCCAGCCAAAGCCGAGATAGATGATGGACGCACTAAGCAGGGAGGCAACCAACACCTCCCAAAACACGCTGCGCCGGATTAAGAGCGGAACCAACAGTGGCAGGGGCGCCAAAGCCAGCGTCAGGTGGTGATTGCTCATGCAGAGCGCGAACGTGAAAAACACCGCCAAAATCGGCAAATCCCGGGAGGGGCGACGCACCCACCAATAAAGCGACGCAATATACAGCCCCACCAACAATCCGTGCAAAGTGTAAACCTCCGCAATGACCGCCTGCGTCCAAAATGAAAAACTAAAGGCAAACAACAGCCCGAAACTCCCCGAAATCAAAGCCGCGACAACGGATGACACCCCCTGATTCCGCACACTCCAAAACGGCGTCATCCAGCGGATCATGCTGGAAGCCAGCAGGGTCGTCACTCCCACAGCCAACGCACCGCACAGACCGCTGAACAAATTCACCTCCCAGGCGGCATTGCCAATGGGTAAAAGCTGAAAGAGCCAGACAAGAATTGTCCACAGTCCAGCAATCCGACATTGGGCTGTGCCGTGTAAAAATAAACCGCCCCGGCCACAACAGTCGTCACAGCCGCCGTCAGCTTGTCCGCCCGGGAATAAATTCGTTCTTCGGCTTTCATCGCCTCATTGCTTGCTTGTGCCATAGGAAATAAACGTCAAAGCAAACACTTTTCAGGCTTTCTCCGCAAGTACCGCCTCCGCAAAGCCTCAAGTATTCTTGAAGCAGACAAAAGCCGCCCCCCGCCTTTTCCTCAATTGCTTCCCGAAGTCATTCCGCCTGATCCGGCGAAACGGGAGTCGGCGCGGCGGCGCTGCTGGACAAAAGTGTTGTTGTCACCGAACTGCGCCCAGGGTCCGCGCGGCACGTCCCGAAATTCCACAAAACGCCAGCTCGCCACATCCTTGCCCCGCATGCCGAGATAATCGCGCAGGGCGGGCGAAATATCCAACCCAGCCCCCTGATTGAGATTTGGAAGCGGTCGCTGATTTCCAAAGACATATTGCCAGTGATCGGTGCGGAAGGGACCGCAATCCTCCCATTGAGCATAAGCCTCGCGTCCGCGTGCCCGCACCACCACCCAGCGGCTTTTGCACACGGACTC
Source organism: Verrucomicrobiota bacterium (assembly GCA_014584375.1). Taxonomy (GTDB): domain Bacteria; phylum Verrucomicrobiota; class Verrucomicrobiia; order Chthoniobacterales; family JACTMZ01; genus JACTMZ01. The sequence continues at coordinate 43,521 of JACTMZ010000103.1, read as the reverse complement.
CCCTGCGCGCACAAATGCCTCACGAAACCACGGAATCACCCGGGGTGCCTCGGGCTTGGTCTTACCTTGAGTGACATCATTATAGGGAAGCGCCACATAAAAGGGATTCTGTCTCGGAATAAAACGCGCCGGGAAATACCCCCTGCGCCCGCGCGGATCTGGATCGTCAAACCCTCCGTAGCTTCGCACCCATTCCTTGTCCCACGAACTTTTGGTGTTTGGCACCGGATTATTGACTGTCGGCAGCTCACCAATCCAAAAAACGGTGGTGACAATGTTGTTTTTCCAGGGGTAACGGCGGGAGTTTCCCGCACGACTGGGAGCCTGGGTGCGCGGCAGCATGGGTTCAACGCGCAAAAGAACGCTCTCCCGAAGCCGCAGGGCCTGCTCCTCAAAACTCGCCCCCTGTGCAACGGTTGCGGCAGAAATTAATGCAGCAACAAGCAGGGAAAGCAGTCTTGTGATTGGGGCGGGCGACATGAACAGACCATTATCGCCCGACTTGCGCCTCAACGCAAGCCCGTCGCGCCGGGAAATATCGCCCCACGCGCCGGCTTTATTTTTTCCAAACGCTGCGACACCGACACCGTCCCACGATGGATCCAAATGCTTTGCAACACACCGAGACTGAAAAGCACCGTCAATAAAAAGGATCCGCCATAGCTGACCAGCGGCAGCGGCAGTCCGGTGATCGGAGTGACACCGATTGTCATGCCGATGTTCATAAAGACATGCGTGAATAAAAGGGTCGTCAATCCCACGGCCAGCAAGCGGCCCAGATCATCCCCCGCCTTCAACGCAATATAAAGTCCGACGGCAATCAAAAGCAGATAGCCCAGCAACAACAACGATCCCCCCACAAAACCGTGCTGCTCGCCAATCACCGAAAAAATAAAATCGTTGTGAACAATCGTGCTCGGCAAAAAACCCAGCTCATTGAGGGTGTTCGGCGCCTTAAACCCCTTCCCGTCCCATCCACCGGAGCCGATGGCGGTCAATGATTGGTTGATCGTCCATCCCGCGCCGCGCGGATCCAGATCGGGATCCAAAAAGGTGACAATGCGCAGACGCTGGTAGGGTTTGAGCCCGAAATTGACCATCAGCGGAACAACGGCCACAGCCAAAAGCAACAGGGTGATCAAATAGCGTCCGGGAACACGTGCGGCGTAAAGCATCGCCATCACGACGGGCATCCACACAATGGCGGAACCCAGGTCGGGCTGTATGAGCACAAGCAACCAGGGAGCCGCCACGATCACGCCGCAAAGCGCAATGCGAAGAATCGGCGGCATGTTTTCGTAGTCCGCCAAAAAAATGGCCATCACCATCACGGCGGCTATCAGGGCAAGCTGCGATGGCTGAAAATTAAAAAAGCCAAAATCCAGCCAACTCCGGGCGCCATAAACTTCCTGACCAAAAAAATGCGTGGCCAGCAGCCCAGCCAGACCCGCGATGTAGAGCGGCAGCGCCCCTTTGCGAATCCAACGGTAATCCGTCAATGACACCCCCAAAAACAGCACAAACCCCACCAGCAGCCACACCAACTGACGATTCCAAAACGTCTGCTCGCGCATCCATGTCGCGCTGTAAATGGCGTAAATGCCAAAAATTCCGAGCAAAACGGCGAGGACGAGCAGCAACCAATGCAGTGAAAGAAGTTTTCGGGCGATGGAAATCATGAGCGACAAATCAGGCGGCAAGCCGTGGAACGGATGCCAGCAGCTTCTTCGTATAATCGTGCTGCGGATCGGAGTAAATAACGTCCGCCGGCGCCGATTCAACAATCCGCCCCCGGTGCATCACCACAACCTGATCGCTCACGTGCTCCACCACGGCCAGATCATGCGCGATAAACAAATAGGCGATGCCCAACTGCTCCTGCAAATCCTGGAGCAGATTGACAATCTGCGCCTGCACACTCACATCCAGGGCGCTCACCGGCTCATCGCAGACGATGAAACGCGGATTGACAGCCAGGGCGCGGGCGATGCCAATGCGTTGACGCTGACCTCCGCTAAATTCATGCGGATACCGTCCCATGGCATCCTCCGGGAGGCCGACCAGCCGCAACAGTTCCGCAACACGCTCGCGACGCTCGTTCCGGGTCATTTTCGGAAAATGAATTTCCAATGGCTCCGCAAGAATCGCAAAAACAGTCATTCTCGGATTCAGCGATCCGAAAGGATCCTGAAAAATCATCTGCATTTCCTTGCGCAGCGGACGAAACTCCCCTTCGCTCAGCGGCAGAATGTTCCGTCCCTCATAAAGAACCTCTCCCGAGGTGGACGGGGTCAGCTTGAGAATCGTTCGTCCCACAGTCGTTTTTCCGCTGCCACTTTCCCCAACCAGTCCGACCGTCCGCCCCGCCTCAATGTCGAAACTCACTCCATCCACTGCGCGGATTTCCCCGACCGGCCGCCGAAAAACGCCGCCAAACACGGGAAAACACGTGCGGAGATTGCGAACGGAAAGAAGCGGCATCCCCGCACTGTGCCCCCGCTCCCCCGCCGCCGCAAGCACGCGAATTTTCAAATCCACCCGCAGAAAGTCGGCTTGAGAATCAATGTTGACGCAGTCAAAGATTACGGATGCCCCGGATTTTCGACAACATCGAACAGAATCTCCTCCCCGCCCTTGAGCAAACACTCACTTTGGGGCATCGGTCGGATTTCTGCGTCGGCTATTTCAATTTGCGCGGATGGAAGGCGATTGATTCAGCAATTGAGCAATGGCCCGGCGGTGAGGGAAATCAGTGCCGCCTGTTGGTAGGGATGCAAAAATCGGAGCGGGACGAATTACGCGATGCGCTGAGCCTCTCGACCGGCAACGAAGAAATCAGCAATCAACGCGTCATCCGCCTGAAACGCAAATTGGCGGAAGAATTCCGCGAGCAGCTCACACTGGGCACTCCCACAGACGCCGACGAAAAGGGATTGCGCCGCTTGGCCGCCCAGCTCAAAGCGGGCAAGGTGGTTGTGAAACTTTTCCTCCGTCACACGCTGCACGCAAAGCTCTACCTGTGTTTCCGCGATGACCCGAACAACCCGATCACCGGCTTTCTCGGCAGCAGCAATCTCACGCTCTCAGGCCTCTCGCATCAGGGCGAGTTGAATGTCGATGTACTCGATCACGACGCGACACAGAAGCTTGCGAAATGGTTTGAGGACCGCTGGAACGACCGCTGGTGTGTGGACATCACGCAGGAGTTGATCCAGGTCATCGAGGAAAGCTGGGCCGGACTGGACACACTGCCGCCCTACTGGATTTACATCAAAATGGCCTACCACCTGGCCGAGGAGGCGCGCGCCGGGCTCTCCGAGTTTCAGATTCCCGCCGACCTGCGGAACACACTCCTCGATTTCCAGGCTGCGGCCGTGCGCATGGCCGCGGGCAAGCTGGAGAAGCGCGGCGGCGTGGTGCTGGGGGATGTGGTTGGTCTCGGCAAGACGCTCATGGCGACTGCGTTGGCGCGGGTTTTCCAGGATCCGCCGCGCTCGCTGGAGACGCTCATTGTCTGCCCGAAAAATCTCTGCGGCATGTGGGAGGACTACGCGCACCGCTACCGGCTCATCGCGAAGGTTGTCTCCGCCACCCAGGTGCAAAATATCCTGCCCGAGCTGCGCCGCTACCGCGTTGTCATCATTGATGAAAGCCACAACCTACGCAACCGTGCGGGCCGCCGGTGGTCGGCGATCCGCGACTACATCTCGCGCAACGGCTGCAAGGTCATCCTGCTGTCCGCCACGCCCTACAACAAGTCCTACCTCGATCTGGCCAGCCAGCTCCGCCTCTTTCTCGATGCCGATGCGACCCTTCCGATTCGCCCGGAGGAATACCTACGCCGCGACTGCGACAGCCGCGTGGACGAATTCACCCGCCGCCACCAGTGCCCGGTGAACTGCCTCGCCGCGTTTGAGAAAAGCGGCCACGCCGACGACTGGCGGGAAATGATGCGCCTCTACATGGTGCGCCGCACGCGCAGCTTTGTGGAGGCCAACTACGCGTGGTCGCCGTGTCCGGAGTGCGACGGTATCCTCTCCGGCGTGCAGGAGGCCTGCCCGAAATGCGGCACGGCCAGGGATGGCACAGCCCGCCGCTTCCTGCTGCTCGAGGACGGCACCCGTTTCCACTTCCCGAAACGCAAACCGAAGAAGTTGGAGTTTCGCATTCGCGAAAAAAGTCCCAACGACCAGTTTGCGAAGCTCTACTCCGACGCCGTGGTTGACACCATCCGCATCCTGCACCTGCCGCGCTACGGGCTGGCAAACTACATCCGTCCCACGCTCGACACGCCGCCCTCGCAGGATGAGGCGGAGGTAATGCGCAATCTCTCCCGCGCCGGCAAGCGCCTCATTGGCTTTTGCCGCACGAATCTCTTCAAACGCCTCGAAAGCAGCGGCCACTCCTTCCTCCTCTCGCTGCGCCGCCACATCCTGCGCAACTTTATCGCCCTCCACGCCATCGAAAACGGCCTGCCGCTGCCCATTGGCACGCAGGACACCGCCTTGTTCGACACGCGCGATGAGGACGCCGACAGCGAGAGCAGTCTCTTCGGCCAGGAGACGGAGGACGTTCCGCCCGAACTGACGGAGATCACGGCCACCTCGCTGGAGGATTTCCGAGCCGTCGCCGCGCAGGCCTACGACCTCCTGCGTCATGCCCATGTGCGAAACTTTGACTGGCTGCGGACGGATCTCTTCGTTCCCGGCCTTGGCGAACACCTACTTCAGGACGCCGAACGTCTCTTCTCCGCGCTCAAGCTGTCCGGCGCCTGGGAGCCGGAGCGCGACGAAAAGCTCGCCGAGTTGCACAAGCTGCTCACCCAGACCCACACCGATGAAAAGGTGATCATTTTCTCGCAGTTCTCCGACACGGTAAATTACCTTGCCGCGCAGTTGAAGGCGCGCGGCGTCACCCGTCTCGCCGCGGTCTGCGGGAACACCGAGGAACCTGCTCTCCTCACGCGGCGCTTCAGCCCGGAGAGCAACAAGGCGCGCGACAAAGTCTCCACCACCGAGGAACTTCGCGTCCTCATCGCCACCGACGTGCTCTCCGAGGGTCAGAACCTCCAGGACGCCGCCGTGGTGGTGAACTTCGACCTGCCTTGGGCCATCATCCGCCTCATCCAGCGCGCGGGCCGTGTGGACCGCATCGGGCAGAAGGCGGAGGAGATTCAATGCTATTCCTTCCTTCCGGCGGATGGCGTCAATCGGCTCATTCGCCTGCGCGAGCGCATCCGCCAGCGTCTTGATGAAAATGCGCAAGTCGTCGGCACCGATGAAACCTTCTTCGAGGACGAGCGCCACGACCACCTCCTCCAGGATCTCTTCACCGAAAAAGGCGGCACCCTCGACGACCCCGAGGACGGCGAGGTAGATCTTGCCTCGCTCGCCTGGCAGATTTGGAAAAACGCCAGCGATGCCGATCCCGCCCTGCGCCAGACGATCCCGAATCTCGCCAATGTCGTCTTTAGCACCAAGGCACTCTCCGCCGTCCCGCCGCGTCCGGCATCCGCCACCGGCGGCGTGCAGCCCGCTTCCGGTGCCATGGTCTATATCCGCACGACCGATGGCCACGATGCCCTCGCCTGGGTGGACGAACAGGGCCGCACCGTCACCGAGAGCCAGCATGAAATCCTCCGCGCCGCCGAGTGCGAGCCCTCCACACCCGCTCTGCCGCGCCTGGCCAATCACCACGACCTCGTCCGCCAGGCCGTCACCGGCATCCAGCAGGAACACAGCACTACCGGCGGTCAGCTCGGAAAACCCGGCAGCACCCGCCGCCGCGTCTATGAACGGCTCAAAGACCACGCCGCCGCAGTCCAAGGCACGCTCTTCGACATCAAAGCCCTCCACCAGGCTCTCGATGCCATCTACGCTGCCCCGCTTAGTGAGCACGCCCGCGAGCTGCTCAGCCGTGACCTGCGCGCCGACGTTTCCCACGAAAAACTCGCCGAACTCGTCCTCACCCTCCACGAGGAAGACCGCCTCTGCACCCCAATCGAGGAAGCCCACGCCCGCGAACCCCGCATCATCTGCTCCCTCGGGATCATGATTCCTTGAAACGCGCCATCCACTCCGATGCTCCCCATGAAAGAACACCAGCACCTTGAATGGAAGGAAACCTGGCGGGATGAGAATTTACGCTGGCTCTGCGGCTTTGCCAATGCCGGGGGCGGTGCCTTGCACATCGGCAGGGATGATCAAGGCGTCGTCATCGGTCTGCCGGATGCCGCCAAGCTTCTCGAAGAGCTGCCGAATAAAGTCCGCGATGTGCTCGGCATCGTCGCCGAGGTAAATCTCCGTCAGGAAAACGGCGGCGACTTCCTCGAAATCATCGTCCCGCCCTACCCAAACCCCATCAGCTATCGCGGGCATTATTCCACCCGCAGCGGCAGCACGCTCCAGGAGCAGAAAGGGGTCGCGCTGGACCGCTTTCTCCTCCGCAAGCATGGTCGCACCTGGGATGCCGTGCCCATGCCGGGTGTCAAAGTTACCGATCTCTCCACCGCTGCCATCAGCCAGTTTCGCAATCTCGCCCGCAGCAGCGGACGGCTCGATCCGGCGGACCTGCGCTCATCGAAGATCTCCCTTGTGGAAAGACTCCAGCTCACCGAGGGCACTTACCTCCGCCGCGCCGCCGTGCTCCTTTTTCATGCAGATCCCGGGCGCTACGTCGCCGGAACCTTCGTAAAAATCGGTTTCTTCCGTTCCGAATCCGACCTCGCCTACCATGACCTGATCCAAGGCGACCTCTTCACTCAGGCCGCAAAGACCATTGATCTTGTCCGCACCAAGTATCTCAAAGCCGCCATCACCTATCAGGGCCTCCAGCGCATCGAGCGCTACCCCGTGCCGGATGCCGCCCTGCGCGAGGCCGTGCTCAATGCGCTCGTCCATCGCGACTACGCCATCGGCGCGCCCGTGCAGATCCGCGTGTATGAAGACCGCCTCCGCATCTGGAATCCCGCCGTCCTCCCAGATGGCTGGACCGTGAAAACGCTTCTCGGGACACACTCTTCGACACCGTTCAACCCCTCCATCGCTCACGTCTTCTTTCGTTCCGGGGAGATCGAGACCTGGGGCCGTGGCATCGAACGCATCTTTTCCGCCTGCAAGGAAGCTGGCACCCCCAGACCCGCGCTCAGCTTCGATGGCACCGGCCTCACCGTCGAGTTCCGCTTTGCGCCGGAATACCTCAAGGCGGTGAAAGTGCCTGAACCAGTCACCCCGCAAGTTACCCCGCAAGTCACCCCGCAAGTCCAACAGCTTTTGGGTGCTTTCACAGGTGAACACACCCGACAGGAGTTACAGGATAAACTCGGGCTGACTGATCGGGAACACTTCCGCAAAGCCTATTTGCTCCCGGCTTTGGAAGCCGGACTCATCGTGCCGACACGGCCCGATAAACCCAACAGCCGCCTGCAAAAATACCGCCTCACCCCCAAAGGCCGCGTCTAACCTCGGCCACTCTTCACCCTTCATAATTCATCCTTCACCCTTTCCTCATGTCCACCCGCCTCAACACCACCCGTGCCCGCCAGCACCTCCAAGCATTCGCCTTCCACAAGCTCTTCATCGAAGAACTCGGCTGGGAGCCGCCTGCGTCGAAAAAAACCGCCGTCCTCACCGCTGGCAACCCGTCCGCCGACTTCACCCTCACCGAGATCGCCCAGCTTGCCGGCTGCCGGGTGTTTGAGGCGGTGGCCGCCGACGGCCAGCTCCCGGATGCCGCGCAGCAGGCCGCCGCATGGAAGCAGGTCACCGCCATCAGTCACGAAAACATCCTCATCTTCCTCGATCCCCAGCGCACCCGCTCCCTTTGGTATTGGGTGCGCCGCGAGCAGGGCGGGAAAATGCGCATCCCCCGCCGCCACCACTACCTGCGTGGCCAGCCCGGCGACCTGTTTCTCTCCAAACTCTCCGCCCTGTTTGTGGACATTTCCGAGCTGGACGAAGACGGCCACTTTTCGCTCACCGAGACCGCCACTCGCGTCCAGCGCGCCCTCGATGTGGAGACCGTCACCAAGCAGTTTTTCCGCGATTTTCAGAACGAACATCTCAAGCTGCTCGACCTCATTCACGGCATCCCCGACCCCCGCGAGCGCCGCTGGTATGCCTCCGTCCTGCTCAACCGCCTCATGTTCGTCTGGTTCATGCAGGAAAAAGGCTTCCTCGACGGTGGCAACCGCGACTACCTGCCCGCCCTGCTCGCAGCCTCCGGCAAGTCCGGGGAAAACCGCTTCTTCTCCCACACCCTGCGCGACCTCTTCTTCGAAGGCTTCGCCAAGCCCGCCGCCAAGCGCCAGCCCGTCGGCTCCGTCCCGCTTGGCGACATCCCGTATCTCAACGGCGGACTCTTCCTGCCCCACGGCATCGAGCAGCGCATCGAGGGCGATGGCCTCCTCACCGCCGCCTACGCGAAAATCGAAATCCCCGACGCCGCCTTTGCCGATCTCTTCACCCTCTTCCGCCGCTACACCTGGAGCCTCAATGACACCCCCGGCGGCGATGACCGCGAGATCAATCCCGACGTGCTCGGCTACATCTTCGAAAAATACATCAACCAGAAGGAATTCGGCGCCTACTACACCCGGCCCGAAATCACCGAATACCTCTGTGAGCAGACCATCCACCAGCTCGTGCTCGACCGCGCCAATGCCGGCCACGCCGCCGCAGAGAAACTCCACCGGCAGAATCCCAAATCCTTCCCCGCGCCCCGCCTCTTCACCGGCCTCGACGACCTCCTCTTCCACGCCGACGGCCCGCTCTGCGCCCGCCTCCTCCACGACATCCTCCCGAGCCTCTCCCTGCTCGATCCCGCCTGCGGCTCCGGTGCCTTCCTTGTTGCCGCGCAGAAAACCCTGCTCAATCTCTACACCGCCCTGCTCGGCCGCTGCGAAGCCCTCGCCCATAAGCCCGTGCTCGACTGGATCCAGCGCGAGAAAAAAGCCCACAAGGCCCCGCTCGCTTACTGGCTGAAAAAGAAAATCGTCACCGAAAACCTTTTCGGCGTGGACCTCATGGAGGAAGCCACCGAGATCGCCAAACTCCGCCTCTTCCTCTCCCTCGTCGCCTCCGCCGAGCACCGCGACCAGCTCGAACCCCTCCCGAACATCGAGTTCAACATCCTCTCCGGCAATTCCCTCATCGGCCTCCTCCACGTGGATGCCACCGCCTTTGACGCATCCAATCCGAAATCCGGACGCCAACAACAGCGCCTCACCCTTGTCCACGAGCCCACGGAGGGCGATCTCGGCTTCACCATCGAGTCCACCACCGCTCCGAAGCGTGCCGAAACCATCGCTGCCCACCTCGCCACCGTCCGCGCCGCGAAATACGCCGAACTCCTCGCCGTGAAAAACCGCCTCATCACCCTCTACAAGGAGGCTCCCAGCCTCATCGGCAGCGGCGCAAAGGAGAGCGACGCCCTCGTCACCCTCCGCCGCAGCATCGAGGAGCAAAAAGCCGCCGCCCGCCTCGTGCTCGACAAGCTCCTGCTCGATGAATTCCACCGCCTCGGCATCAAGTTTCAACAAGCCACTTGGGATGCCGCAAAAAAAAAGGAAGGCAAACCCGAGAAGCGCGCCCTCACCCTCGACGACATCCGCGCCCTCCACCCCTTCCACTGGGCCTACGAATTCGACGACATCCTCATCACCCGCGGCGGCTTCGACGCCATCATCACCAATCCGCCGTGGGAAATCTTCAAGCCGAACAGCAAGGAGTTCTTCCAGCAGCACAGCGAGCTGGTCACCAAGAACACCATGCGCATCGAGGACTTCGAGGACGAGAAAGCCAGCCTCCTCTGCGACCCGGAAATCCACACGGCCTGGCTCGGCTACCTCTCCGGCTTCCCGCATGTCAGCGAATGGTTCCGCGCCGCCCCGCAGTTCGAGAATCAGATCAGCATCGTAAACGGGCGCAAGGCCGGCAGCGACATCAACCTCTACAAGCTCTTCACCGAACAATGCGTCAACCTCCTCGGCGCGGGCGGACGCTGCGGCATCGTCATCCCCAGCGGCATCTACACCGACCTCGGCACCAAGCAGCTCCGGCTCATGCTCTTCGACCGCACCCGCCTCACCGGACTCTTCGGGTTCGAAAATCGCAAAGCCATCTTCGAAGGCGTGGACTCGCGTTTCAAATTCGTCGTCCTTTCCTTCGAAAAAGGCGGCGTCACCTCCGAGTTTCCCGTCGCCTTCATGCGGCACGACCCGCCGGAACTCGCCAGCTTTCCGGAAGCCGCCCCGCTGCGCCTCTCCCGCGCCCTGATCGAGAAACTATCACCAGACTCGCTTTCTCTTCTCGAATTTCACTCCCAAGCTGACATAGAGATATTCGACAAACTACTTCGGAATCCCCTGCTTGGAAGAACCGTCGATGGCCGCTGGAAACTCAAGCTCACGAATGAGCTGCATATGACTAATGACAGCGATCTTTTCTTAGCTAGTTCGGAACGAAGTGCATTCAGGTTATTCGAGGGAAAGATGATTCATCAGTTCTGTTCTGATTTCGCTAATGCCAAGTATTGGGTGTCCTCGGATGATGGATATGCTCGCCTTGGTCTGACAACATCTGAAGACAAGCGACTTCATTCGACACGCTATCGGTTCGCATTCAGAGAAATCGCGAGCAACACGAATGAACGAACGATGCTTGCCACGATCCTACCGAGAAACGTGTTTGCAAACCACAAACTCATGCTGTCCGACCTGCATTGCTTTTCGTGTGCGGCAGAACCTTTGTTCTTATGCGCGGTGATGAACAGTTTTACGGTGGATTGGTGCATTAGAAAACGAGTCACGACAAGTATCTCCATGTTTATGGTATACCAGCTCCCCATCCCGCGCCTGACCGCCGCCGACGCGGCGTTTCGTCCGCTGGTCGAGCGTGCGGCGCGGCTGGTGGGGACGAGCGCGGAGTTTGACGACCTGCTGCGGGAAATTTTCGGCCCGAAGGCCACCCACAAAACCCACGGCGTTCGGGACGAGGCCGCCCGCCGCCGCCTGCGCGCCGAACTCGATGCCCTCGTCGCCCGGCTCTACGACCTGACCGAGGAGGAATTCGCCCACATCCTCGCCACCTTCCCGCTCGTGGACGAAGCCATGAAGACCGAAACCCTGGACACCTTCCGCACCCTGCTGCGCACCGGCAAGCTCGCTCCTATAAGAAGCTGACAAGGATAAACCAAGCCCCTCGCCAAGCTAAAAACAAGGCGTGCGGAAATAGGGAAAACTCCGGCGATATCATGACCGGCGACGCCTTGCCATCGGGGGCCATGCGGTGCCCTTTTGCGGTGTTTGGGCCGACGACTTCGAAGGTTCGTACGGGGCCGCGGGCGATCAGGACGACGGCTTTTTCGCCCGGAGGCAGCGCGGCGGCGGTCTGCAAAAAATTCGCCGGCGAGGAAATCGGCGTATCATTGATTTGCTCAATCACGTCACCTGGGCGCAGGACGGAGGCGGCGGATGTCCCCGGTTCCACGGCTTGGATCAGCACGCCCTCGATGGCTGAGGGCAGACGAAATTTTGTAGCCAAGACGGGAGTGATCTCGCGCACCGACACGCCGGCAAACACATTGCCCGCGGCGGGATTATTCGGCGTTCCACCGGGATCGGGCGCGGAAAACGCTGCACCATCCGCAGACATTTCCCGGATCCGCACGGGAACTTCGAGGGTTTTTCCGCCCCGCAAAAGCGAGACGCGAACCTCCGTTCCCAGACTCGCCTCCGCAACCCGCTTGCGCAAATCGTTGAAATCTCGAATTTCGCGTCCGTCAAATTTTTGAATAACATCGCCCGGCTGAATATTCGCCGCTGCCGCCGGAGAACCGGATTCGACACCCGCGACCAAAGCACCGCGCGCATCGGGGGCCGCCCCAACCCGAACCGCCGTTTCTGCGGTCAGCGGCTGCAAGAAAACGCCGAAATACGGACGCAGGACGCGGCCATGCTGAACAATTTGTTCAAACACGCGGCGCACGGTGTTGGCGGGAATTGCAAAGCCGATGCCCATGCTCCCGCCGGATTGCGAGAAAATGAAGTTGTTGATGCCCACAATTTCCCCCCGGATGTTGACCAGGGGGCCACCGGAATTCCCGGGGTTGATCGGCGCATCCGTCTGGAAAAACTCATTCACCGACTCGCTGGAAAAAAGGCGTTCGCGTGCGCTAATAATGCCCTGGGTGACGGATTCCTGGAGGCCGAAGGGATTGCCCACGGCGAAAACAAGCTGCCCGACACGCACCTTTTCCGAATCCGCAAATCCGAGCGGTTGAAGTCCGTTTGCGTCAATTTTCAAAATCGCCAAATCCGTGCGGGGATCAGCTCCAAGCAGCTTTGCGGAAAAACGACGTCCATCAGCAAGACTCACCGACGCCTCCGAGGCACCTTCAATCACATGGAGATTGGTCACAATATGCCCCTGCTCCGAAACAATCACTCCCGACCCCTGCGCCATTGTCCCGTCATGCTGCGGCGGACGCCCCATGCCAAAAAACTGGCGGAGTATTTCCTCCCTCGGGTCAATCCTGTCCCCGCGCGGCGCAGTGATGCTGACGACCGATGGAACCACCGCGCCAGCCACGCGTCCAAATTCCTCATCCAAAGCCGCAAGCCCCGGAATTCGTCCCGGCGGGATCACCGGCTTGGCCACGGACGGCGGGGCATGGGATTCCAGGGAAGGCGGTGATGCGGCGCGGTTGAAATAGCCGCTTTTCCACGCATACAACCCGGCCAAAGCCAGCGTGATCGCCAGGATGAAAACCAGAAACTGCAAAAAACTTTTCATCGTTCTGGATCAGGATTTTATCCGCCGGTCAAGGTCGGAGCGCAGCCAATTCCACAAGCTGTCGAGTCCGGCTCCCACACGCTCTCGTGCGGCGGCGAGTTCCCCGGGAACAAACGGACGCCCCGGAGGTTTTTCCACGCCGAACATGTAAAACTTGATCTTGGGCTCCGTCCCGCTCGGACGCACGGCGGCACGGCGTCCGTCCGCCAGGCTGAAAATAATCATCCCCTCGGGCGGAATGCGATCCCCTTCGACATCAAAAATGGCATCGGTTGCGAAATTTTCCATTTTGACAACCGGAGAGCCGTCCATTTCGGCAGGCGGATTTTTTGCATACGAATCAGCCAGGCTGGCAATGAGCGCCGCGCCCTCAGCACCTTCAAACACGAGCGACTCACCGCGTTCGAGGTAAACACCGAGGATTGAGAAAATTTCGTCAAGGTATTCCACGGGGGTAAGCCCGCGCAGACGTGCGGCGGCCACGACTTCGGCGAAGCCGGCCACGGCCGCATTGGCGTCCTTGTCGTGCGCAAAATCCGCCAGCGTGTAACCGTAGCTTTCCTCCCCACCCATGATGAGAAGCGAAGAATGCTCCAGGCGCAGGCGGCGCGTCACATCTTCGGGGAGATGCGGATAATTCGCGCGCAAATCCGCCGGAACCGCTTCCTCGTATTTGCGCAGCTTTTCCGCATTGTATTTGAATCCAGTGAGCGTTTCCACGCAGCGGAGACCGAAATGCTCTGCGACGGCCTTTTGCAAATCGGTGGTCACATAGGTCTTGATGATGACCCCCCGGGACTTGTTGGCTTCGTTCAAAATCCCCGAGTCAAACAAACGCTGCGCCCGGTAAAACGCCAGCATCGAGCCGATTTGATTTCCCGTGAGCAGACTCATCCCCCCCGCCCTGTCACGCACGGCGACACCCATGCGGTCGTCATCCGGATCGGTGGCCATGACGAGATCCGCGCCAATTTCGTCCGCCAGTTTCATGCCAAGGGTCAGCGCCTCGGCATATTCGGGATTCGGCGACTTAACCGTGGGAAAACGACTGTCCGGCACGAGCTGCGCGGCGACGGGTGTCACGTCGAATCCGAGGCGTGTCAGCAGTGGCATGACAATGGAGGCGCCGACGCCATGCAATGGGGAATAGACAATTTTGAGTCCCTTCGCGCGCTCCGCGACGGAAGGATCCAGCACGACGGTTTCCAGGCGGTTCAGATAGGCCTCGTCCATTTCCGTGCCGAGAGATTCGCGTGCGCCGCGTTCCGACTCGGGCAGAGGCTCATAATGCGCGCTCTTGATCGCATTGACCTCCGCAATAATGCCGGAGGCATGCGGTTCAATGACCTGCCCACCATCGTTGAAATAAGCCTTGTAGCCATTGTAAGCCGGCGGATTGTGACTGGCCGTGATGTTGATTCCGGCCTGGGCCGCACGCTGACGCACGGCAAAACTCATCTCCGGCGTCGGACGCGGTTCATCGAAAACAAGGGCGTCGCAGCCGAGATCGGTAATGACCCGCGCTGCGAGATCCGCAAATTCACGCGAGAAAAACCGGGTGTCATAGCCGACGCAAATCCGTGGGCGATGGGGCAGATTTTCCCGGAGCGCCCATTTTTTCACATAGGCGACAAGCCCCTGCGTGGCGCGGCTGATGTTGAAATAATTCATCGCATTGGAGCCCGTGCAGGGAAACTCCGGACGCTCCATCGCCTGCGGCGTTCCGCGCTCGGCATTCGTCACGACCCCACTGATCGTCTTGCCGCGCAAGCCGCCCGTTCCGAAGGCCAGGGTGCGGAAAAAGCGATTGTTGAGTTCCTCCAAATTTGCGGCCTCCGTCAGTTCCTGCACGCTGGCAACCTCGTAATCGCGCGGATGCGCAGCCAGGAGCGCCACAATATTTTCACGGGATGACTTTAAAAGCCCCCCGCACTGCTCGCCCTTTTCCAGAGCCGCAAACAATTTGTCCATGGACATGGAATATACGGATTGAATCCGGCTCTGCAAAGCCCGGCGGAGAACGTTTAAAATTTCGTCGGAAGGCTTTATCTTAAATTCACAATAAGGTAATAGTGAGCAATGACCTTCCCGAGCCGTTTCCTCCTGCCCGTCGTTTTCGTCCTTGTTCTTGGCGTTTCCCTGCCCCGCGTTTTCGCGCAAAGCGCACCGCAGCAGGCGCTCGAAGCCGCCAACAACATCTATACGGGCGGCAATTACGCATCCGCCGTAACCGCGTATGAAAAACTGCTTGCTGATTACCCCACCTCGCCCGTCGTTCCCAACGCCCAGATACAACTGGCCTTCGCTTACTTCCTCACCGGTCAAAGTCAGAAGAGCCTCGATACGATAGCCAAGCTGCTCGATCCCAAGGGCCCCTCGGCGAGCGATGAAATCAAGGAACTCGCCGCCTACCTTCAACCGCTGGCCCTCTCCGCCCTGGCCACCTCGCTCAAAAAGGATGACCCCGCACGCAAAAAGAACTTTCAGGAAGCGGTGAAAAAATTTGCGGAATTCATTCAAAAATATCCCCAGTCCGCAGACATTGAATCCGCTTACTACGGCAGCGCCCTCGCTTTATTTCAAATTGACGACCTAGACGCCGCCAAAACCGCCCTGGAAACCAACATCCAAAAATTCTCCTCCAGCGGCACCATACAGGAAAGTCAGAATCTCCTGGCTCTCACCCTCGCCAGCGAAGGCGGCAAGCTTCTTTCAAAAGATCCCCCCGATCGCGAGGGCGCCTCGGCGCTCTTTAAAAAGGCAACCGATCTCCTTCGCGGCATAATTCAAAAACGCTCGGATCTGGCGCTGGTCAACGCTGCGCAATTCCAACTGGGGGAAATTCTCCTCAACGAGGCGACCTTCGCTCCCGACGATCGAAAAGTCGCGTTCCTCGATGAAGCGCGTCAGGCCTACCGGGGCGTCCTGCCAAAGGAAACAATCATCAAACTCCAACAGCAAAAAATTGACGACATTCCGGCCCTGCGTCGCGCCGCCCTGGCCGCGCGTGACAACGCCGCGCTCAAACGCCTCGACCGCCGCGCCGAACGCGACCACCGCCAGATGGCCGAACTCCAAAGCCGCCCGGAACAAACCGCCACCGCCCTGCAAAAAGTCGGCGAAGCATATTATCAGCAGGGAAAATATGACGAAGCCCGCGTCATTCTCAGCTATGTGAAACCGTTCCTGGCGGACGACGATGACAAGAAGCGCAATCTCTATTTTACGACGATGACCTATGCCTTGCAGAACGCGATTGCGCAGGCCACCGCCGGATACAAGGAATTCCAAAGCGCCCACAAAGGCGATCTTCTCGCCGCCAATCTTCCGGTTGCCATCGGCAACATGTACCTCACCCACCCCGACCCCGCGCAACGGGATCCGCAAAAGGCGGCACAATATTTCCAGGAAGCGGCGGAACTTTATCCCAACAGCCCCCTGCTGGGTCTCTCCATTGTCAATGAAGCCACGGCGCGTGCCCAACAGGGGGACTTCGACGGAGCGCTGAAAACATACAAGGATTTCCTTGCAAAAAATCCGCCTGCGGAAGTGGCCTCCGTCGCCCAGATCGGCATCGCCAATGTACTGAAGGAGCAAAAGAAATGGGACGAAGCCATCGCCGCCTACAAGGAACTGACAGCCAAATATCCGAAAGCGGCCCAGGTCCCCGAAGCGGAATTCTGGGTGGCGGTCGGCACTCAGCAAAAGGGCGACAACGAAGGCGCCATTCCGCTTCTTGACGCCTTCCTGAAAAAATATTCCGACAACGCCACGCTCGCCCCGAGCGCGCTTTATTCCAAGGCCGCCGCCCAGCTCGCCTTGAAGCAGCAGGAACAGGGCGTCGCCACCCTAGCGGAAATTGCGGAAAAATTCCCCAAGAGCCAGCCGGCTCCCTTCACCTTCTTCCAACGCGCACAAATCGCGGGCGCTGCAAAAAACAGTGCCGAGGTTGTGCGGCTGATGCAGGAATTCATCGAAAAGTATCCCACCGACGACAAAGTTTGGTTCGCCTTTGACAGCATTGGAAAAACCCGGCTTAACAGCGGCGACATAGACGGAGCCGTGGCCGCCTATGCCGACTTTGTTGAAAAATATCCCGACTCGCCCAAGTCGCCCGAAGCCCTGGTTCACATCGCCGACCTTCATCGCGGCGCCGCCGAACGGCTCGGACGCTTCGGTGCGCTGCCGGCGGAAGAGCAGGAAAAATGGAAAAAATCCCTCGCGGATTCCTTGGCCTCCGTGGAGAAGATGGCCAAAACCTATCCCGACAGCCCCGAGCTCAGCCTCGGTCTCCGCGCCCTGCTCAACGCGAAAAAGCTGGAGGTTGACTCAAACCTCGCCACCGATGCCGATGTGGAAAAATATTTTGCCACCCTTGCGGAATCCCTCCCCGGCTCCGCCAAAAGCAAGGCCCTCTTTGCCCGCGCGTCCTTTATCAGCACAAAGGATCCAAAGCGCGCGCTTGAAGAAATGAAAAAGGCCTACGATGCCTCCCTGCGCTATGCACCGAGCGATCTGGATCTTTTCGGACTGGCACTGCTCGACAACAAAGAGTCGGACAAGGCGAAGGCTGTTTTTGAAAAAATCGCCGTTGATTATCCAAATCCCGCCGGAGCCGAACCGATCAAGGCACCGCCCATCATTCAGGAAGCCCAGGCTATTTCCCTCTTCGGCCTCGGCAAAGTCGCGCAAAATGCGGGCGACACCGCCGCCGCCGGAAAACTTTTTGAAAAACTGAAAGCAACCTATCCCTGGTCACCCAAGGTTTTGGAGGCCAACTACGGCATTGCGCAATCCCTGCGTCAGCAAAAGAAAGGCGACGAAGCCATTGCCCTGCTCACGCAAATTATTCGCGCTCCCAACGCCCCCTCGCAACTGCGGGCCGATTCCATGCTGCTCGGAGGATACATCCAGAGGGACAAGGGGCAGCGCGATGCCGCCATAGATTATTTCATCAAGGTTTCCGCCTTCTACGACGGCGTTCCCGAGGCGGCCGCCACGGGGCTTTGGGAGGGTGGTCAGCTCCTTGAACAGCAGGTCAAGGAATTGTCGGCCACCGATTCCAAAAAGGCGGAGAGACAGCGGGAACAGCTTATCCGTGCCTACAAGGATCTCGTGGAAAAATTCCCGGAATCCAAATACACCTCTCAAGCCAAGGAGCGCCTCTCCGCCCTGGGAGCGAAATAATTCAGCCGCGATTCCGCCGATAGCGCTCAATCAGCGCATTCGTCGAGCTGTCATGCCCCGAGACCGGAGCGCCCCCGCCCTCCAATTCGGGAAGAATTTGCAATGCCAAAACCTTGCCCAGCTCAACGCCCCATTGGTCAAAGGGATTGATGTCCCAAATCACCCCCTGGGTAAACACGCTGTGTTCATAAAGAGCCACCAGCCGCCCCAGCGTGGCGGGATCCAACACATCGGCAAGGATGGTGTTTGACGGACGATTGCCCTCAAAAACCCGGTGCGGAATCAGTTTTTCAGAAGTTCCCCCGGCCCGCACTTCCTCCGCCGTTTTTCCAAAAGCCAGCGCTTCAGCCTGGGCAAACATGTTGGCCATGAGAATATCATGATGGCGCCCCAACGGGTTCAACGTCCGAACAAAACCAATGAAATCGCAGGGAATGAGATGCGTTCCCTGATGGATCAATTGATAAAATGAATGCTGCCCGTTTGTCCCCGGCTCCCCCCAATACACCGGCCCGGTGGCATAGTCCACACGACGTCCGTCAAGCGTGACGCTTTTGCCATTGCTCTCCATCGTGAGCTGCTGCAAATAGGCTGGGAAGCGCTTCAAATATTGCTCGTAAGGCAAAACGGCGACCGTTTGCGCCCCGAAAAAATCAGCATACCACACGGTCAGCAAACCCATGAGCACAGGCAGATTTTTTTCAAACGGCGCGGTGCGGAAATGTTCATCCATTTCATGAAATCCCGCGAGCATGGCATGAAAATTTTCCGGACCGACCGCCACCATCGTGGACAGCCCGATGGCCGAATCCATCGAATAACGTCCTCCGACCCAGTCCCAAAAACCAAACATATTGGCCGTGTCTATGCCAAATTCCGCCACCTTGACGGCATTGGTCGAAACCGCCACAAAATGACGCGCAACCGCCGATTCATCCCCGCCCAAGCCGGACAAAAGCCACGCACGCGCCGTGTGTGCATTGGTCATCGTCTCCAAGGTGGTGAAGGTTTTTGAGGAAACGATGAAAAGCGTCTCCGCCGGATTCAATCCGTAAACAGCTTCGGCAAAGTCATCCCCGTCCACATTCGACACAAAACCGAAATGCAAGGAGCGGTCGCTGTAAAACTTCAGCGCCTCGAAGGCCATCACCGGACCGAGGTCGGAGCCGCCGATGCCAATGTTGATGATGTTGCGAATTTTTTTGCCGGTGTGCCCGGCCCACTCTCCGGAGCGTAGGTGGCGGGCAAAAGCCGCCATTTTGTCGAGAACTTCATGAACGCCGGGAACAACATCCCTGCCGTCCGCCATAATTTTGCTCCCGCGTGGCGCGCGCAGCGCCGTGTGAAGAACGGAACGGTCTTCGGTGACATTAATCCTGTCACCGCGAAACATGGATTCCATGCGGGCGCGCAATCCACGCTCCTCCGCCAACGCCAAAAGAAGCCGCAAGGTTTCATCCGTCACTCGGTTCTTCGAATAATCCAAAAAAATTCCCGCCGCCTCCGCTGTCAATCGTCTCCCCCGCTCCGGATCATCCGCAAAAAGTTCGCGCAAGTGCGCTGCGGATACGGACGGATAATGCGCCTCCAGCGCCTTCCACGCCGGACTTTGAACGAGTGGTGTGTTGTTGCTCATGACCGCCTCCAAGAAACCAGAGTTGCTGTTCTGGGTGAAGGGGCAATTTTAATTTTACGAAAATCAAACTTGCGCTCCAGCGAAAGCGGGTCTAATCGAAAGGCATGAAAGCGTTTCTTCCCATCGCCCTTGCCGCCGCACTCCTTTCCGGATGTGCCGCCATTCAAAAAGCCGAACACAAAAGCAATGAGCAACTGCTCGCCGCTTCCGGATTCCAAGTCATTCCGGCCAACACACCGCAGCGGCGTCAATCCCTCGCAACACTCAAACCCTACACGATTCACCGCACCATTCGCGGCAATCAGGTCTTTTACGTTTATCCCGACAGCAATGGAAACTTCGCCTACATCGGCGATCAGACGGCCTATTCAAAATACCAAAACCTCGTCGTGCAGCAGCAGATTTCGGACAACAACCTGATGGCTGCGCAAATGGCGACCATCCCCGGAGTCTGGGGCGGCTGGGGATATTGGGGATATTGAAACCGGCACTCACGGCGACGCGGGTCGCTTGGATTTCCGGCTGGACGGTTCCTCCGAACCTGATGCTGGAAGCAATCCGGGAGACATGGCCCGACGCCTGCCATACGGTGATTGAGCCGGATGCGAAATGCGTCAAAACCGCCCTCGCATCCGACGCCGACATTCTCGCGGGATTTTCCTTCGGCGCCCATTTGTTGCTGTCCGTTGACGATCCACGCCCTCGAATTCTTCTCGCTCCGTTTGTGGATTTGAAAAAGGAGGCCGATCTGGGCGGAGCAGTCGCCACGACGCAGCTTCGTCAGCAGCTTCGCTGGCTCAAACGCGATCCCGCCGCCGCCATCGCCGATTTTCATATCCGCATCGGATCCACGACACCGCTCACAGCCGAACTTCGTGAAACGGAGGCGCTGATCTGGGGACTTGAGCAAATGCTCGCTCCGGCACAAACGCCCGTGCCCCGCCCCGCCGGAAGCATCCTTGTGGCAGGACGCAACGATCCCCTGCTCGACACCGCCGCCCTCCTGCGCGCCCTTCCCGATCTGCACCTGGCGGATTGCGGACACCAATTGCAGCCTTTGCTCGCCGCCGCGCTGAACCTGCGGCAAAATGGCGCTGCATGACGTCCGCCGTTTTGACCGGCTTTAATCAAAACGCCGCGCAATACGACATCCACGCGGATGTCCAGCGCGAGGTCGCCGCGTGGTTGGCCGAATGGCTGCCTGCCAAACTCGACGGGGCCGCCCTCGAACTCGGTGCAGGCACCGGAATTTTCACCCGTCATCTGGCAGCCCGCACGGCACGCCTTGAAGCCTCGGACGCCGCACCCGAAATGGTCCGCATCGGCGCAGCGGCGTTTCCCGCTGTCCAATGGAGCATCGCCGACGCCGCCACGACGCTGGCGGGAGGGCCCTATCGGTGGATATTCAATTGCAGCCTGGCGCAATGGCTCCCCGCCCCCGACCGCGCCTTCCGCGAATGGCGACGGGCCGCCGCACCGGGCGCACGTCTTGTTGCCGGATGGTTCATCCGGGGGACACTCGAAAATTTTTTCCAAATTTGCCCCGAAGCAACGCCGTTCGCCTGGAGGGATGCGAAGGACTGGATGGAACTCCTCGAACAATCCGGCTGGCGCGTCACCCGATGGGAAACGCGCCGCCTGATCCGTCGCCATCCCGATGCCACCGCCATGCTGCGAGCCGTTCACAATCTGGGAGCGACCGTTCCCCGCCGCCTCGGAATCGCCCACTTGCGGCGAGTGCTGCGAACCTTTGATCAACTGCACGGCGACAAGAACGGCGTTCGCTCAACCTTTGCTTTTCTCCGCGTGGAGGCGGAGACTGACCATTGACCATGACCACACGTCCGAATTGCCTCAGCTTTGTCGAACCCACACGACTCATTCTCTCGAACTACAAGCGCCTGTTCTCCCGCGATCTTGTTCCACCGGGTGGAATTCACGAGGAAGCCCTCGCCCTTTTCGACGCCCCCTTCGTCATGCTCAGCGCCCTCGGCTCCCCCGGCACGGACAACGTTTTCAACTACGCCAACCGCGCCGCATTGCAAATTTTCGAGGCCGGCTGGAGTGACCTTGTGGGGCATCCTTCCAGCGAAAGCGCCGAACCCGTTCATCGAACGGAACGCCGCCGCCTGCTCGATGAGGTGGAAAAGCACGGCTTTATTGAAAATTATTCCGGCGTCCGCATCAGCCGCAAAGGCCGTCGCTTTAAAATTCTTCGCGCCACCGTCTTCAATCTCCTCGACGATTCCGGATCTTACGTCGGACAAGCCGCCACGTTTTCGGATTGGGAACCCCTCCCCGATTAAACAACCCCAATACCGGTTTTCTCCGTAAAAAAACTCGAAAAATCCCGCCGCATTTGTTGTCAGATGGATAAAAACACCCCCTACCAAAGTAGGGGGCGCTCATTGTGGAAAGAAGTGTAAAGAATTCGTGGAAAGTTGTAATTGCGAAGAATGATTCCTTTGCAATGCAATTCCACGGTGCCCTCCCCTCAACGGAACGCGCAACGAGGACGCAGATTCCGCAGGCTCTCTCTTGTTGTTTCCTGCACGGCGACACTGGCGTTGTCCCCCCTGCGGGCGGACACGGTCGTTTCCGTGGACACGACTCAGACGGGCGGGGTCTTTGCGGTGGATCCTCCCATTTTGTTGATCACGGCCAACGGTTCCATGCCGACACTGACACTTGAAAGTGGCGCGACAACATCCTTCACCGGGGCGACAGTTGTTGGCGGCCTTTCCGGCGAAGCGGGTCGGCTCCAAATTCTGGCGGACAGCTCGGGGACAAGCACTGGAGACAAATCGCTGATTCACCTCTATGGCTCCCGCCCCGTGTATTACGGCGATGGGATTCTTGGCCTGAACGCCGGTTCCCATGGAGAGGCGCTCGTCTCAGGGGTGAATGCGACATGGACGGTGACCACGCTTCAAGTGGGCGACGCAGGGACGGGCGATTTAACCGTGCAATCCAAAGGGCTGATCGTCAGCGAGAGTGCCAACATCGGAATTGATACCGGCAGCCAAGGGAGTGTGACGATCACGGGATCGGGCTCGGATTGGACCAATTCCGGCTTTCTTGGAATTGGATTTGCGGGGACGGGCACCCTGCTCCTCGATGGGAGAGCCAGAGGTTCGAGTGGTGTGACGACACTGGGAGTGGTGCAGGGTGGATCCGGATCGGTGACGATCTCGAACCGCAGTCAATGGGAGACTGCGGATATTGTTGTCGGTGGAGCAGGCACTGGGAATCTGACGGTGGTGGAGCGCAGCATTGTGTCAGGCGGTAATGCGACCGTCGGTCGCGGTATAAGTAACCAAGGCACGGTGTTGGTGGCCGATTCGGGGTCGCGGTGGGATCTTACCGGGGATTTGACCGTGGGAGTGAATGGCGGAACCGGCACGGTGCGCATCGAGGGCAGCGGATTTTTGGGGAACCAATTTGCGACCCTTGGAGACACGGGCCACGCAGATGTGACGCTCACGAACAATTCCGAATGGAGCATTGCATCAAATCTCATTGTCGGGAAACAGGGCACGGCGACCCTTTCCGTGATAGATGGCTCGGTCGTTACCAGCATCAATGCCCACATCGGCTCCGAGGCGGGCTCCGATGGATTTATGGAAATTGTCGGCCAGGGGTCGCAATGGACGGCGGAAGCGGTGAGTGTTGGATTCTCGGGCACTGGGGATCTGCACATCAGCAATGGCGGACTGGTCACGAACAGCGCCTCTTATATTGGACGCGCCATCGGCGGCAATGGTGCCGCCCTCGTTACTGGCACCAATTCAACCTGGGGGACCTCCGGCGACATGCACGTGGGCTATCAGAGCGTGGGACAATTGGACATCCTGGACGGCGGCCGTGTTTCCAATGCCAACGCGACCATTGGCGCTCTTGCGGGCGGGAGTGGAATTGTGACAGTCCGGGACGCTGGATCGGATTGGGCAACAACGGGCTCCCTGACAATCGGCAGCACAAATAGCGTCTCCGGCGAACTGGTTGTTGATGACAACGCCGTGGCACATGTTTCCGGCACGACATTTGTAATGGCAAATGGAAAGCTGTCCGTCGGCTCCGGCAATCTTTATTCCAGCAACATCGAAAGTGCCGGAGAAATTCAGCTCAACGGAGGCTCTCTCATCACTCCGGGAGGCGTCACCGTTCTTTCCGGAGGCATCATTGGGAGCACGGGAATTTTTGACGGCTTCGTGAGCAGCGACCTCACCTTGGAAGCTACAGCAAGCGTCCGGTTTTCACTCACCTCATCCATCAATGTCTTTGGCACGGTGACACTCGACAGTTCCTTCGGAGTCGCAAGCCTGATCGGTTTGGATCAAAACACACCGAACGGCAGTTACACCATCTTTGGCGAGCTGCCGGAGGGCACTCACACGGACTTCGCGGCTCTGGGAATTCAGAATTGGGGCATCAACAATGCCTACGATCTCGGTGGCGGCAAATCCGCCTATTTCCGCGAAGGAAGCCTGATGCTCGAAGTGATCCCCGAACCGGGCGTCATGGCGCTGGTCGGCCTCGGTGTGGCCGGGCTCTTCCTGCGCCGCAGACGTAACGCAGGTGTTTTCTAAAATGGAGGGGAGATTGACGCCCCCCGCATTCGGAGGATAGACTGGGCGCATCGCCCGCTTTGAAGAGTAAATTTATTTCAAATCCGAAAGTCGCGGAGAATCGCCTTTGTCACGCTTCCGCATTTTTTCATGATGAAAACACGCACTGAAACCGACAGCATGGGAGCCATCGAGGTTCCATCCGACCGCTATTACGGAGCCCAAACCGCACGTTCGCTCATCCACTTTGACATTGGTGACGACACCAAGCCGCGCGAACTCATCCGCGCCCTCGGCATCCTTAAAAAAGCCTGCGCCCTGGTGAATCAGGATCTTGGCAAACTTCCCGCCGACAAAGCCACGCTCATTGCGACGGCAGCCGACGAAGTCATCAACGGCAAACTTGACGATCATTTTCCGCTTCGCATCTGGCAAACCGGCTCCGGAACGCAGAGCAACATGAATGCCAACGAGGTCATTTCCAACCGCGCCATCGAATTGGCCGGTGGCGAAATGGGTTCAAAAACTCCCATTCATCCCAACGACCACGTCAACATGTCGCAGTCGTCGAACGACACCTTCCCGACGGCCATGTCCATCGCCGCCGCCGAGGTTGTTGTTCATCAACTGATCCCCGCCGTGCGCGAATTGCGCGACGCCCTTGACGCCAAGGCCAAAGCCTTTGCCGACATCGTCAAAATCGGACGCACCCATCTGCAGGACGCAACACCGATCACCCTTGGGCAGGAATTTTCCGGCTATGTCGCCCTCCTCGATGCTGACATCACACGCATCGAATGCTCCCTGCACGGGCTCATGGCTCTCGGCATCGGCGGAACAGCCGTCGGCACCGGCCTCAATTCCCATCCGGAATTCGGCGACCGAACCGCCGCAAAAATTGCCGAACTTACAAATCTGCCCTTCACATCCAATCCCAACAAATTTGCCGCGCTCTCAGCCCATGACGAATTTGTCTTCGCCTCCGGCGCACTCAAAACCCTCGCCTGCACCCTGATGAAAATCGCCAACGACATCCGTTGGCTGGCCAGCGGACCGCGCTGCGGACTGGGGGAAATCAACATCCCCGAAAACGAACCCGGATCATCCATCATGCCTGGCAAGGTCAATCCGACCCAAAGCGAGGCCGTGACCATGGTTTGCTGTCAGGTCATGGGAAATGATGCCGCCATCGGTTTTGCCGGCTCCCAAGGCAACTTCGAACTCAACGTTTTCAAACCCGTCATCATCCACAACTTCCTGCACTCGGTTCGCCTGCTCTCCGATTCCTGCCGTTCCTTCACGCATCATTGCGCGACGGGCATCGAGCCAAACATGGATCGCATCAATCACTACGTGCAAGATTCGCTCATGCTCGTCACGGCGCTCAATCCGCACATTGGCTATGACAAAGCCGCGCAAATCGCGAAAAAGGCGCACAAGGAAAAATCCAGTCTTCGCGATGCGGCGATTGCATCCGGGCACCTCACGGGCGAACAATTTGACAAGTGGGTCAATCCCGTCGAAATGACGCATCCCTGATCCAAAAGTACTCTTTCTTTCAACCTAAAAACACAACAACAAAACATCATGTCACTCACTATTGGAACCAAAGCACCCGACTTCTCCCTCTCCACCAAAACCGCCTCGGGCCCCAAGCTGGCCACGCTCTCGGAACACGCCGGCAAGTCCAATGTCGTCCTGCTCTTTTTCCCCATGGCCTTCACCGGCGTCTGCACGGATGAATTTTGCACCGTTTCGCAGGGATTGCAGGATTATGCGGCGCTGGATGCGACCGTCATCGGCATCAGCGGCGACAATCCGTTTGCGCAGGAAGCCTGGGCGCAAAAGGAGGGAATCACCGTTCCGCTTCTCAGCGACTACGAACACAAAACCGCGAAAGCCTACGGCATCGCCTACGAAACCTTTTTGCCAGAACTCGGACTCCCCATGGGCGGCGTGCCCAAACGCTCCGCCTTCATCGTGGACAAAAACGGCGTCATTCAATACGCCGAATCCCACGATGATCCGCACAACCTGCCCAATTTCGACGCAATCAAGGCGAAACTGGCCGAGTTGAAATAACAAGGAACGGCGCGCTGGCGGCGAAACACCCGGATGTTTCGCCGCTTTGACGCCCGTTTTCCATCATGAGAAATCGTCACGCATGGACGGAGCGCAATGAAGACGGCGTGAAGCGCGAGATTGTGGCCGTCAAGGAAAACGGTCGTTGGCACCTGCGCCTTAAAAATGCCGGAGACGAGTATTGGACACCGATTGACCCCGTCGGACGCGAGGTGCTCGAAACACTGCGCGACATTCTTTTTCGCAAATACCAACGGCGGCGTGCTTCACACGAAGACGTGTTGTTGACCGATCGCATGCTGGCGGAACTAAACGGAAAAAATTCGCCATCCGTCAGCGCTTCATAACTCCGCGACGATACTGAATGTAAGCCGTTCGTGCGGCGATGTAGCGGTCGAGGGAATCCTTGGTCAGAGTGTCGTATTGATCCATCTGCCCGGGCCAACGATGGGCACTATCCGGCGCGGAGACGGCGACGGTCCACACCGCGCCACCGAAAATAAAGGCAACCCACGACACGGGATTAAGCGCTGCATCGCCCGCCGCTCCCAGGCCGTCGCGAACACCGGAGGGGCCGAGAAGAGGCAGCACGAGATAGGGACCGCTGGGAATGCCCCATTTGGCAAAAGTCTGCCCGGTGTCCGAGACCGGCGTTTCCGCAAGGGCGGGAAATTTATCCGAGGCGGTCATCAATCCCCCCACCCCAAGCGTTGAATTCACGATAAACTTTCCCGTTTCGCGCGCGGCGCGATCAAATTTCCCCTGCAGGGAGTGATTGACCAGGCGCACGGGGAAGCGGACGTTTTCGTAAGCATTGTGAATGCCGCGACGAAGAAGTTCCGGAACGAGAAAATCGTAGGTTTTGGACACCGGCTTGATAAGGACGGTGTAAAGAGCGTGATTGAATGAAAAAATGGCGCGATTAAAGCCCTCATACGGATCGGACACCTCGATGTCGGCCTCATCATCCCACGTGTCGTCGGAAACCACCGCCTTGCCGGAAGCTCCATGCCCGGTGGAGGCGATGTTTTTTTTTGGAGGCGTCTCGTGAATTCTCCCCGCACAACCGATCATAAGAAGGGCTGCAGCACAGGCGACAACCGATGAAAGGTATTTCATTGAAGCGATGATTGCCGCAGCGAATCCATCACGGCGGCGACTCCGCCCTTTTTGTAAAGTGCATCAAACTGCGCCCGGTAATTTGCAATAAAACTGACGCCTTCCACCTGCATGTCCGTCACCAGCCATTTGCCGGAGCGATTTTCCAGGCGATACAGAACGCTGTAACGATTTCCTTTGTAGAGCATCGTGGTCGGAATCTCAGCCTTGTCGGGCGCCGGAGCGGACGGTTTCAGGTATTTGATTTCCGGCTGTTCGCCAGGGGTGAATTTTTTACTGTAACTGCGAATGACGAGTTTGGTGAACAGGCGAACCGCCTCACTTTGCTCCGCCGATGAAAACTGCCGCCAACCCGGACCAATGGCGCGCCGTGTCATGGTTTCAAAGGAAATACGCGGCTCAAGAACGGGTTGGAGTTGATCGGCCATGGACAGGCCCCCCCGTGAATTTTGAGTGACGGCCAGCACCTTGGCGACACCCTCGCGCACAGCCGCCTCTGCATCATCAACGGGAGCCGCCTGCGCGGCGGCGGCAATGACAAATAATATCAGACAAAATTTTTTCATGGATCACGGGGAGCGGGAGGCTCTTCGGAAGATTCTTCTTCCTTGACGCTTCCAAAGGCCATTTTGCTGATTAATGACTCTAGCTCAACGGCGGATTCTGTCATGATGATTCTCTCCGAGGGTTGCAAAAATTTTTCGTCCGCACCGGGCGCGAGAGCGATAAATTTGTCCCCAATAAGCCCCGAAGTGCGAATGGATGCCATGGTGTCGGCGGGCAGGCGGACGGCGGAAGAAATCCTCATGTCCACGATGGCGCTGTAATCCTCGGGATCAAGACGAACCCCCTCGATGCGACCGACGGTGACTCCGGACATCATCACATTGCCGCCCGCATGGAGTCCGCCCGTATTATTGAAGCGCGCCTCGATTTCATAAGTCTCACCGCCGACAAACGCGCCGGCTCCGAGTTTCACAGCCAGATAAGCTACGGCAATCAAACCCAAAAGCACAAAAAGTCCGACGCCGAATTCCAATTTTTTGTCTCTCATAATTGCTCCTTCAAATCTTCATCAACCGCCTCGTTCTCCATGGAAATATCTCCACCCTGGCGAAGCAAAGCCACGGATTTCCGCAAAGTCCTGGCGCTGTCGCGAAATGAATCAACCACCGGATGCCGGGACGCACCAAATTCAGCAGGTGTTCCGCAAAAGCAAATCTCCCGGTGATAAAGCATGGCGACGGTATTGCTCACAGCCAGAGCCTCGTCAATATCATGCGTCACAATGAGCGCGGTGAATCCAAAAAGCGCCTGATATTTGGCGATCATTCCGAAAACTGCGTTGCGCCTCAAAGGATCCAAGCCAGCCGTGGGCTCGTCAAAAAAGACCATCTCCGGCTGCGTGACAATGGCACGCGCCAACGCAAGGCGCTTCTGCATTCCCCCGGAAAGCATCGCCGGATATTGACCCGCATGCTCATGCAGTTCGAGCTGTTCAAGAGCCTCCATCGCACGACGATTGATCTCCCGGCGTGACAATGATGTCGTTTGCTCCAGCGGCAACGCCGTATTTTGCAATGCTGTCAGCGAGTCAAAAAGAGCGTTGCCCTGAAATAAAAACCCGCAGCGGCGACGAAAGGCCAGGCGGCTCACGCGATGACGAAAATCCAAGGGCGTTCCATCAAAAAGAATTGTTCCCGCGTCAGGCGTCTCAATATTCGCAATACATTTGAGCAATACGGATTTCCCGGCGCCACTGGGTCCCAGCACGGCGAATATGCTGCCGCGCCGCACCGTGAAGCTGACTCCGGCAAGAATCTGATGAGCGCCAAAACGCTTGTCCAAATTCCGAACCTCCAACAGCGCGGCGTCTGAAGCTGCGGACTGATTCTGTTTTTCAAGCGGGTTCATCGGTTGACCAAAAATGAGGTAATGACGTAATCGGCAGCCAAAACCATGATGCAGCTGATCACCACGGCCTTGGTGGTGGCCGCGCTCACAGCCCGCGCTCCAGTGGCACGCCCGACCCGATGCGCATAAAATCCGCAATAGGCGCAAATGCTGATCGTCAGAACTCCGAACACCACCGCCTTAAACAAGCACTCGCGAACGTCCTTCGCCTCCACGGCGCGCTCCACGGCGGACCAATAAAGTCCGGGTTCAACCCCCAGGAGCAGCGATCCCGAAAGGCTGCCGCCCCACAAGCCCACGCCGACAAAAAGCGCGGCCTGCATGGGAAAAACAAGCAGGGCAGCCAGCAATCTCGGCGTCACCAAATACCCGCGACTGCTGATGCCCATGGTTTCCAAAGCCACGATTTGTTCCGAATTACGCTGAATGCCAAGCTCCGCCGCCAAAGCCGACCCCGCCTGACCGACCAACATCAGCGCAGCCAGGACGGGTGCCATTTCCCGAACCAAACTCAGGGAAACCAATGCGCCCAGCAACCCTTCCGATCCAAAGCGGTTCAACACATAATATCCCTGCAAGCCCAAAACCAAACCCGTAAAAAGGCCCACAATCAAAATAACCGGCAGACAGCGAAACCCCTGTTCATAAACGGCTCTTGCGACACGTCCCGGCAAGCGGCGAGTGACCCAAATTGCGCCAAAGGAACGGGCGACGAACAAGGCATAATCCCCCAGTCCGCAAATTCGAGCCAGCGCCCATTGACCGATCGCCGTAATCACGGAAAGGCTATGCCACAGGGGCCGGAAAAAAGAAAGTCCGGCTCAATTCTCTCCCGCCGGCACCAGCTGCTCGGTTTCCACGGCCTCCTCAAGCCGCCCGGGCGCACGTGCCTCGGAAAACGCCCCGGTGGAATCCACGAAGCGCACTCCGACCAGCTTGCTCACACCCTGCTCCTCCATCGTCACGCCATACAGCACGTCGGCCCGTGAGATGGTGCGCTTGTTGTGGGTGATGACAAGAAACTGACTCTGCTTCACGAAGCGATCAAGCATGGCAAGGAAGCGGTTGATGTTGGATTCATCCAGCGGAGCATCCATTTCATCGAGAATGCAAAACGGACTGGGCTTGACCATGTAAATGGCAAAAAGAAGCGCAACGGCCGTCATGGTGCGCTCTCCGCCGGAAAGCAGGGAAACGCTTTGCAACTGCTTGCCGGGCGGCTTGGCCGTGATTTCAATGCCACTTTCCAAAGGATCGCCATCATCCATCAGGGCGAGATCTGCCCTGCCACCGCCGAACAACTCACGAAAAGTTTCGCGGAAGTTATTTCGAATATTGGCAAAGGTGTCGGCAAACAGCGTTGTCGTGGTCGCATTGATCTTCTTGATGACCTCCAACAATTCCTCCTTGGAATTCGTCAAATCCTTAAACTGATCATCGAGGAATTTCTGACGGTCGAGCAGGTCGTCAAATTCCTGGATCGCATCCAGATTGACCGGCCCCATGGAATCCATTTTGTCGCGCAGCTCGCCGACAAAAATTTCGATCTCCGCCCAGTCGAGCGGCGCATCCACCGATGCGGGTGCCTCGTCCGGCGCCGCATTCGAAACGCGCTCTTCGGAATTCTCGGTGGCATCTGCGGAATCCTCCGCCGACGAGGAGGCGCCATTGCCGCCCTTGCGGCGCTTGCGATGATCGCGAATGGCACAGTGCAGCGCATAAACATCCATGGATGTCTCGTGCAACTCGATGTGATAACGGCGCCGAATGTCCTCCAACAAATTTTCCGACTTCAGCCGAAGCTCCGCCACCCGCACCTCCAGACGTCCCTTTTGATCCTGCATCTCGCCATGTTCACGCCGCATCTGACGTAATTTCTCGTCAACCGCATGAACCTCGTTCTGCAATGACAAACGCTCCTTCTGCAACGCATCCAATTCCTGCTGATGCGACTCCAAGCCGGACTGCAATTCATCCGCCTCTTTCGTCAATGCCTCCGTCTGATCCCCAACCGTCCGAATTTTTTGTCCAGCGGCCTCGATTTCCTTCTCCCGCTGACGCGCGTTTTCCTCCAATTCCTCAATGCGTCCCAGCATCGGAGTCCGTCGAGCCTGCAGGCTTTCCTCCTGCTGACGCGCCGTGGCGAACTGCACCCGCAGTTCGTTGAACCGGGCGGAAGCGGCCTCTTCCTCGTCGGCCTCACGCCGCGCCTGCTCCATCAATTCCCCGGATTTTGCGGAGGCTTCCGCCGCAGTTTGACGGCAGACATTCACACGCGCCTCCAGCTCCCCGGATCGTGCACGGGCGGCCTCCAGATCGGCCCCGACCCGCTCGCGCTCCCGGTTGAGAGCCGTCAAACGAGACTCGGATTCCTGCGCCTCCTTTTCAAGCAAGGCCAGTCCTGCCCGCAAGCCGGCCAGTTCCTCCTGACTCCGCCGCAGTGCGGCCCGGGTCGAATCAACAGCCGCCTTTTGCTCCTCACGTTCGGCTAAAATCGCTGTGCGCTCCGCCTCGCGCCGGGTCAACTCTCCCTGCACTGCGGCAAATCTGGCGTTTAAGGACACAATTTCATCCCGACGTTGAAGCGCCGAGGTGATGCCCTCGCCCGCACGTCCGCCGGTCACAATCCCTGCAGCATCAATCATCTCCCCGTGCTGCGTGACAAAGGCAATATCCGGATACCGCGCGCGCAATTCCTCCGCATGATCCAAATTGGCCGCCACGGCCACACCGTGAAGAACGCCCCGCACCAGGCGACGCAGGTCATCCCCCTCACACCGCACCCGATCCGCCGCCCATCCCAACGAACCCTCCGGTGCCGCACTCTCCGCCGGCTCCCGACCGCCATTGGGAACCGCAAGGCTTGCGCGTCCGAGCTTGCCCTCATACAGCGATTCGAGAATCTCGCGCGCGGGCGCCCCGTCATTCAACACAATCGTATCACCACGCTCCGCGAGCGCCGCCTCAATGGCAGGCAAAAATCCCGGCTCCACACGCAGCAAGCCGCCGAGCATGCCGCGAACAGCGGGTTTGAAATGATCCGGGCGATCCAGTCCTCGCAACACAGCCTGCGCACCCGGTGCGGCTCCCTCGCCTTCCAAATTCAGCTGCTCCAAAACCTCAAGCCGGGTTTGAACCTTCGCAGAAGTCCTTCGGGCCGCTGAAAGTTCCTCCTCGACGCCCTGTCTTTTCTGCTCATTGCGCTCAAGTGCGGACTCCGCTGAATCCAGGGCGGACTCTGCCGCACGAAGCGCCGCAATCCCGGCGTTGACTGCTGCCGACGTTTCCTCCAGCTTCCGGCGCACGGAGGACTGCTGGCCGTGAATCTGCCGTCCCTCCTCCTCCAGGGATTCAAGACGAATGCGGGCGGCCTCGCGCCGCGTTTCCAAACCCGCCAGTTCCCCCTGCATCCGCAAGGATTCGTTTTCCGCCGCACTGATTTCGTTCCTTAATGCCGCAAGCGATTTTTCGGATGACGCACGACGTCCGGCGCTTTCGCGCAGATTTGCCTGCAAGGCATCCAATGCGGCCGACTTCTCCGAGAGTTCGGCGGCCACGCGGACAATCTGTTCCTCAATTTGCGCCATTTCCTCACGTTGAACACGCTGCCGTTCCCGCGTCGCCGCGATTTCACCCTCGCAGCGGGCGATTGACTCGCGAAGCTGCGCGTCAATTTCCCCATTGTGCGACGCGCGGCTCCGAGCCTGCACCATGCGATCCCGCAGGGACTGCATGGAAACGCGCGAAGACTCCACCTGCCGCTCAAGCTCCTCCAGACGTTGACGCCGCCCGGCAATCGCGCCCTCTCCCTCCTCCAGCTCCGCCGAAATCTCGGAGCGGCGGGTTTCAAGTTTTTCAAGTTGCAGGGAAAACTCTTCGCGTGACGCCGTCAGTTGATCATATTGGCGCCGGGTAAAATTCAGCTCCAAAGCCCGCAGATCCGCCGAGAGAGCCTGATACCGGCGTGCCTTGCCCGCCTGACGTTGCAGCGAGCCAATCTGCCGTTTCACCTCGCGCATGATGTCGTTGACACGAACAAGATTCGCCTCGGTGTACTCCAGCTTGCGAAGGGCATCCTTTTTCTGAGCCTTGAACTTCGTGATGCCCGCAGCCTCCTCAAACACGGCGCGACGATCCTCGGGGCGGCTGCTCAAAATCAGGTCAATCTTGCCCTGCTCCATAATCGAGTAGCTGCTGCGGCCAATGCCCGTGTCCATAAACAGCTCGTGAATGTCACGCAAACGACACGGCGTCTTGTTTAAAAGATACTCGCCTTTTCCATCGCGAAAAATACGCCGCGTCACACACACCTCGTCCCACTCCGTGCCCAAATGATCCGCACACCCGCCAAATGTCAGCGAAACCTCCGCCATCCCCACGGCCGAACGGGAATCCGTCCCGCTGAAAATCACGTCCGACATTTCCCCGCCACGCAGCGCCTTGGCGGACTGCTCGCCCAGACACCATCGGATCGCATCGAGAATGTTCGATTTGCCGCAACCATTGGGGCCGACAACCGAAGTGATTCCCTCGTGAAATTCAAGATGCGTCTTGTTGACGAAGGATTTAAAACCTAAAAGATCAAGGGATTTGAGAAACATGGGGAAAAAATTCCAACCTAATGTATATGGTTCCCGGCGGAATTTGCAACCCTATGCACAACAAATGGTGGTCAATCCCCCCACCCCACACAATACATAGTGTCATGACATCCCCCTCCTCTTCAACCGTTTCACCGCATACAAAGTCCGATTTGGATCTTCTTTTTGAATTTCTTCGCTTTCGCAGTATTTCCACAAATCCCGACAAAGCATCCGAAATGCACTCCTGTGCAGACTGGCTTCGGCGGCTGTTGAACGAGGGCGGATTCACCGCCGAAGTGGCGGAAACCGGAGGACATCCGGCTGTTCTGGCGAAAGGGCCGCATGTTCCGGGGCGGAAAACGGTTCTTATTTACGGGCACTACGATGTACAGCCGGCGGACCCGCTGAATCTTTGGACATCGCCCCCCTTTGACCCCGTCATTCGCAACAAACGCATTTTTGCGCGGGGAGCCACCGACAACAAAGGGCAGATTCTTGCGCACATTCTTGGCGCGATTCGCCTGTTGCAGGCGGAAGGCTCCCTGCCAGTGAATCTTGTTTTTCTCATCGAAGGTGAGGAGGAAGTTGGGAGCGTCAATCTTGCCGAGTTCATTCGCGCCCGCCGCAATGAACTGCGCTGCGATATTATCGCGGTTTCCGACACCGGCATGGTGGCGCAAGGCTGGCCGACCCTCACCCAAAGTCTGCGCGGCATCGCCGCCATGGAAGTCATCGTCCGGGGCCCCTCCATGGATCTGCATTCCGGCGTTTTCGGCGGTGCGGTGGCAAATCCCGCCGCTGCCCTTGTCCGCCTCCTCTCCCTGCTGCACGATGATGAGGGCCGCGTCGCCGTGCCGGGATTTTATGACGACGTAACGCCCCCCACTCCTGCGGAACGGGCGGCGCTGGCGGCACTGCCGCTTGATGAAGTGGATTTTCAACGGGAAACCGGCGCGCTTCTGCTCACCGGCGAACCCGGTTTCACCACCCTCGAACGCATCGGGATTCGTCCGACGGCGGAAATCAACGGTCTCACCAGCGGCTACCAGGGCGAAGGCACAAAAACCGTCCTTCCCGCGCAAGCCTCAGCCAAACTGACCTTCCGGCTTGTTCCCTGTCAAAAACCCTCCCGCATCCTCGATCTCGTCGCCATCCACCTCCGCAATCATCAGCCCGCCAGCGTCGAAATGGAAATTGTGCGGGGCCACAGCGGAATGCCTTATGTCATGGATACGCGCAGTCCATGGTGCGCCGCCGCCCTGCGCGCCCTCGAACAAGTATTCGGGCGCCCCCCCGCCCTTATGCGCGAAGGAGGAAGCATTCCCATCGTCCAAACCTTCCGCGAACTCCTCGGCTGCGAAACTCTTCTGCTCGGCCTCGCCGCGCCGGATTGCCGGGCCCATGCCCCGGATGAAAACTTTCCGCTCGAAAACTTCGAAGCGGGCATCCGTCTGCATCAGATCCTGCTCCGGGAATTGGCCGACGCCTGACTTTTTCCTCCAATCACATAGGAAGCAATCGCCCGATCACCTGATTTTCGAAAACTTTTCAATCGCAGCGGAACCGAATGCGGAAGCAGAGCGGATACCGTTGGCCCCAGCAAGGTGGACGCCTTCGCGCCCCCAAGCACCAGGGGAACAAAAGTGACGCGCAGGGTTTGCGCGAGATCCTGCAGGACAATCTCGCGAAACAACGCTGCATCCCCATCGCAATGAACCGAACTCACGCCGTAATCCCGCGCCAAAATTTCCAACGCGCGTCGAAGATTGATCCTCTTTGCACGCGGCTCCACATGGAGACTTGCGATTTTTTTTAAATCACGCCGCCGAAATTCCGGCATGTCTTTCGTCGCAAATATCACCGCAGGCGCGTCAAAAAGTTCCGGGAGCGGACTTCCATCGCCGCAAAAAATCACCCGCAGTGCGCCCCCGGACTTTTTCCGCCGCGCAAGCAGGCCCATCACCGGCGTCCGCTTTTGACAAATGATTTTTCCGTCAAATGACACGGTAAAGGCGGACGTAATTTCCGGGAGTTTCATTCATCGCGCTCCATCTGACTCTCCACGCGTTCAACCTCCCGCGCCATGTCCCGCAGGTTGACGGCCTCATGGGTGGAGGAGCGATAAAGCAAAAACACAAGACCGCCTGCAAGGCTGCCGATCGTGTTGATCAAAAAACCGGCAACGGAAATCAGCGTCGCCACCGCAGCGGAAATTCCAAAAGGGGCCAGCAGGGAGACAAACAAGCTTTCGCGCAGACCGATTCCCGAAATGGTGATGGGAATGGCCGTAATGACCGCAACAATCGGCAGAACCGAAAAAATATCCACCAACCCGAGATCATCGGTGAACGCCCGTGCGGCGCAATAAAACGTGATGAAAAACAGGGCAAAAAGCGGGAAGGAAATCAGAAACGCCCAAAGGGTAAGCCGCCAGGTTTTCGCATAAAGATGGCACGCGGCGGAAAGTTCGACAATGCGCCCGCGCATCGGTGTCCACGACGGCAAATAATGAGCCCATCCAAATCCGGAAATCGCAAACATTCCCACGATCACCACAATCGATGCCGCCAAAAGCCACAGCAAAGTCCGCAGCAACGCGGCGCTCGCCGGCGTGTGACTGAGAACGTCATAACGAAAATATAAAAACGCAACGCTGATGAGAATCAGCGCCATCATGCCAATGACGCGATCCATAAACACCGTGAGCAATGCCGCCGCCTTGTTGTTTCGCGTCTCGCGCATGGTGAGAAACATTTTCACCACGTCGCCGCCGGTGGAGCCGAGCATGAAGAGATTAAAAAACATGCCGATCATAAACAGCTGCCATGCCCGCATCCAGCTCATCGGAATATTCTGCACCGACAGCAATATCTTCCAGCGCACCGTCGCCACATAAGTACAAACAAAAAACACAACCACCCCCAGCCACAGCCATTTCCAGTCGGCCTCACGCAAGGCTTCGCCCATCTGCGCGCGCTTGTCCGGATCGTGGAAAACCCACCACAACAAAACAAGCGTCACCAAAATCTGCAGAAGGGTGAGCAGGCTTTTTTTATTCATGCAAACAATGCGCGATTTTAAGCAGATCGCCGAAAAGTCGGCGACTAAATCCATGCGAATGCCGATGCCTTGCAAAATTTCACCCGGAATTTTTCCTCGCGCCAAACCGTCGCTTCAATATCGTCGCTTATTCAATCCATGAAGAAATCTTCGCCCATCACGTTTGAACAGCAGATCATTGACGAGCTGAAATATTCCATGGCGCGCGACTCCATTTCGGCCTCGCGGCGGGAATGGTGGATTGCCACATCCATGGCCATCCAGCGCATCATTATTGCGAGAATGATGAAAACCCTCGCCGTTCACAACGAGGGCAACGTGCGCCGCGTCTATTATTTTTCCATGGAATTTCTCATGGGACGTCTCTTCGTCAGCAACATGATCGCCGCCGGTGTTCTCGATCAAATCACCGACGCGCTCAACAGTCTCGGCCATCCCTTGGAGGAAACGCGTGACGAGGAATATGACATGGCGCTGGGC
This sequence comes from Verrucomicrobiota bacterium, assembly GCA_014584375.1. Lineage (GTDB taxonomy): Bacteria > Verrucomicrobiota > Verrucomicrobiia > Chthoniobacterales > JACTMZ01 > JACTMZ01. The sequence goes on along the minus strand of JACTMZ010000103.1, from coordinate 6,101 downwards.
AACGGCGGCCTCGGACGCCTCGCCGCCTGTTTTCTCGACTCCCTCGCCACCCTCGATCTCCCCGCCATCGGCTACGGTATCCACTACGAATACGGACTTTTCAAACAGGAATTCCGCAACGGTTTCCAAGTCGAACTGCCGGATGCCTGGGTCCGCTTCGGCTCACCGTGGGAAATCGTGCGCCCGCAACACCAGCAGGAAATCCCCGTTTACGGACATGTAGAAACCCTGACGGATGACGCCGGACAACCGCGCCCGGTCTGGACCGGCTTTCGCAAGCTTATCGGAATCCCCTACGACATCCCCATCCCCGGCTATGGAACCGAAACGGTCAATTTCCTGCGCCTGTGGAAATCCGAAGCACCGGAGGAGTTCGATTTCGAAGCCTTCAATCGCGGCGGCTACGAAGAGGCCGTGCGACAGAAAAACATGGCGGAAACCATCAGCAAGGTTCTGTATCCCAATGACACCACCGAGGCGGGCAAGGAACTCCGTCTGCTCCAGCAATACTTTTTCACCGCCTGCTCGCTGCGCGACATCATCCGCCGATTTGAGAAGGACAACAAGGGCTGGGAAACCTTTCCTGACAAGGTCGCCATCCAGCTCAATGACACGCATCCAGCCATCGGAATTCCGGAACTTCAGCGGCTGCTCCACGATGAACAGGGACTGCCATGGGAACAGGCGTGGGATATTGTCACGCGCGTCTTCGCCTACACCAATCACACCCTCCTGCCCGAAGCCCTCGAACAATGGAGCGTCGGACTTTTCCGAAAAATTCTTCCGCGCCACCTGCAAATTATCCTCGAAATCAACAAACGCTTCCTCGATGAAGTGGAGGCCAAGTGGCCGGGGGACGTGGAAAAAAAACGCGTTCTCTCCCTCATTGAGGAAGGACACGATCAAAAGGTCCGCATGGGCCATCTGAGCGTCGTCGGCAGCCATTCGGTCAACGGCGTGGCGGCCATCCACACACAGCTCATCAAGACCGATCTCTTCCCCGAATTCCACGCTCTCTGGCCGAAAAAAATCAACAACAAGACCAATGGCATCACGCCGCGACGTTGGCTGATGGCCTGCAATCCACGCCTGTCCGACCTTATCACCCGCCACATCGGCGACGGCTGGGAGCGTAATCTCACCAAACTGCGCGAGCTGGAGCCTCTCGCGGACGACGCCTCTTTCCGCGAGGAGTTCATGGCGGTCAAACTCGCCAACAAGAAAAAGCTCGCCGCCCGCATCCACGCGGAGTGCGGCGTCGAGGTGGATCCCACCGCAATGTTCGATGTGCAAATCAAGCGCCTGCACGAATACAAGCGCCAGCATTTGAATTTGCTCCACATTCTGTGGCTCTATCGCCAACTCATTGAAAACCCTGATCTCGATATTCCGCCGCGCGTGTTCATCTTCGCCGCCAAGGCCGCCCCCGGATACGACATGGCAAAGCTCATCATCAAGGCAATCAACTCCGCAGCCGCAAAAATCAACGCCGACACCCGCATCAAGGGGAAAATCAAGGTCGTCTTCATGCCCAATTACCGCGTCTCCCTCGCGCAGCGCATCGTCCCCGCCGCCGACCTCTCCGAGCAAATCTCCACGGCGGGAAAGGAAGCCTCCGGCACGGGCAATATGAAACTCGCCCTCAACGGCGCCATCACCATCGGAACCCTCGACGGAGCCAATGTCGAAATCCGCGAGGAAGTCGGCGATGACAACATTTTCATCTTCGGCAACACCGTCGAACAAGTGCGGGCCCTGCAGACAGCCGGATACAATCCGCAGCAGTTCTGCCGCGAAAATCCCAAACTGGCGGAAATCATCAACGGACTCGGAACGGACTTTTTCATCGAAGGGGAAAATCGCGATGTGCTGGCTCCGCTTCGGGACAATCTGCTCTATCACGATCCCTTCCTTTGCCTCGCCGACTTCGAATCCTACCGCAAGGCCCAGGAAGCGGTTTCACAGGCTTTCACCGACAAGCCGCGCTGGGGAAAAATGGCGGTGCTCAACACTGCGCGTGTCGGCAAATTCTCCAGCGACCGCACCATCCTCGAATACGCGCGCGACATTTGGAAACTAAAGCCCGTGCGAATTCGTTGATCCTTTCTTTCGCCTCGCCACCGGCTCCAACTCACCGCATGATGCACCAACGGCTGCGCGCTTCGCCGCCGTTCACCCATGGCCAGCGTCACGTTACAAAACGTCACCAAAATCTACCGCGGTCGCCGTGGAGAGGAGATTCCCGCCGTACTCGATCTCTCCCTGGAGGTCGAGGATCGTTCGTTTGTCGTGCTGCTCGGCCCCTCGGGCTGCGGTAAAACCACAACGCTGCGCATGGTGGCCGGACTCGAATCCGCAACCCATGGAAAAATTCTCATCAATGGAACGGTGGTCAATCACATCCCTCCCGGCGACCGCGACGTCACCATGGTGTTCCAAAATTACTCGCTCTACCCTCATCTGACCGCAGGTGAAAATCTTGCCTTCGGCCTCCGTGTGCGGCGCTTTCCAGCCGCCGAAGTTTCCCGTCGCGTGCGGGAGGCCGCCGCAATCCTCGGCATTGAGGATATTCTCGACCGTCTGCCGCGCGACATGTCAGGCGGACAGCAGCAACGCGTGGCACTCGGGCGCGCCATCGTCCGCCAACCCAAGGTTTTCCTTTTTGACGAACCCCTTTCAAACCTCGATGCCAAAATGAGGGCACAAATGCGGGCGGAGCTGATCAAACTTCATCAGCGACTCCAAACCACGATTCTCTACGTCACGCACGATCAGTCCGAAGCCATGACCATGGGTGGGAGCATTGTCCTGCTTCGAGACGGTGCAATCCAGCAATCCGGCGCGCCCCTGGAGCTTTATCACAGACCGCTCAACACCTACGTCGCGGGCTTTCTTGGCAGTCCCTCCATGAATTTTCTGCGGGGAACGCTCCACGCCCGGGAGGAGTCCCGTTTGGTTTTCCGCGAGGCCGGCGGCGGATCTGCGGAAATCGAACTGGCGCCGACACGGGACATCGGGCGGCTGGTGAACAAGCAGATTCTTCTCGGTCTGCGCCCCGAACACATCCAGCCATTGCAGCCCGGCGATGTTCCCGACGCGGCCACATTTCCCGCCCACATAGACATCGTGGAACCAACCGGTGCCGAGACAATCTGCTACCTGCAAACCGGCGCCAACACGCTCATTTGCCGCAGCCGCCACCCCATTAACACACGGGAGGCCGGACACCGAATGCTCTTCCGCGCCGAAACCGCGCAAATCACCCTGTTCGACCCCGCCACCAATAATCGGGTGGACTAAATCCATGCCCATTCCCTGCACACGCGAACGCTCCGAGCATTGGGAGAAATTGCGCCTTGAGCCTTTTGCGCAGCTTTCTGCCGCAACACGCGGACGTCTTCATCCACACAAACCCGATCCACGCCGCACGGAATTTCAACGCGACACCGCAAGAATCATTCACTCGGCCGCCTTTCGACGCCTCGAATACAAAACCCAGGTTTTTTTGAACGATGCAGGGGATCATTACCGCACCCGGCTGACGCACACGATGGAAGTGGCGTCCATCAGCCGCACCCTGGCGCGCTCGCTCGGACTTAATGAGGATCTCGCCGAAGCCGTCGCACTCGCACACGATCTCGGACACTCGCCCTTCGGGCACTCCGGCGAAGAAACCCTCAATCGTCTGCTGAAGGATCACGGCGGTTTTGACCACAACGAACACAGCCTTCGCGTGGTGACCCTGCTGGAAAGCCCTTACCCTGATTGCGACGGGCTTAATCTGACCTTTGAAGTTCTTGAGGGAGTCCAAAAACACGCCACGCTACGAACGGCGCCGGATCTGGGAACCTACGCCTGCGCCAGCCTCGAAGGGCAAATCGCCGACGCCTCTGACGAAATTTCCTATTACACACACGACCTGCAGGATGGCATTGAGGCTGGACTTATCGAGCCATCGGCCCTGAAGAAAATCGAAATTTGCGAACGTGTCGCCCGATCCGCTGCAATTGATCTCTCCGCAATTGACGCCCGGGAAGTCCGTTTCAGCCTGGCTCGCGTGCTGTCACATTACCTTATCGAAGATGTGCTCAAAGCCAGCGCCGCCCTCATCATCTCCAGTGGCGTACAATCGGCAGACGACGTCCGCAGGCATCCCACCCTGCTCATCGGCTACACCGAGGACGGAGCACGTCAAACATCCGAACTCCGCTCCTTCCTCTACGCCAACCTTTACTTTCATCCCAAGGTCGCCGGAGCTAACCAACGCGCCTGCAACATGCTCGCCGATGTGTTTGCCCGCTACATTGACGATCCCGATCAAATCGGACGGGAAGCAATCCGGCGCGTCCCCAACTGCGGACTCCACCGTGCAGCCGGTGACTATATTGCGGGAATGACGGACCGTTACCTCCTCCGCGAGCACATCCGGCTTTTCGGAAGTTGAGACGTCATGGATGCGTCGAGACATGACGAACAGCCGCAGATTTTCCGACGCATCCTGCAAATTGCGGCAACAGCCTTGCTGGCATGGCTCGGGCTTGTCGTCTTTCTCTCATTCGCCGGACGCTCCATGATTTACTTTCCCGCCAAAGCCGAGGAATCCGATCTTCTTCGCGAAGCCGCCCTGCGAAATTTGGAGCCGTGGCGGAATGCGGATGGCACCCTCATCGGTTTTCGCAACGTCGCTCCATCCAATGATCCCCGCCCCCGCACTTCGATTCTCATTCTTCACGGCAACGCCGGATTCGCCCTTGATCGCGCCGCATATATTCCGATTCTTCAAGCCGCCGCACCCAATCTCGCCCTCTCAATCCACATTCTCGAATATCCCGGATACGGCGCGCGTCCCGGATCCCCCTCACAGAAAACACTGCTGTCGGCAGCCTCCGAAGCACTGTCACTCATGCCGGTCGGCGAACCGCTGATTCTTCTAGGCGAATCCCTCGGTTCCGGAGTCGCTGCAGGAGCGGCCCATCAACATCCGGATCGCACGGCGGGCCTCATCATGGTGACGCCCTTCGACAGCCTTGTCTCCGTCGCCCAACACCACTATCCGCTGCTGCCCGTGCGATGGATTCTACGCGACAAATTTCCCGCCGCCGAATGGTTGCAAAATTACAAGGGCCCCGCCGTTTTTCTCATCGCGGAAAACGATGAAATCGTTCCTCCAAAATTCGGACAACAACTCCACGATTCATTCCTCGCCCCCAAGCTGGCAATTGTCGCGCGCGACGCGGGGCATAATGACATTGTCAGTCATCTGCCCGAGGCGGACTGGAAAAAATCCCTCGATTTTTTAAGGAAAAATCTCCATCGCGCGGCGTCCTCCCGCTGAACTTCACGCGCCGCCCGGCTTTTCCACATCCTTCAAATCGGACAGCGGAACGCGATAAAGACCTCCGTTCTCATTGCCGATGACGATGGATTCATTTCCATCGAAAGCCACGGCCTCGGCCTGCCAGGCGAAAATCGGCAGCTTGCGGACGCTGCGATCGAAAATTGTTCCGGTTTTTGGATTATATTCAAAAACCCAAAGCGCGGTGTATGTGAGCACCGCCACAAGCCTGCCGTTTGGCGAAGTGTCGGCGGCAGTCACCATTCCCCCGATTTCAAAGGAATCCACATAGCGAAGGGGATTGGATTTTTTGACGGATTTCCCATCGAGGCGATAAAGCCGCGTGCGTCTGTCACTGCGATGCTTCGTGAGAAAAAAGATTTTTCCATCCACCTCAAAAACCGCCTCGCAATCATAATCCGGCGAAGCCTGCTTTTGATCCTCAAAATGAACACGCAGTGTCCGCGTCGGACGCACGGCAGCCATTCCCGGCTTGGGCTCGTTGACAAAATGAATCCGAAGGCCTTTGCGCCGCCCCGAATTATTTCCGGTGTCCGCAATGATCAGATTTCCTCTGGAATCGAGTGCAATGTCCTCCCAATCGTAATTCCAAACACCCTCAATTTTCACGGCTCCCTCCCATCCGGGAGCCAGCTTGCCTTCCGCCGTAATCGGCACAATTTCAGCCCGGTTGCCCGAGTCGCTCAATGTCCAAAAAACACCGGCATAACGCAGGCTTTGCACAAGACCGGAACTTTCGTTGATG
>JACTMZ010000056.1 GCA_014584375.1 Verrucomicrobiota bacterium | reverse complement strand
CCGGCGTTGGAAACCCTGCGTACACTGGGCATGATGCGGATGTCATTGGTTCCGGGAATGGGCACAAGAGCCAGTCTCACCCGGATGGTCGTGTCTCCCTGCAATCCGCCGAACATGATTTCACCAGTGCGCCCAGCCGGGCGGTCAAATGCAATCCAATGCGGCATGTTGGAAGGCGCGGGGCGGTAGCCGTAACGCGCGAAGGCAGCACGCGACGCCGCCGCCACAGCGCGGGAGTTTGTATTGGAAATGGTGATGGCACCGGGACCGCCGGAACGCTCGACCGGCGACACAAGGCATCCGGCGAGCAAAAGACAAAACGCCGCCGGAACTCCGCACTGTAGGAAGCGGCGGAACATGTGAAAAATCAGGCGTCCTGCGCCTTGGGCAGGGCGGTTCCGTACATAATCAGCGCAAAGCCGCTGAACAGGCAGTTGATTCCAAAAAGCAGGCCGATGGCCCAAAGCGAACTTTCGGGCCATTGCATGAGCAGCATTCCCCCCAACAACAGGGAGGCCACGCCATTGAGCAACACCCATCCCCATGCGGGGTTTTTGCCGCGCACGCCAAAGCCGAGAGCCAGGGAAAAAATTCCCTCAATGATAAACACAATGCCGAGAACCAGGGTGATCGTCAGGACGGCTTCGATGATGTTTGTCATCAAAATCAATCCCACGGCAATGCGAAGCGCCGCCGAGAGAAAGTCGAGCCAGCGATGTTTGCGAGCCTTGCCGAAAACGGCGGCGACAAACAGCACGATGCCGCTGGCAAGAAGGAGAATTCCGATGACCTTGGTCACTGCGAGTGTGGCCAGCCCCGGACGGTTCATGGCATAGAAGCCGACAAATATGGAGAGAATGCCGCCGAGGACATACCAAATGCGACTGGAGGCGTGACGCGGAGCGATTGTGTTGTTTTCCATGAACGCAGTGTGTCCTTTTGTCATCCCACCGCAAGCGCGAAACTTCATTCGCCCGAATTTTCCGTTTCGACATTCAGCTCCAGCGCATGCAAGGCGCTTCGTACAACGGAGCGTCCGGTTTCCTTCTCATCCTCGACGACAATACTCGCTCCGGCGCGGGCGAGAGGATCGGCACGGCTGCTGAAAGCCGTTCGAACCAGAATGGGGACAACGGGATTTTTTTCACGAACGGCACGCAGGGCGGGAGTGATGACGCCCGTGGCTGGAAAAGTGAAGGCCACAAGGCGCGCGCGCTCCACGCCGCACAAATCCCAAACTTCGAGCTGGCTGGCGTCGGCGAAAAGAGCCGGATGCCCGCTGCCGCGAAGTTGTCGAATATCAGCGGGGTTCAAATCTATAATCATCGCTTGGATGCCCTGATTAGACAGGGCGGCCATCAGGCTGCGCCCCACGGGGCCGTAGCCGCAAATGATGGCGTGGCCGGAGAGCGCCACCGAACCATGGGGCAGCCTCGTGACGGCGCGCTGACGTAAAAAGAAATTGGGCGCGCATTTTTCCAGCCATTCCCACAGGTGCGAGGCCAATCCCATGAGCACGGGAACCATGGCCATGGAGAGGGCCATTGCTGCCATGAGCGGTTGATTCACTTCGCCGGGCCACATGGTCAACTGCGAACTTTTTCCGAGAAGAACCAGCGAAAATTCGCTTGCACTGCCCAGCCCGACACCCGCCACCACCGCGCCGCGCCAACGCAGTCCGAGAAGGCGCGCAATGAGCGCCACAATCGCCGTTTTTGCCACAAGCAGCGACAACGTGATGCACAAAACAGGCAGCCAGTCCCGCGCCACTTCCCGCACGTCAATGCCAAGCCCCACGGAAACGAAAAAAATCATCAGGAAGATGTCCTTGAAAGGGCCGACTTCCGACATGATGCGGTGCTTGTACATGGATTCACTCACGGCCAGTCCCGCAACGAAGGCGCCCAGGACGAGGCTCAGATTCATCAAAGCCGCCAGGTAGGCGACGCCAATGCACAGGCCCGCCACCGCGAGGGTGAAAAGCTCCCGGCTGCGTGTGCGGGCGACGGCGTGAAGTACATGCGGAATCACAAAGCGGGCGAGAAGCAGGGCGATGACCACAAACGCCACGCCCTCGCCGAGGGTCAGCAGGAGAAGGGCGCCCGTTCCATGCGCTCCGTCGGCTCCACCCGGAAAAAGAATCGGAAGAAGCACGAGGAAAACGATGATAAAAATGTCCTGAAAAATGGTGATTCCAAGAGCGAGGCGGGCACCGGAGCCGGCGGTGACGCCCATGTCCTGATACAGTTTGATGCTGATGGCGGTGGAACTCAGCGCACAGGCGACGGCGATCACAACAATCTGCTGCCAGGTGAAATCAAAAAACATCCATGCTGCGGCAGCTGCCAACGCCATGACGAGAGACATTTGCGCAGCACCGCCCCAAAACGCGAAGCGCCGCAACGGACCGAGTTCGCGAAAAGAAAGCTCCATGCCAATGACAAAGAGCAGCCACATGACGCCGAACTCCGACATGGAACCGATGGCTTCGGCGGCCTTGGGGCCCGACATGGCTTCCAGCAGCCCCGTGTTGGCAATGGCGACGCCGCAAAGAAAATAGCCGACCAACAAGGACTGACGAAGCCGCAGCAGCAGCAGCGAAACGCCGACGACACCCACAAGGATGAGCGCAAAAAGCGAAAACATCGGGGGGAGACTCGAAACGGCAAGGAGCATGACGGCATGATGCCCGCTCCCACGCACTCCGGGCAAACCTTCCGTTTTTTTACAAAAAAAATTTACGCGGCAAAATTGAAACGTCCGCAAAACAAGCGTCGTCATTGCCGAAGGCGCGCGACACTGCTTTACTGGCGGAGTTGTGAGCAAGAGGATGTTTGATTCAATCGAAAGCGTGGTGAAAGACATACGCGCGGGGCGGATGGTGGTTGTGACCGACGACGCCGAGAGGGAAAACGAAGGCGATCTTTTAATGGCCGCTTCCAAAGCGACTCCCGAAGCGGTGAATTTCATGGTGAAACACGGACGGGGGCTTGTTTGCGTGCCGCTGACCGAGGGGCGTGCGCGTCAGCTCGGATTGCAGCGCATGGTGGCGCACAACCGGGAAATTTACCGCACGGATTTCACGGTTTCGGTGGATGCGGCCAAGGGGGTTTCCACGGGCATCAGTGCCCGCGATCGCTGGCGCACGATCAAGACTCTTGCGGGGGCAAAATCCGGACCAAAAGATTTGACGCAGCCGGGACATGTGTTTCCCCTGCAAGCCCGCCAGGGCGGCGTGTTGCAGCGGGCGGGGCACACCGAAGCCGCTGTGGATCTGGCGCGGCTGGCCGGATTGGATCCGACCGGCGTGATCTGCGAAATCCTCAAGGAGGACGGCTCCATGGCCCGGCTTCCTGATTTGGTGAAATTTTGCCGGAAACACCGATTGAAGATGTGTTCCATCGGCGACCTCATCGCCTATCGTCGCCGGGGGGAATTGCTGGTCGAGCGGGAGCAGCAGGTGCGCCTGCCCACGGAGTTCGGCGAATTTGACATGTATCTTTACCGCTCGCTCACGGACGGCGCGCATCATCTTGCGCTGGTGATGGGGCGCATCAAGTCACGCGAGCCGACACTGGTGCGCGTGCACAGCGAATGCCTCACGGGCGACGTGTTTGGATCGCGTCGCTGCGATTGCGGGCCGCAACTGCACGAAGCAATGCGGCAAATTGCAAAAAACGGCAACGGCGTCCTTGTTTACATGCGTCAGGAAGGGCGGGGCATCGGACTGCCCGCAAAAATTCACGCCTACAAACTGCAGGAGCAGGGCCTCGACACCGTGGAGGCCAATGAGAAACTCGGTTTTCCGATGGATCTGCGCGAATACGGACTGGGTGCGCAAATTCTCGCTGACCTCGGTGTGCGCAAAATTCGCCTGCTCACCAACAACCCGCGCAAAATGGTCGGACTCTCCGGCCACGGACTCGAAATTGTCGCGCGGGTACCAATCAAAATTCGCCCTCACAAACACAACGCGCGTTATCTGCAGACGAAGAAAAACAAAATGGGGCATCTTCTCTGATTGCGCTTCACACCGATTGCCTGCGAAAATCAAACATGTCCGCCAAACTTCCACCGCGTCCCGCCTATTCGATCACCACGTCGCCATCGTCGCGAATTGCCATCGTGGCCAGCGAATACAATCCCGAATTCGTGCAGGCGCTGGTCAACAGCACATGCAAGGAAATTTACCAGATCGAGGAAAAGTGCGCCATTGAGCTGTTCAGCGCACCGGGGGCGTTCGAGATTCCGCTCGTTGCGGACATGATCATTTCGCAAAAGCGTTTTGACGCCGTCATTGCTCTGGGGCTCATCATGCAGGGGCGCACAAAACACGCGGAATTCATCGGCGCGAGCGTCACGCATTTTTTGCAGGAGATCAGTCTGAAGCGGCACATACCGATCATTCACGAGGTGTTGCTGGTTGCGGATGAAGACGAGGCGCGCGAACGCTGCATGGGCACGGAACTCAACCGGGGCATCGAGGCCGCCCGCGCCGCCTTTGCCATGCTGCGGGTGCGAAGCAAGATTGAATCAAAACTTCCACGGCGCTGAACGATTTCAAATTTTCGCAATGTCCTTTTCAAAATCAAAACGAAGGCAGGCCCGCATTCAGGCCGTGCAGCAGCTCTACGCGCGCGAAATGCAGGGCGCCCTTTCACCGGATGGCGCAGCGTCTGCGGAGCCTCCGCTCAACGAAAAGAGCCTCCCGTCGCTCACCCGCAGCCTTGTTGCCGGAGCGACCGCCCATTTTTCGGAAATTGACCGTCTGCTTTGCGCGGCGCTGCAAAACTGGGATCTGCGCCGGCTTGGCGCCGTGGATCGCGCCATCCTGCGGGCGGCCGTGGCGGAAATGATCGTTCATCCCGAGATTCCGCCGGCTGTGACAATCAACGAAGCCATCGAAATTGCGCGGGAGCTGGCCTCGGCGGACTCCGCGCGCTTCGCCAACGGCGTCCTCGACCGTGTGCGCAAGGAAATCGGGCGCGAAGCCCGCGCGACAAACTGACCATGGCATTCGGATTTCTACGCGGCATTGCCGAAAAATTTCATGGCCGCCCTGTGGATTGGGATGAATTGGAAGCGCTGCTGCTTCAGTCCGACCTCGGAGTAAAAACAACCCTGCGGCTGCTGGAGGAACTGCGCGCCTCCACGGGTTTCTCCGCCAAAGCCGACGCCGTGGAACGTCTCGCACGTGAGGAAATCACCAAACTGCTTCCGCCGTCCCTCCCGCCACTGCTTCCCCTGCCCGGACGCCCCCAGGTCATTCTCATGGTGGGCGTCAATGGAACGGGAAAAACAACATCGCTGGCCAAGCTGGCGGCGATGCTTCGGCGTGACGGATTTTCATCCGTGCTGGCCGCCGGTGACACATTTCGCGCCGCCGCCGTCGAACAACTGGTGGCATGGGGCGACAAATTGAAAATTCCGGTGGTGCGGGGCGCCGAGCAGAGCGATCCGGCCGCCGTCTGCCACAACGCCTACGACGAAGCGGTTCGGCAAAAGGCGGACTTCCTGCTGTGCGACACGGCGGGCCGATTGCACACGAAGCACAATCTCATGCAGGAGCTGGCGAAAATAAAACGCGTACTCGGACGCCGGGACGCGGACAGTCCGCATGAAATTTTCATCGTTCTGGACGCGACCACGGGATCCAACGCGCTGGAGCAGGCCCGGCAATTCAAGGAAACAGCCGGACTTACGGGGGCGATTCTTACAAAACTGGATGGCAGCGGGCGCGGCGGCATTGTCGTGGCCCTGCAACAGGAATTGGAGGTGCCGGTTCGTTTCATTGGCACCGGCGAGGGGGAAAAAGATTTTTCGCGTTTCGATCCGCGCACTTTTGCGGCGGAGATGTTGTGATGCCGGATTGAAAATTCTTGATCGTCCGGCGCCCCGTGTGACATTTTACGCTGTTTGAACGCGGGGAACGGGGTCTTTCCACGGCGCCCGCGCCAGGCTTTCGCATCCGTAGCTCAATGGTAGAGCAGTTGACTCTTAATCAATTGGTTGTAGGTTCGAGTCCTACCGGGTGCATGCCCGCGAAGCCGCGCCCATGGCGGATTTGCAGGGTTTTCTGCACCGGATAATACGCCATATTTTTTTGCTCCGTCGAACTTCCGCTTACAACAATCCCGCTCTCACGAGCGCCTGCTTTACAAGTTCCCGTGCGTCGGCGCCCATGACACCCCGGCCCTTGAGAACGCAGGCAAATGCGTATTTTTTCCCATCATGCTCCACCCAACCGACAAACCATCCGACGTTTTTCCCCTTCTTCCCGAGTTCCGTTCCGGTTTTTCCGTGCAGAACGCCGCGCGATGTGGTTGCCAGCGTGGTGATGTCGCTCAGAATTTTAAACGAACGGGATGAAATCGGCAGTTTGCCTTCAAGGAGTTTTGAAAGGAGGCGCACCTGTTCCACAGGGCTGATGAGGATTGTTTTGCGCTTCGGCGGATCAGGCAGCCAAAAGACATCAACGCCGGCGGAAAT
>JACTMZ010000090.1 GCA_014584375.1 Verrucomicrobiota bacterium | reverse complement strand
TCAAAGCCCGGGTGATTGATGTGATCCAATGGAATTTTCCGTCCGCGAAATTCCACATGTCCCTCCCACTGCGGCATCCCGAGAAGAACGCGCCCATCGGCAAGCATCAAAACGGACGCCTGCTCCCTGCCCGGCTCGCGAATCAGCCGATGCCCGCTGATCACGATACCCAAAGGACTTTGCGTTGCGGTGATTTCAAAATACGACGCATTCAGCACCGCAAAAAGCGCATTGTCCGTCAGCATCTGACTCGGCGTTGATCGCGGAAAATACCGGCCTTTTTCGGGATTCTCACTTCGCGCACCCATCACGCTTTCGAGCGTGAGTCCGGACGCCGTCAAATCCAAGGCGAGTACCTGCGTCTCCAACGGAAACTCCTCTTTGGTTCCACTCGCGGAATACCACACGACACCCGGACAAATCTCCACGGCAGTCACCTGCTCCTTTTCAAAAAATCCCTGCGGATCGCCCCATGCATGTGCCTGAATGTCGTAAAGTCCGCCAAATAATACCAAGGCAAACACCATCAGCGTACGATGCACAATCATGAAAAAATCTTTATGTCCCTCCAAACAAAGCGCAAGCCGTCCCAGCACGAAAATTCTCGAAATACATCAAAAATATGAACTATTAGTATTGCTAATGTTTTGCAAAGTGCTATGATTTCAAAATCAACTATGAGCAACCCTGATATAAAACACGAAGGCCTGCTCCAGTGGGTCGAGGAAGTTCGTCAACTCTGCCAGCCCGACAACGTCGTTTGGTGCGACGGTTCGGAGTCCGAAGATCAACGGCTGCGCCAGCTCATGGTGGATTCCGGCTCGGCGATCCGCCTCGACGAAACCAAACGGCCCAACAGCCTGTTGGTTCGTTCCGACAAGCGCGATGTCGCCCGCGTCGAGAAGCGCACATTCATTTGCACGGAAACCCGCGAGGAGGCCGGCTCCACCAACAATTGGGAGGATCCCGCCGTGATGAAGGAAAAAATGCACGGCCTTTACAAGGGCTGCATGCGCGGACGCACCATGTACGTGATCCCCTTCAGCATGGGACCCGTTGGGTCAAAAATTGCGCGCATCGGCGTGGAAATCACCGACTCCCCGTATGTTGTCGTCAACATGCGCATCATGACCCGCATCGGTCGTCCGGTGCTCGATGTGCTCGGAACCGATGGATTTTACGTCAAATGTCTCCACTCCGTCGGCTGTCCGCTGGACGGACAACCAGACGTTCCGTGGCCCTGCAATCCCGAGAACACTTACATCACCCACTTCCCCGCCGAGCGGCTCATCATGAGCTTTGGCAGCGGTTACGGCGGCAATGCCCTCCTTGGCAAAAAGTGCCTCGCCCTGCGCATCGCCTCGGCCATTGGGCGCGATGAGGGATGGATGGCCGAACACATGCTGATTCTCGGAGTCGAAAATCCAAGCGGCGAAAAAAGCTATGTCAGCGCCGCTTTTCCCAGCGCCTGCGGAAAAACCAACTTCGCCATGCTTGTGCCGCCGAAAGCCTTGGACGGTTACAAGGTCACCACGGTCGGCGATGACATTGCCTGGATTCAGCCGGGCTCCGATGGGAAACCACGGGCGATCAATCCCGAAGCCGGATGGTTCGGCGTTGCACCGGGAACGTCCTACAAGACCAATCCCAACGCGATGGAATCCTGCCGACGCGACAGCATTTTCACCAACTGCGCCCTCACCGACGACGGCGATGTGTGGTGGGAGGGAATGACCGACGAGCCTCCGGCACATTTGATTGACTGGCTTGGCGGGGATTGGACGCCGGATTGCGGCAGACCTTCCTCGCATCCCAACGCCCGCTTCACCGCACCCGCGCGGAATTGTCCGTGCATTGATCCCGACTGGGAAAATCCCGAGGGCGTCCCGATTGACGCCTTCATATTCGGCGGACGCCGCATGAACGACATTCCGCTTGTTTTTGAAACTCGCGATTGGACGCACGGCACGTTTGTCGGTGCGACGCTGAGTTCCGAACAAACCGCCGCCGCCGAAGGCAAGGTGGGAGCCCTGCGCCGCGACCCCATGGCCATGCTGCCATTTTGCGGCTACAACATGGGCGACTACTTCCGCCACTGGCTCGAAATGGGCAAAAAATTTGGCGACGCCAAGCCCCGCATTTTTCACGTCAATTGGTTCCGAAAAAATTCCAATGGCAAATTCATGTGGCCCGGCTTTGGCGAAAATCTGCGCGTCCTCTCCTGGATTGTCGCACGCTGCCATGGCAAGGCCGGCGGCAAAAACAGTCCGCTAGGAGTCGTTCCGGAATACAAGGATTTGCAATGGGAGGGATTGGATTATTCCGAAGCACAGTTCGAGGAGCTGATGGCGCAGGACGTATCCAAACTTCGCGAACAAATTCAAAGCCACAGCGAATTTTTTGACAAAATCGGCCCGGCTTTTCCGACGGAACTCCGAAACGAGCAGGAAAGAATCCTGCAAGCCATGCCTCTGGAAGAAAACTAGCCTTCGACGGCTTGCTTGATTTCGGTCAGAACCCCGTGAAAACGCCGCGCGTTTCCACCCGGGTAAAGGTTGTCAGGCTCCGGCGTACAATAGACGTCCCATCCCGAAGCCTCCGGCTCGAGGATGAGCCAGACAAGCGCATTCCCCGCCTTGACGGGACGGAAAAGCAGCGGTGTTTTTTTGCTCATTCTCACCGCCTGCGGATTGGATTCCGGATCGGCGCGGAATCCATGTCGCGCAAAAGTTTCTTCAGCGGCACGGATGATTTGATCCGGCTGCGCCTCAATATGAATTTTTTCGTAATTGGCGCTTCGCAACGCGCCTTCGCGAGTGGCGCAACCCGAAATGATCGCGACAAACAACAACAAAAGCGGAAATCGAAAAATTGTCATATTTGAAATCCGAAGCCCTTCACCACATATCCCTTTCAAATCCGTCCGTCCATCCTCATTGGACAAAATCACACCCGTGGGATTAAAAAGCATTCTTGAAGCCCGCGACGGAACCCGAGGAATTTACGCGTTATTGCGCCGATGTTTTCAATCCGCCTCCCACGCCATTGAGGCTGCCGCTTGCGGATGAAGATTTTGTCGCGGAGTGGGAGGAATATTCCAACGAAGCTTCCGCACACGGCGTGTGGAATGTTCTGCGGGATAAATTTCCCCAGTTAAAATTCCCCATCACAACAGGAATGAGCGCATCGGAAAGTTATCGTGCGGCGACTCGGTGCGGTGAAAAAACAACAGCGAATTCCCCCCTGGCCCTGGAGCATCCCGAATGTCTTTTCCTTTTCCTTCATCCCACAGAAGCGGGAAAAATTCCGGTTCTTGTCACCGGACATCGCAATGATTTTACCACGCTTGTGCGCGCCTTTGCGCACCGCAATGAACCCGTTGCAATTCCCGATTCCCAGGGAGCGTGCATGGTGACGGGTCTGAACAACTGGAACCGCATCCGCAAAATTCGAAATCAATTCCACACACGGAACCCGCACGCAGGGAACGACGGGTGGCTCGCGGAATTTGAAAGGGTGATAAAACCACAGACATCCCTCTACCGGGACCGACTGATCATTTTAAGCGACGGGCCTTACAGCGGAGTGACAGCCTGCGAAATGGAACTCGATGACGCAAAATGGAAATCCCTGAGCCTTCGCATCCGACTCGAACACGAATGCACGCACTACTTCACGAAACGGGTTCTTGGCGCAATGCGCAATCATGTGCTGGATGAAATCCTCGCGGACTACATGGGAATTTCAGCAGCCGCCGGTGCATTCCGCGCGGATTGGTTTTTAAAATTTTTCGGACTCGAAAACTTCCCCGCTTATCGGCGCGGCGGACGCCTGGAAAATTACTTTGGCAAAAATTTCGTGCATGCAAACTCCATAGCCCTCCTGCGACAGGGTGTTCATCAAACAGCGCATGTTCTCGAACGTCTTCCCTATTCCGGTAAAGAGCGCATTCTCGTTCTTCTCGCGCTGGCGACAACGAATCTTGCAGAAATTTCGGGGCCGCGCGGATACGATCTTCTACGTTCAACGGTGGATTCGCTGCGAGCCGAAGTTGTTTTTGCTCAAAGGGAATGAGCGGCAAGCATGGCCGCACCCACACCGGAAATTCCGTTGAGCCAGCCGGGAACAGTCAGACGCTCCGGAAGATCTTGAAGAATTAAAAATCCATGCTGATCGGCATAATCGAGGAGAGATTGGGCGCACCGTTGCGCTGCGTCGGAATACTTCGAGTCGGATGACAACTGCGCAACACGGGAAAGCAAAAGCACACGCCCCGCCTCACCACAGCAAAAATGATGCCCGCCCCGTCCGCCCGCGAACCATTGCCGGGATTTTTGAAAAAACTCATCCACGTAATCCGAAGTCTCCGAATGTTCCGCCGCCGTCGCCATAAGGCCGATCGCGCCATTGCACCAGCCTCCGGGAGGATTGTTCCGCACGGAATCACGCGCTTCAAACCGCGCCCATTTTTCGGGGAATGTCGCAATCGTCTCCCGCGCGACACGCATGGCGTCATCATTCCCAAGTGCACGCGCCGCCGCCATCACCGCCATGACCCAGCCGGCCGTTCCGTGCGCCAGGCCGGGCGTGGTGAGTGAGGCGGACAGCGCCGGCTCCAAAAGTCGCGGAAGCACCAATTCCAGCAGCTTGCGGGCGGAAGGAAAATCAGGGGAAATTTCCGCAAGTGCCGCCGCCAGCCCCGGAAGCCCGGACAGCGAATCCCCGTCCATTTTCAGCCAGTTTCGGTCACGATTCGCAATCTCCAGCCAGCGCTCAAGAATTTCCCGAACGGAATTCCGGAACATCAGGGACTTCGCCATGCCGACGGCATGAAAAAGAGAGCCCGCACCATGATAGGCAGACCATGGCACCACCCGATCAAACTCCACACAGCGCGTCCAATAACAATCCCCAAAACGCACGGCATCCACGGCGAGTTCCATCCAGTGCGAATCGCCGGTCACCTCTCCCAAACGCGCAAGAAACACAGCGACTCCCAAAGAACCTGCGGCAAAATCCCCGCTGGGTGTCTGAGGCAGAACATTGCCCCGCGCATCGGACGCCAACCCCATCCAGCAGGCTCCTGCGGGAGTTTGAATCACCTGACGTCTCAACGCTTCGCCGATTTCCACTGCGGCGGAAAGAAAGCGATCCTTTCCCTTCGGAATACTTATTACCGGCTCGGCGGACTGACGGCACGCCGCCGAAAGAATCTCCGCACACCAATCAATTTTCCCATCGGAAAGATCGAGCCAGCTCTGCCTGGCCAACTCCAACACAGCCCTCGAATCACACTCCAAAATTGCAAATTTTCCATCGTCACTGACTACATGCGAACCAACTTCATTGATGACAAAACGCGGATAGGTCTGCATCTCCAAATAGGAAGTTTCCGCATCAAGAAGCGTTTCGGGTTCTTCACCTCCAATAACGGGAAGCTTGCCAATCGTGCGAAGCGCCGCCTGACGATTTTCCGCCGAAGCGAGATATTTCGGGCCGCTCGCCGCCTCCAAAATCTGCTGATAATGCGCGGTGTTGCGCAGGAGAATGCGCGGACGAGTCTGCAAAGGATCCCGCTCACATCCACCCCCCAACCATTCGAGAATCTCAATACGATGCCCAAGCAAATGTCGCGCTCCATCACGAAACCCCTCGGAAATCTCCCGATGGGATGTCGCCGAGCCCGGGCGACTGCGGGCGGATGACAGCAATCCCGCCATCAATTCCATGTGCAACTCATCGGTTCCAATCCCGCGCCACACCGGGCGTTTGACCGGCATTGGGCGATCCTCCGCACCGCCAATCCCAGGCGCCAAATACAGGGGCTGACCAGGAACCTTCGGCATGATCCACGGGGGAAACAATCCGGCAACCAGCGGCGTTTTCCAAACTGGAGTAAAAATTTCCGGCAATCCGGCGGGAATTTTTGGGAACTTCGGATACCAAAAGGCGGAGCCCACACATTCCGCATCCACCAAAACGGGATGTTCTCCGGCGACGATAAAATTGCCGAAATGACAATCCCCGATTCCAAAAAGCCACGTCACGGCCGCATGTATTCCCAAACGATAAAACCACGCGGAAGACTTTTCAGAATCCTCATTCGTCTCAATAAATTCACACCATCCGTAGTCACCGTGATCGGTTGCGGACGGCGCGCGCAACTGCATTTCCGCACTCACACCGGACGCGTTCCACCAGGATACAAACCCGTTCCACCACACTTCACCGTACACACTGCGGGGCTTGTAAATCAGCCTGATTCCATCCTTAAAAACAAAGCAGATCACCGACCGTCCTCGCGCATGCGGATCAGAAAGCTCGGTTTCAATGCGAAGAATTTTGAACTCCTCCCCGCGCGCCCGCGCACGCAAACGCACAAGACACTCCTCCAAATTTTGACAAAATTGATCCGCAATACCATCCAACAGCGGAAACAGCAGCGGATATTCGGTTTGCAAACGTCCGCGCATTTCAGATGAGGCAAGAATACGCTCCTCAAAATCCCGCCATCGCTCCGCAGAAGTCGCTCCGCGCAAAATTCCGGCTTCCCGACAAATCCCCAGCTCCACAACCAGGACGCGCGCCGCCGCAGCGGAAAGCCGCGCCGCAAGGGAAGTCATCGGGCTTCCGAGCAGAGTCACTCACAATCTGTCTCTTCCGTGCAAAGTTTGAATGATTTAACCCAAATAATGCTTCGTGTGAAGTTTCGGCGATGTCGTGTGTGATGGCTCATTCCCCTTAAATGCTCCCGCCTCCGGCAGCCTGCTTCCGATAAATTTCTTCTATGGAACGCCAGGGATACGAATTGTAGGATTTGGATTTTCCTCCAGCCACCGCCGCGAGATCTTCATCACAAATCCCGTCTGAACACTCCGGTTTCGGAGGCAATATAATATGAATAGTTCCCGGTTTTTCCTCAATGATACGAAGCGTTTTTCCCTCCGGAATTGAAAATCCCACCTCCGTCAACGCAGACGTCGGATCATTTTCCAGTTTTGCAGCAAAGGCGTCATCCTCCCAAATTTTTGAAACGATCATCGCCTCAGCCAACTTGCGATTTGCAGCAGCTTTCTGCAATGAAGTAAGTTCGGTGTTTTTTGGTGTTTTCATAATTTCAGGTTTCCTACTTTGTTAAAATTTCTATTTTCGACTATAATAGAATCTGTTGTCATTGCTTTTGAACAGGCCAAAATCAATTATATCCCCATGAATATAAGGCAAAGCCCATAAATACGATGCCGATTTTTGTGGCCACCTCCGTATGCTTGCTAATCTTGCCACTTGCATATGCTTCTTCAGCCTCTTCCCACATTCTACACTTTCCGGTGGTAATCAGCCCTCCACCCGCAACCGCTTCCAATTCGTCATCGGAAATTTCAGAAATCACGGGTTTCGGCGGCAGAATAATTTGGACGCTTCCCGGCTCCTCGCGGATCAC
>JACTMZ010000025.1 GCA_014584375.1 Verrucomicrobiota bacterium | reverse complement strand
TTTGCTGGTGGACAAGGCACCTGCGATGACATCGCATGATGTGGTGGCCATCACGCGGCGTGTTTTGAACACGCGAAAGGTCGGTCATTGCGGAACCCTTGATCCGCTCGCCACAGGCTTGCTTATCATCACCATCGGCAGGGGAACAAAGATTCAGGATCTGCTCATGAGCGAGGACAAGGAGTACATCGGGACGATTCTGTTTGGGCGGACGACGGGAAGTCAGGATGCTGACGGCGAGGTGCTGGAGGAAAAGCCGGTTCCCGATTTGGATTTGGAAACGCTCGAAAAGGCTTTTGCAAAATTTCAGGGCGATTTTTATCAGACGCCGCCCATGGTTTCCGCGATTAAAAAGGACGGCGTTCCGCTCTACAAACTGGCGCGCCAGGGGAAGACGGTCGAACGCGAGCCGCGACTGGTGCATGTTTACAGTCATCAAATTTTGCGGGTCGAGCCCCCCGAAGTGGATTTTCGCGTGGTGTGCAGCAAGGGATTTTACGTTCGAACCTATGCGCATGATATCGGGCAGATTCTCGGCTGCGGCGCGCACCTCAAGGCGCTGCGGCGCACGGCGTCCGGAAAATTCCGCGTGGATGGCGCGCTCACGGTGGATGAATTGCGCGAACGGCCTTTTGAGGAAGTGAAGGCCAGGGTGATGAGTTTGCCCGAGGTTTCGCGCCTGCGGGGCGTTTAAAGGCGATCTGTCTCCATGGAAATACTGCGCGACACGGCCTCGCTTGGCTCCTTGCGCGGACCGGTTTTTCTCGCCATTGGCACATTTGACGGGGTGCATCGCGGTCATCAGGCGCTTATTGCCGAAGCCCAGTCTGACGCGCAAAAATGCGGCGGTGTGTCCGTGGTGATGACTTTTGAGCCGCATCCGGCGGCGTTTTTTCAACGCGCGGGGGTTGGCGTTTCAACGCATGGACCGCTGAGGCTGTCGAGCCCCCGGCACAAGGCGCTGCTGTTGGAGCGGCTGGGGGTTTGTCATTTGGCAGTGCTTCCCTTTGATGCGCAACGCGCCGCCCAGGCTCCGGAGGATTTTGTTGCGGAATTGACGTCCGCCGCCCGCCCTCTCGGCGGTGTGTGCGTCGGCGAGGACTGGCGCTTTGGGCGGGGACGATCGGGTGATGTCGGGCTTTTGCGAAAACTCGGACGATCGGGCGGCTTCGAGGTGGACGGGATTCGCGCCGTTCGGCTGTATGGGAAAGTCATTTCCAGCACCGGCATTCGCGAGGCCGTGGCGCGCGGTGATCTGGATTACGCAGCGGCGGCATTGGGACGTCCGTATTCCGTTTTGGGGACGGTTGTTTCGGGACGCAAACTCGGACGGGAACTGGGATTTCCGACGGCGAATATTGACACGGATGGATTTCAGCTTCCGCCCGACGGCGTTTATGCGACGGATGTGATGGTTGCGGGGCGGCGTTGTCGCGGGGTGGCCAATCTTGGAGTCCGACCCACGGTGTCAACGAACGCCTCGCGCGTTTTGGAGGTTCATATTTTGGAATTTGACGGAGAGATTTGCGGGCAGGAACTGGAGATCGAATTCCTGAGATTTTTGCGTCCGGAAAAAAAATTTCCTTCCCTGGATGCGTTGCGCGGGCAAATCGCAAGCGACATCGCCCTGGCGCGCTGAAATCAGGGCACGAAGCCTTCCAGCTTTTTCAATTTCGGAGCGATGACCGCCCTGCAGTAAGGATGCCCGGGATTTTCGCGCTGAAAGTTTTGATGATGGCCTTCAGCCGGATAAAGCGTGTTCCTGATCGCTGTTGGCGGTGAGAATGATGGAGCGGTATTGCGTTCCGATGTCGGCCCCCTGCCTGTTGAGTGAGGTTGGATCGTGCGCCTTCCAAAATATTTCGAGAATCTGACTGTAAGAAATTTTGTCCGGATCAAATGTGATTTGCACGACTTCCGCATGACCGGTTTTTCCGGTGCAGACGCTTTCATAGTCGGGATTGTCGGCGGTTCCGCCGGCATAGCCGGAGACGGCGGAGAGGACGCCGGGGCGATCTTCATAAACGGCTTCGATGCACCAAAAGCATCCGCCGCCAAGTGTGGCTGTTTCGGTTTTCATGGTTGAATTGTCCGCGCGGGAGAACGGTGTGAATGACATGAAGGTGAGGACGGCGGTGATGACGGAGATTTTCATTTTGGTCGTTCCGTCTCTTTGTGGCGCGTCACACGATAAACTTCGTCATTACCCAGCTTCTCCCGCCATTCGGCGCCCGTCTTGATGATCTTTTGCATTTTGTCTTTGAAGATAAGTTCGCCGCTTTTTTTGATAATTCAAATTTTTGGGGTGGATTGCCATTTTCCTGCATCAAAAAAAGCCGTTGTGACAGCGCGTAGTTTTTCCAGGGGCGAAAGGCGGTAGTTTCGACTCATTACGCGAAGTCCGTTGCGGCGCATTTTGCGAAGCAAAAGGGAGTAGGCGGAGGCCATGATTCGTGCCGGTCGCAGTGCCTGGTGATCCGCTGCGGGAGACAGGCGGGCCGCCTTTTTAAAAAGTTCCTCGGCACTGTCGGCAAAGCGTTCGAGATACGCCTGACGTGATTTGTGATTGGTCGAAAAATTTTCCGGCGTCAGATGAACCTCATCCATTTCATTCAGCGGATAGTAAATTCTGCCGCGTTGCAGGTCGGAGTTTGTGTCACGAAGGATGTTGGTGTATTGGAGCGCGCGTCCAAGTGTTTCGGCGTAATCGGAGCAGCGTTCAACATTCGCTCCGAAGATGGGGAGACACAGCAGACCGACGGATCCCGCCACGCGATGACAGTAAAGGTCGAGATCTTCCCGTGTGGACATGCGTACTGCGGCATTGAGATCCGAACGGGCACCCTCGATCAAACCCAGACAATGCCCGGGATTGAGCGCGCGTCTTTGCACGAGTTCGCGAAAATTATCGGGCAGTCCGCGCAATTCGGCGTTCCGCAGCCCGGCGCCCCATGCGTCAAGCGCTTCGCGTCGCTCATGCACATCGCGTTTATCATCGTCCGCAATGTCGTCAATCAATCGGCAAAATGCGTAGAGAACAGCCAGGTCGGATCTTTTCTCGGGCGGTAGAAGACGGAAAGCGGGTGCGAAATTCGAACGGCTTGCGCGTAGAATTTTTTCGGCGTCGAGATGGATGGGGGGTGTGGGATTCATCGTGATCCATCCGTAATTTCTCCGTCCTGCATCATGAAAACATGATCTGCATTCCGGCAGGCCGGCCCATCGGCTTCGGTGCTCCAAATGACCGTCATGCTCAGATCTTCAACCGCGCGCCGGGCGAGGGGCACAAGGATGTTTTCGTCGGGGGGCGTCTCGGCAATGAGTACGAGCGGACGGTGGGCGATGGCGCGGGCGAAGGATGCGACGGCGCGGCGGTCGGGAGGGAGTTTGGAAACCGTCTGCTCGGCCTCATTTTCGAGCCCGCAAAAATGCAGCGCCTCGAGCGTCATTTCCGCCTGCCGCTTTCCGTCGTTTTCACCGGCCTTGATTACGGTGAAGGCGATGTTTTCGAGAACGCTTAACGAGGGGAGCAGGGTGGAGACGGGAAAAAGGAAACCGTAGCATCGCTGCCGCATGGCATCGCGGCGGGGTTCCGTCAGCGCCGTGGTGTTGGTCTCCTCCAGCAGAATTTCGCCGTCGTCGGGGGATTCGAGCAGTCCGAGGAGATGCAGAAGCAGATTTTTTCCGCACTTTGGTGGTCCGCAGACCGCATGGAAACGACCTGCTTGGAATGCGGCGTTGATTCCGTGAACGTGCGAATCGCCATTGCGCCAGAGGGGGCGGCGGCAGCAAAGGTTCCGGCAATGCAGCAGGGGATTGGCGCTCATGATCAGCTCTACATTCTGCGTCTGCCGCCGGGGAAATACAGGAAGAATCTGTTGCAGCGTCAGCGGTGGTTCAAAAGCGGAACAAAATTGAACGGAATTTTTGGGAGGCAAAAAGTCCATTGTGCTTTTTCTGTCTTCGGGTGCCATGAGCCCGGAAGTTCGTGTTGCATTGTTGATTTTATGATTGAGGTGAGGGGGTGGTGTTATAAGGTCGCCGAGTGTTGCCCGCCTGTTGTCCCCCCCGAATTGAATGTTTTGGCTTTCCGACATGGCGCCCGTCTTCGCCATTTTTCGGCGGCTGTAGGCCCCTGAAAATCTTTCAGCTCGCTCATGCCTGATTCTTTGTTTTCCCATCACCGTTCTTTTGCTCGTCTCTGCCGACTGGGGATTTTGGTTGTTGCTTTGATGGCCGTATTCGCCGGGAATTCCGGCTTGGCCGAGTCCGGCGGTTCAAAAATTAAACTCCGGATTTCCGGCCTGCCCAATTCGAGCGCGATGGATTCAGCAGGAATTGCCCGTCAGCGCATGCTTGATCGTTTTTTGACATTGAATCCCGATATTGAGGTGGAACCTGCCGAAGGGATTTCGATTGAAACGCTGGCCAGCGAGGTCACCACCATCATGATGATTGCCGGTGACATAGCGCCGGATGTTCTGAACATGAATTTTCGGAGCATGGACACCTTTGTGAGGCAGGGCATGGTGGCGCCGCTGGATGAGTTTGTCGCCCAGGCCAAGGCGAAGGGCAATGATGTGACGGCACGCATTCTGCCGCAGGTGCGCGATGTGGTTTATCGCCCCTGGCCGGATGACAAGCCGCAGTTGTTTGGGCTGCCGGACCAGCTTGTGGTCATGGGGCTGTTTTACAATCGGGAGTTGTTTCGCCGGGCGGGGCTGCCGCCGCGTGCGCCGAAGGATTGGGAGGAGTTGGTGAAATTTGCGAAAAAGATCACTGAACTCGGCCCGGGGTACATTGGTTTGCAATTGGCTTCGGGGCAGGGGGCGAGTTGGAATCTGATGAATTTTCTCTGGTCGGCTGGCGGCGATGCGGTGCACGAGATTGCCCCCAATGAATGGCGGGCTGATTTCAACACCCCGGAGGCGGTGGAGGCATTCGCGTTTTATTACCAGTTGGTGGAAGTGGATCGTGTGGCGCGCCGCTTTGCAGGGAACGTCTCCCCGCAGGAACGCGAACGGATTGGCATGTTTTTCAATTATGTGGGGGATACTGTGCGTTGGAACCATGATTACTTTGCCTTTGGGGCCGTCCCCAAGGGGCCGAATGGCATCCGGGGGTCGGAGGTCAATTCGCATGTGTTGGGCATCTATTCCGGCATCAAGGATCCACGGGTGCGCGAAGCTGCCTGGCGGTATGTGGAATTCATGACCGGCCCCGAAGCCGAGCGCATCAACATCGAAACCATGGTCGAGATGGGGCAGGCCAGCCAAGTCAATCCCATCATGCTGCGCCGATATGGGTTTGACCAATATTTGGCTCTGACGCCCCCTGGCCTTGAAGAAGAATTTGCCGAAGCCGTCGAAAATGGTCACCCGGAGCCCTATGGGAAAAACTGCAATCTGGTTTATTTGGAGATGAATTATCCCTTGGATCAGATTTTGCTGAGCCGCTCGATCCACGACTCCTGGGAAAAGGGGGACAAGCCGGAAGTGTTTCGGCAGATTCAGGACATTCTCAATCAGGCGGTGAATCGCACCAACGAGCGGATGATCGGATATGTGCCGCCCGAGCAAATGCGGGTTCGTCGAATTGTTGCCATGGTGGTTGTCAGCGTGATCATCGCGATTTTTTGCTGGGTGGCCTGGTATGTCATGCGCATTTTTTCGCGTAACGCAGCCTTGGTTTCCCGCCCGGTCAACAGCCGCAGCATCATTCCTTGGCTTTGCCTGGCACCGGCGTGCGGGCTGATTTTGATCTGGAGCTATATTCCGCTGGCGCGAGGCACGGTCATGGCATTTCAGGACTACCAACTGATTCTGAAATCCGCCTTCGTTGGTTTGGACAACTTTGCCAATGCCCTATTTGACCCCAGTTTCTGGAACGCCCTGCTGGCCACGTTGCACTTTGCGGCTTACACGCTCACCTTGGGATTTGTCGCGCCGATTTTGCTGGCCTACGCGCTGCACCTTATTCCGAAATATAAGATTCTTTATCGCACGGTGTATTATTTGCCGGCTGTGATGAGCGCCGCCGCCGTATTTTTCCTGTGGCGCGAAATCTTTGGGGTCAATGGCCCGCTCAATGAATCGCTGAGATTTTTGGGGTTCGAGGCCCGGCGGGCGTGGACCGAAGATCCTTATCTGGCCATGCTTTCCTGCGTGCTGCCCGGAATCTGGGCCGCTGCGGGGCCGGGATGCCTGATTTACCTGGCTGCGCTCAAGACGATTCCCGAGGAGCAATTTGAGGCGGCGGAGATTGATGGAGCCAGCTTCCTGCAGAAAACCTGGCGCATCGTGGTGCCGGGATTGCGGGCATTGATTTTTATCAATTTTGTCGGCGCGGTGGCTGCCGCCTTTCATGGTGCCACCAACATTCTTATCATGACCGGTGGCGGCCCCAATGGCATCACTGAGGTTGTCTCTCTCAAGATCTTTTACGAGGCCTTTGCCCGCATGCGTTTTGGCCCGGCCACAGCCATGGCGTGGATTCTTGGCAGCATTTTGGTCGGCTTTACGGTCCTTCAGCTCAAGCGTCTCAGTCAGATGGAATTTAAAACGGCCAAATAGCGTTCCATGTTTTCGCCCATCACTCAGCGTTCCTGGAGGGTGCGTCTCCTCTATTTCTTCCTCTATTGCGTTCTGCTCCTTGGAGCGGCCACCATGGTGTTGCCGTTTATGATCATGATCACCGGTTCGATTGAGCCGACGGCGGAATCCGGCAATGGCATCGTCCCCCGGTTTCTGGTGAATCAGTCCGAAATGTGGAAGCGTTATATCAACGCAAAATATCACGGCCTGCCCGATTTGGTGCGCATGACATGGACGGATTCCGAGGTGGATTTTCGTCACTTGGAAATTCCCGAGTCCCGTCCGGAGGAGATCCGGATGTGGAAGGAGTTTCTTGAGGAAATCCAACCAGGCCCCAGATATTTCATGTTGGGATTTTTGCGCAATTCGCCCCGCATGCCATCCTACACCGCGCGAAAATTTCGGGTGTGGTTGATGAATCGGTACGGCACATTGGAAAACCTCAATAAGCAGCTTGGAACAAAGTTTCTTCAGGAGACAGCCATCTTTCCCCCGTCGCTCTCCTTGGTCGGTTCCGCCCGGCCCAAGAGCCGCCTGCTGGATGAATTTGAGGAGTTTTCCGCCACAGACGGACGGGAATTTTTGATTCCCTTGAACGTTAGCGGCTACTACCGGGCGGTCTATCTGCCCATGCTGTACGGGCAGGATATCGCCGCCTTTAACGCGAAGCATGGCACATCATTTGCCTCGTATCGGGAGGTGCCTTTTGGAGCGCAGGTTCCGGATGTGGCCCGAGACGACTGGTTTGCCTTTGTCGGACGGATTTTATGTCCGGACTTTGTTGAGCTGACTGAATCCGCTCGCGCTTCCAAAGAGGCCCTGGGAATCAGCCGGGAGGAATTTATTCGCACGCGTGCGCAGCCGGAGGATTTGCGGGTGAGGAGTCTCGACACCCAGTTCGCCGAATGGGCGGCGGCCAAGCATGGAGTGGTCAATGCACTGATTCCCCAGGCAGCCGTGGATTGGCAGTCCTTCGGGCAGAATGAGAACATTTGGAAGTGGCGGTTCATTGTCATGAACTACCAGCGGGTGACCGATGAAATACTTTTATACGGACACGCCATCATCAATACGTTCATTTTGGTAATCCTGTGTGTGGCGGGGGCGCTGTTTGTCAATCCGCTGGCAGCTTACGCATTGTCTCGTTTCAAGCTGCGGCGCACATATCATATTCTTCTTTTCTGTCTGGCCACCATTGCCTTTCCTGCGGAGGTGACCATGATTCCGGTCTTTCTTCAATTGAAGGAGTTTCACCTTCTAAACACCTTTGGTGCCTTGGTGCTGCCGGGACTTGCGAGCGGATTTTCCATTTTTTTGCTCAAGGGATTTTTTGACAGTCTGCCCAAGGAACTTTACGAGGCGGCGGAGTTGGATGGCGCCAGCGAGTGGACCATGTTCTGGCAAATCGGAATGAACCTTTCCAAACCAATCCTGGCTGTCATCGCCCTGGGCGCTTTTACAGCGGCCTACGGTACGTTTTTCTATGCTCTGATCCTGGCGCCTGATCCGAAAATGTGGACCATCATGGTGTATATTTATCAACTGCGCGCCTTGGTTGATCCGCCGGTCGTTTATGCCTCACTGATTCTCACGGCGATCCCAACCTTGTTGGTGTTCATTTTCTGCCAAAACATCATCCTGCGCGGCATTGTGGTGCCTTCGGATAAATAACGGCTTTTTTGAAACGCGGGGAGGGGAGGTGGCGAAGAAAATCATGCTCCCTGCCGTTCATCGTGATTGCCCTTTCACTCCGGAGGACAACTGTCACACAGGGAATGATGCCAAATGATCAAGGAACTCTATGAGATTCAGCCCCTGGTCAGTTCTTGAAATTTCCTAAAGAAAGGCGCGGCATCATGCGGGCCCGGAGCGGCTTCGGGAT
>JACTMZ010000115.1 GCA_014584375.1 Verrucomicrobiota bacterium | reverse complement strand
CGGCGCGCAAATTCCACCACATCCGGATCCAGAAAGGGAGCGCGCACCTCGAGACCGTGCATCATGCTGGCGCGATCCACCTTGGCAAGAACGCTGTCCTGCATGTAGAGCCGGATAAAAAATCCCGTTGCCTTGTCCACCGGATCGTCGCTGTGAATGCCGTCCCACGCCTCGACGGCTTCACTGAAAATTTCCTCCGGACTTTCATTGCCGCCGAAGCATTCGCGCCAATCACGCAGTTCCATGCCTGCCATCCAGGTTGGAATCCACAGGGGATTGGGCTGCGACGCCCCGCGCACAAAACGTTTAAGGGCGAAGTCCGCGCTGAGATAGCGATGTGAGACCGGCGTGCGATCCACCAGGGCGACAATGGCCGGATGCAACGAACGCGGAACAAGGCGGCGGTAGAATTTCGCCATGCGCAAGGCGCGAAACGGCTCATAGCCCGCAAACAACTCGTCGCCGCCGTCACCGCCCAAGGCGACAGTCACTTCGCGCCGGGTGAATTTGCAAAGCAGCCATGTGGGCAGCAGGGAGCTGTCGCCGTTGGGCTCGTCCAAGTTCCCCAAAATCTCCGGCAACAGATCCCTCGCGGCATCCATGCCCAGCGTTTCGACGCAATGACGCGAACCAATCAACCGCGCCACACGATCCGCAAAAGGCCGTTCATCATAGGTCGGCTCATCAAAACCAATGCTGAATGTTCGCAGTTCCCCGGACGCAACCTCTTTGGCCGCCAATGCCGCAATCAACGAGGAATCAATCCCCCCGCTCAGAAAAACCCCCAGCGGCACATCGGACACCATCCGCCGCCGCACCGCCGTCGCCAGCAGCGAGCGCAATTCCTCGCACCGGGCATCGAGCGAATGAACCTCGGTCGGCTCCGGCTGGTATTCCCAATAACGCCACACGCGCAGCTCACCCGTCGCCAAATCAAGCGTCAGGGAATGCCCGCCGGGCAATTTGCGGGCACCATCGGTCATGGCCATCGGCGCCGGAACATAACCATAGGCAAAAAACTTTCGCACCGCCGTCGCGGAAAGGCTCCGGGGCACGCCCGGATGCTCGATCAGGGCCGTCAGTTCCGACGCAAAAACAAACAGCCCGCGCGCCGGAGCATGATGATAATAAAAAGGCTTTTTTCCGAACCGGTCGCGGCTGGCGAACAATTTTTTTTGGGTGCGGTCGAAAATGACGAAGGCCCACATGCCATTGAGGCGGTGAACCATTTCGGCGCCCCAATGACGGTAGGCCGCAAGCAGCACCTCGGTGTCGGAGTGATCCGTGCGAAAAACCTCCCCGCATTTTTCCAAATCAGTCCGCAGTTCCGCGAAATTGTAAATCTCGCCGTTGAAAACAACGCCCAGCGCACCATCGGCGCTCCACATCGGCTGCGCGCCGCCCTCAATGTCCAAAATGCTCAGCCTGCGATGCCCGAGATGCACGCCGTCCCCGCTCCAAAATCCCTCCGCATCCGGCCCGCGATGCGCAAGCCGATCGGTCATGCGACGCAAAATGCCGCCGTCCCCCTCCCCGACAAATCCCGCGATGCCGCACATTCCGGCAAAGTTAACGCCTCAATGCGGCGGCTCAACCACATTTCTCACCGCAGGAGGGACAAAAATCTCCGTCAGCCGGAATCGCGCGGCGAGCGCAAAATATAAGTCGGCTTGTTCTGCGCCTCGTAAAATGTCCGCGTGATCATTTCGGCCAACAACCCCATAAGCCCGCAAATAATGCCGGTCATAAAGGAAAACACCGCCATCATCGGCAACGGCGTCTGCGTGAAAAAATATCCCTGCGTCCGCATGTAAAAGGTCCAAATGACAAAAACCAGCGACGCAAAGAAAAACAACATGCCCCAAAAACCGAAAAGGTACATCGGTTTGAGCATGAATTTGTCCATGAACTTGACGGTGAGGAGATCAAAAATGACCTTGATGACGCGCTCCAATCCGTATTTCGACGATCCGGTTTTGCGGGCGTGATGATTGACCGGAATTTCGGTAATGCGCGCGCCATGCCATTTCGCGTAAATCGGAAGAAAGCGGTGCATTTCGCCGTAAAGGCGCACGCCTTTGATCACCTCCGCCCGATAGGCCTTGAGCGAACAACCGAAGTCATGCAACGCCACGCCGGAAACACGGGAAATAAGCCGGTTGGCCATGATGCTGGGAAGATTGCGCTGCAGGGCATTGTCCTGACGATCCTTTCGCCAGCCGCTGACCACATCATACCCCTCGTTGATTTTTTCCAACATGCGCGGGATGTCGGACGGATCATTTTGGAAATCGCCGTCCATGGGAATGATCACCTCGCCCCGCGCGTGATCGAAGCCGGCCATCATCGCGGCGGTCTGACCGAAGTTGCGGCGAAAATGCAACACCCGCACGTTCGTGGCGGACGCCGCGATTTCATCGAGCTTGCGATCGGAGCCGTCGGTGCTGCCATCATTGACAAAAATTATTTCCCACGGGCGTCCGAGATCATCCATCACCCGCTTCGTCGCCTCGTAAAGCGGACCGATGGCCTCGACCTCGTTAAAAACGGGAACCATCACGGTGACCAGGCCTGTCAATGGTTTCGGGGAAGTCATGTCAGCAGGAAGGCACCAGGGCTTCATCCACAATGGCACCCATTTTTGTAAGCTCCGCACCGGTCGTTCCGGCCCAATTTTTCGGACGCACCAGCAGAATTTTCACATTTTCGACATTTTGCTCTCCGCGAAAATCCTTCGACAACGCCGCCGCATCACGGGATGTCAGATCCACATGATAATGATGCGCGCGCAGCCGATCCGCCGCAACCGCACCGATCGCCGCCAGACGTGCGCCGCCAATTTCCCGGGCGTCGTCATAAAGTTTGAAAAAGACGGTGAAAAATTCATCCACGCAGCGGGCGTCAGCAAAAGCGATCCATTCATACCCATGCGCGTCCTGCACCAATTCCGCAAACTCGCGCAATTCCTCAGCGTCTGCTGAACGGGAGGACGGACGATCCTTCGGGTGATTTTTTTCCTGAGTCTGCGATTTCATGAGCGGGCGTCATGGTAGCCCGCTGCGGGAGAGTTTCCAGCGTACAGTTTTATCGCATCAGCGACTCCGACGGCGGCGACGCACAACATAGCCGCCGAAACCAAGGCCGGACGCCGCCAGCAGAACAATGGCGGCGGGTTCCGGAACAACGCTGAGAACGCCGGTGGACTCGGAAAATTGATAATCCACGCCATTTTCATGGCGTCCCCACAAGTTTGAACCCAGGTCATTAAACACCCCCAGCGTACTCTTCACGAAAAAGCTGCCGGCGTAGCCGATGGTTCCCGAAGTGATCGTCCACGAATTGCCGACAATCGTTCCCGCTCCGGTCAAATCAAACACAAAGTCCCCTTCCAGATTGATCGTTCCGCCGCTGTTGATGAGCTGGTTGTTGACGCCGTTGGAGCCGATGTCAAAACGAAGCTCCGCATTATCCGCCAAATTCATCCGCCCCCCGGTCACCGTGGTGTCGCCGGTGTAGGTGTTCGCGCCAGCCAAAGTGGTGGTGCCGCTGCCCGCCAAGGTGAGACCTGTGCTGGCTGAAGATCCGGAAATGACGCCGCCCAATGTCCGCGATCCGGTCGAGGTATTTGTGATGGTGCGCGTGGAGGAACCCAGGCTGACAGCCCCGCTGTAGGTGTCGTTGCCTGTTCCCGAAAATCCGAAGTTCCCGCCTATGACAACGTTGGAATTGGCAAATGCGACGCCGGTGCTTGATTGAATAAGGCCGCCATTGATCGTCAATACGGAGTTCGGCCCTCCAAAGGCGCGCTGACCGGTGACAATGACGGTTCCCGCATTGAGGGTGAAAGACGACCCGACACCGGCGTCGGAACCTCCCGGAGCCCCAATATTCCAAGTTCCAGCACCATTTTTCGTCCAAATATTATTGGCACCTGTAGCGGTGCGAGCCTGCGTCGTCCATGTCAGCACCACCCCGTCAGCAACCGTAACCGTGCTGCCGCCGGACTTGGAGGAAAGGGTGCTGTTCGCATTGATCGTCGTGTCGGCGTTCACCGTAATATCACCCACGGTTGTGGTGGAAAATCCCGCTGTCGAAGCCGCGTCAAAAATTACATCACTGCTGGCGCTCCACGCCGTCGTAAACGGCCCCGAAGGAGATGCGCTCCAGTTGGCGCTGGTGAAGGCATTGCTTGCGCCGTTCGTATTCCAATAAAGCTGCGCTTGCGCGGTGACAACGCCCATTGCAGCCAAGGCGCCGAAGAGGAGAAACTTTTTCATGGAGAATCAGGGGTGTAGGACAAAACTCGGACTTTTATGGCAGGAAGCAAGCAAAAAAAGTTAAAAAAATTGCAGCCCTGAAATGCGCCTCTTTTGACAAAAGACACCTGGAGTAAAAATCCGCGCCGTAAACTCAGGCGGCGGCCAGTTTTTTGGCGATTTCTGCCACATGACGACCTTGAAACCGGGCTTGCTCGAGTTCTTTTTTACTGGGCTGACGGGAACCATCCGACCCGGCGATGGTAGCGGCTCCCCAAGGCGATCCGCCCTTGACTTCATCAATCTCCGCAAGCGTCGGGCAGGCATAAGGCAACCCGACGTAAATCATGCCATGGTGCATGAGGGTGTTGACGAAGCTCATAATGGTGCTTTCGTTGCCGCCGCCGGTGCCGGTGCTGGCAAAAACGCTCCCGACCTTGCCCACCAATCCGCCCTGAACCCAAAGGCCTCCGGTCTGATCCAGAAAACTGCGCATTTGCGCGGCCATGTTTCCAAACCGCGTCGGCGTTCCAAAAATAATCGCATCGTAATCGCCGAGTTCCTTCGGATTCGCCACGGGCGCGGGTTGATCGAGCCGGGCACCCATCTTCTCCGCCGCCTCGGGAGACAGGGTTTCCGGAACACGCTTCACGAAGACTTCGACACCGTCCACCGCGCGCGCACCCTCGGCAATGGCGCCAGCCATGGTTTCCACGTGACCGTAGGTGGAATAATAAAGGACAAGGATTTTTGCCATGATGTCAGAATTTTATTATTTTTTGATGACGCCATCAAGGGACAGCGCACCGCCGCCGCGAATGACGAGATAAACCGCCATGGCGAAGGCGAGAAGGTGGTATTCAATGCCTTCGCCCGCCTGTTTCCCCGACCAGTTCATGAAAAAGCCGTTGTGATAATGCAGGGTCATGGCCACGGCCATTACCGAGGCGATTCCAAACGCGGCAATGCGTGTGCAAAACCCAAAAAGGAGTCCGAGGGAACCCAAAAACTCCGCTGCAATGGCCAGCACGGCAAAGACGGCTGGAATTCCCATTTTTTCGGTGAATGCCCCATACGTGGCAAACAAACCATGCCCCCCAAACCATCCGAGAACTTTCTGCGCGCCATGAGGGAAAAAAACGGCGCCGAGGGAAACGCGTATGAGGAATGAAGCAACGCTGTTGTCGGTTCTTAAAACAAGTGATCGAAGTTTTTTCATGACCACTCCATTCATACCCTGCACAAGCAAACAAACCCAAGCCCATATTGGCGCAACACCCGAATTTGAAATCCCCCGATTGGATGGACGCCCTCGAACGCGTCAATCAAGAACTCCAATGCCGAACCCGCGCCGTCAAATAATTACAAAGTTGTAATTTTTTAACATTGGCTTATATTTTGGGCATGAAAGAGCATGAAGATACGATTGTGGATGAGCGCACCGGGGCTGTGGATGACAGGGTGCTGTCGCTGATAGTGGGAGGAAGTGCGATGAGATATAAAAACGTGGATGTCGGCCCTGATTTTAAGCCCACAAAGGATTTTATAAAGTGGCTGAAGGGTACGCTCTACATTTATTAACGGCACCCCGTTGTAAATTTTGGCATTCGAATAATCCAAAAAGGTCAGCATTTGTTGCAAGCAAAGGCTGAGGCTCGAAATTTGAGCGAAAAGGGTGTGGAACCATTTTCTCAAATTACAAACAGAGCCAGCGGTTTCCCTGTTCCGTCAGCGCGGCTCCAGGGCGGCGTGTGCGGTGCGTCCGTCAAGCGGTTCGTATTGCCGCGCCTCGGGGCGATAGGCATAAAGCTGCCCTGTGGCAATTTTGTAAAACCAAGCGTGAAGCCTCAAGGTTCCCGCCGCCAAACGCTCCCGCACCGCCGGATAACTCTGCAAACCCTCCAGGGCGTGCAGGCAATTCTCCTGCGCCGCGGCATTCACACGCTCCTCCTCACCCGGGAGATGTCCGTAATGCCTCGCAATCACCTCACGCACGGGAGCCGCAATCTCCAGCCACTCGGCAAGGTGGGGCATCGAATCCATCTCCTCCCGGGGGCCAAGCAGGGCGCGCATCGCACCGCATTGGGAATGACCACACACGACGATGTCCTCCACATTGAGCGCCGTCACCGCATACTCCACCGCTGCCGCCGTTGAATTGGTCGCACCCTCCACGCCTGCGGGCGGAACAATGTTGCCGACATTTTTTACAACAAAAAGGTCGCCCGGCTTGCTGTGCGTGATCAACTCGGCAAGAACTCGGGAATCAGAGCACGTAATAAACAGCGTGTGAGGATTCTGACCTTCCGTGGAAAGATGCTGAAATAATTCCTGATACCCCCCGAAAACCTCGTTCTGAAACCGGTGAATCCCCTCGATAAGCTGCTGCATGAGGCAATCATCCGACAGACAAAGCCGCTTGACCAGAAACTTTCCCAATCAGGACATCGTCCAACCCGACGGCCACCCTAAAAAATGACAGAATTCTTTTTTCTACGATTGGGTTGTGTTGAGGGCACGCAAGAGCATGAAAATGTGAGGCAGAGGTTTTAATTTTTGACATCTGTTTGTTGCCCTGAGGGATCGTCGT
>JACTMZ010000143.1 GCA_014584375.1 Verrucomicrobiota bacterium | reverse complement strand
ACGCTGCGATTGCGATATTTTGTCGAAAGACGCAGATCGCCGCGTGCCACATCAGCGATGTATCCGGAAAATTGCGTCCACAGCGAGCCATCAAGCTTGTACTTTTCCAGTAATTTTTTCTCTATGGCCGGCGGGATTTTTCGTTCGCGATCAAAGGGGCCGCCGGGCGCAAGACGAACAAGAAAAAAGGTCAGCGTGATCACGCAGAACAGCACGAAGATCAACGAGGGAATGCGTCGAATGATCAGCTTAATCACGTTCGCAGAGTAGGAAAGGGGAGGCGGCGGGGAAAGCCGCAATGTTTGTTCGTCAGCAACGTGTTTCCACAACGCCTCCCGCCGCTTCGGGCGCCGGTGGCAGAATTCCCATGCGCAGATAAATTGGACGTATGGCGGCTTTGAGTCGGCGCAATCCGAAGAAAAATACGATGGCGGCGACAAGGCAGAAAAAGCCTCCGAGGCCAACGGCCGGACCGGGTCCGATACGCTCCGAGAGTTTGCCAACCAGAAGGCTTCCAAACGGAGCCACGCCAACAAAGGCCATCATATAAAAGGCCATCACGCGTCCGCGTTTGTCGTCATCCGTTATGGTTTGCAGGATCGTGTTGCTCGCTGTGGCGTGGATCATCAGACAGAATCCGGCGGAGAAGAGGAAGGCCGACGAAAGCCAGATGGTGCGGGAAAACGCAAATCCCGCGACGCTGAGCCCGAAGATGGCGACGGTGATGGGAATAATTTTTACCAGGCCCAGGACGCTGCGTCGTCCCGCCATCCATGCCGCACCCAGCAATGCTCCTGCTCCGGCGGAACTCATGAGGACGCCGAGGGTTTTGGCATTGCCGTGCAAAATATCACCCGCAAAAACGGGAAGCAGGCTCAGATAGGGGGCACCCAGGAGACTGACTGCGGCCAGCAGCAGAGTGATGCGTCGAATCGGCCCCGGTCCGGATACAAGCAGCCATCCGTCGCGTAATTCCTCAAGCATGTTGCTGTGCAAAAGATCCCTGCTGGGAACATGGACTTTCATCATCAGAAAGGAAGCGATGACGCCGATAAAACTGACGCCATCAATGAAAAAGCACCATGCTTCCCCAACGGCGGCGATGATGACGGCACCGATGGATGGCCCCACGAGGCGCGCGGCGTTGAACATGGAGGAATTCAAGGCGATGGCGTTGCCGAGGTCGGCTCGATCCTCGACCATGTCCACGAGGAAGGATTGGCGCAGGGGAATGTCGAAAGCGATGATGATTCCCTGAACAACACTCAGCGCGGCGATGGCCGTCACGGAGGCGAATCCGCTGAAAACGAGTGCCGCCAGCGCAAAGGATTGCAGCATGGAAAAAGTTTGTGTGAGCACCAGCCCTCGCCGTTTGTCCATGCGATCCACCAGCAATCCGGTGAAGGGAGCGAGAATGAAGACCGGAATCTGTCCGCAAAACGTCACCACACCGAGCATCCACGGCGATCCGGTGAGGCGGAAAACAAGCCAGCCGGTGGCGATGTTGGTTATCCATGAACCGCACAACGAAATGATTTGGCCGATGAAAAAAAGCCGGTAATTTCGGTGGCGCAGCGCGCGCAGCATGAAGGCGAGGCGATGAAATGAATTATTCATGCCGGAGCGCCTCAATCGGATCGAGCAGGGAGGCTTTTCGCGCGGGCCAGATACCGAAGATCAATCCGACGGCAACGGAGAATCCAACGGCCAGAATGACCGAGCCGGTTGTGACGCTCAGCGACCATCCTGTCACAAGTGCCCCGACGAAGGTGAGTGTCGCACCGAGCCCGAGTCCGATGGCACCACCGCCGAGGCAGAGTGTCACCGCTTCAATGAGAAATTGCGCGAGGATGTCGCTGTTGTTGGCCCCGAGAGCCTTGCGCAATCCAATCTCGCGCGTTCGCTCGGTCACCGAGACCAGCATGATATTCATCACCCCGATGCCGCCGACAACGAGCGAAATGGCCGCCACGGTGGCCAGAAGGATGGAAATGCTGCGGAAAATGGATGTGAACGCCTCCTGCATTGAGGCAAAGTTGGCGATTCGATAGCCGGCTCCGACGACCCCCGGAATCTTCGGCCAGTGGGCAAAAAGTCGGAAAATTTGTTCCTGAGCCGTGTCCACCATCGTACTTTCGGCGACAGCGACATCAATGGATTCGACAAAACGCCGTCCGGTCATGCGATACATGGCGGTTTGCAGGGGAATGATCACAATGTCGTCCGCATCCCAATAGCCCTGTTCTCCTCGTGGTTTGAGGAGGCCGATGACGCGGAAGGGAACGGAATTGATTTTGACGACTTCGCCGACGGGATTGATGTCGCCGCCAAAAAGATTTTGCGCCACGGTGCGTCCGACAAGGGCGACCCGTTCACGGCGTTGATTTTCATTCTCCGTAAAAAAACGTCCGACTATGGGCGTAACGTCAAAAATTTCCTCGTATCCCGGTGTTGTGCCCAGGAGTTGGGTGTTGACATTGGAATTGCCCCAGACCACCTGCCCGCGAGTGGAAATGTTGGCCGCCGTGGCTTTGACCAGCGGAACTTTTTCAAGAATTTCCTCGGCTTGTTCCTGTGTCATGCGGCTGATTCCACCGATGGCCTGCCGCACGCCGGCGATACTTTGTGCATCCGGGCGAATGGACAGACGGTTCGCGCCCATGCTGGAGAGCTGATTGGTGATGGAATTCTGCGCCCCTGTTCCGAGTGAAAGCATACCGATCACGGCACCCACGCCGATGATGATTCCCAGCGCGGAGAGAAGCGTGCGCATTTTGTTCAGCAGAAGGGCGCGCCACGCCTGTGTGAAATAGGAACCGATGCGGCGAAAAAGGCCCGGACGCCGCCCAGCCTTTGCGGTAGGCTGTGGCAGGGCCGGAACAGTCACCGATGTCCCGGCGGTTTCGTCCCGGGCAATACATCCATCCGCCACGCGAATTTGCCGCCGGGCTGCTTCCGCCACGGACGGCTCGTGGGTGACGAGGATGACGGTGATTCCCTCGGCGTTGAGTTGATGGAAGAGGGACATGATTTCGCGTCCGCTTGCGGAATCGAGGTTGCCCGTGGGTTCGTCGGCGAGAAGCAGGCGGGGCTGGCGAATGAGGGCGCGCGCGATGGCCACACGCTGTTGCTGACCGCCGGAAAGTTCGTTTGGGCGATGCTGGGCGCGCTCCGCAAGATCCACCCGTTTCAACAACTCAAGCCCGCGATGTCTGTCGCGAATTCCACCGTAAACCAGGGGAAGATTGACGTTATCCAGGGCGCTGGTGCGGCGCAGGAGATGAAATTGTTGAAAAACAAATCCGATTTCGCCGGAACGAAGGGCGGCCAGTTGACTGTCGTTGAGCGTAGAAACATCGCGTCCGGCGAAGTGAAAGCGTCCGTTTGTTGGACGATCGAGAAGCCCCAGAATGTGCAGCAGGGTGGATTTTCCCGACCCGGATTGTCCGGTGATGGCGACAAATTCCCCGGGCTCGATGCGCAGTGACACATCCCGCAGGGCCTGCACTTCCATGCGGCCCATGCGGTAGATTTTGTCAATATGCTCAATCTCGATCATGAAACCGCATTCAATGGGATCGGGATGGTAATTGCGAAGGGGGCGTGTCCCGTTTTTGCTTGGGGCGGGGAAGGAGGGAAAAGCCCTCCTGACTTTTTTGCTCCGGAAGACGATAGGCGGTGCGCAGAACCCGGTCGCCTTCGGAAAGCCCCTTTTTAATTTCAATGTCCTTGCCGTCAGACAGTCCAGTGACGACTTTTTTCGCCACAGGAGACTCTCCTGGTGCCGCAGGAGGAAGCAGCACCGTGTTGCTGGAGGTCACCGCGTCTGTTGGCAGCAGCAGCGTTTGCTTGCTCACTTTTACCAAAAAGCCCGTGCTGGCCGTCATTCCGCTGCGGGCAAACTCCGGAACTTCCTTCATGCTCACATACACCGGATAAGTCGTCACATTGTTCGTCGTCACTCCATTGTAGGCGATTTTTAATACTTCACCGGTGATGGGTTGCTTGGGATAGCTGTCCAAAATGACCGTGGCCGGCTGCCCCAGATAGACCTTGGCGAGATCCGTTTCATCCATGCTGGCCTGGGCGATGAGGTGGTCGGACATGATGAAGGCCACATCGCTCGTGGTGATGACCTGGCCGGGGATCAGACTTCGTGAAATAATGACGCCGTCAAGCGGGGCGACCAGCGGGGCGGGCTTGTAAATTTCCTCCCAAAACGCCGCTTCCTTTTTTCCCTTGGCCCGCGCCGCGTCAAGCAGGGCGGCCCGTTCGGTGGAGCTCATCATGGCCAGGGTCTGTCCGCGTTTGACGTGCTGGCCGATGTCCACCAGCACCGTTTCGGCGCGTCCGGCGAGGGGAGGTTTGATTTCCAATTTATTTTCGGGAGTGATGACGGCGCTGGAAAGGACTTCCAGAGAAATGTCGCCACGGCGCACTGTGACAATTTCTTCTTCTCCAATCGTCGGAGCCGGAGCTGCTGCAAACGGCGGATATTCATTGTACCATGCCCACACAAGCGCGGCGGCTGCGACGAAGAGAATTAAAAGGATGAATTTTTTCATGGAATGGCGCCGACGCCGAGGGACTGTTCCCAGCGGGCTTCAGCCAAAACGGCGTCGCGGCGGTTGAGCAGGTCTCGTTTCTGTCGGGTGATTTTGTCGTTGGTAATTTGATCGAATTCCTGAAACGAAGCCAATCCGTTGCGGTATTGCGCTTCTACAATTTGCGTGCGAAGGGAGGAGGCGGCATAAAGTTCCGCTCCGACGGCAATTTGATCAATCGCATCCAGTAGGGCGTTGTAATTTTCCGCAAGGGTGCGCGCTGTGTCATCATGCGTCTGACGCAGGGTGGTCAAGGACGCCTCGTGGGCCAATCGGGCGGTGCGAACGTTGAAGTACGTTTGTGTTCCGTCGAAAATCGCCCAGTTTCCCGTTGCGCCAATGGCCCAGGTGTTCGGCTGCTGATCAAATCCGGTTGTGCTCCGGGCTCCCAAATTGGCGGTGAGGCTGATCTGCGGATAAAAATCGCTTTGCGCCACCGTGATGCCGGCTTTTGCAGCATCCGCAACAGCCGCCTGCTGAAATGCCGCCGGCGTTTTCAGGGCAAGCTTGCGGTAATCCGGCGATTTCATCGGAACGGATGTCACCAGCGACCCCTTTGCCTCGAAGGGAGAGTAGGAATTACGTCCCATGACGGTTGCCAGTTGAATGCGGGAAACTTCAAGAAGCCGGACCGCCTGCTTGCTTTCCAAGCGAGCCTGGCTCAACAGTGCCCTGCTCATGAGAACGGCACCGCGATTTTCCCGTCCGTTTTCGTATTTCAACTCGACCATGCGGCAATTGCGTTCCCGCTGCTCGGTGATGTCGCGCAAAACGCCGATCAACGTTTGCGCGTAAAGCAACTGGGCGAAGGCGCTTTTCAATTCAAAGCTGGCCCCCGCCTTTTGCGTGAGAAGCTTTGCCATCGCCACACTGGTTTCCGCCCGGGCTTTGGTCACTTTTCCACGCGTGGCAAATCCGTCAAAAACCGTTTGCTGCACCTGCAGTTGTGCGCTGTAACTGTCCGCATAATTCGACCAAAATCCCGGATCGCCAAATGTCGTCGCCTCCATCACTCCCGTGGAGGTGTTGATCATTTGTTCCTGCTTGGCCCGGCTGAATCCCGCCGAAAGGCTCACTTGCGGAATAAACGTGCTGTAGGCGCCTTTGCGCGCGGCGTCTGTTCGCTCGACTTCCTTCACCGCCGCCGCAATGCCGGGATTGTTGAGCGCGGCTTCCTGCACGCATTGCGTCCACGTCACGGTTTCAGCAGAGGAAACGGCGGCTGTGCCGAAGAAAAGCAAAGCGATGGCGACGGCGACGCGTCGGGGTTTTGCCGACGGACGCATGGCGGCGAGTTGGGAGTCAACCAGCAGCTTTACATATTCCCGGGCGTTTCCCGGAGAGATTCCGCTCATTTCGGCAATGCTGACATAATGGGAAATGCCGCCGACCATTTGGTGTGCGTGCATGAGGGGATGACGTGTGTTCAGGCGTCCCCGCCGCTGTTCACGCGCCAGATAATCGCGAATCACCCGGGCGGCACGCAGGGGCGGGGCGTCTTTTAGCATCCGTCTCGGACCAGCATATTTTCCCGCCGCGCGCAGCATCATGATTTTGGGAAGGATTGTCTGGAGTCGTTCGAGAAGGGCGGAAAGGGCTTCGGTGAGATTGACTTCCAGACTTCGGCTTCCCACCCGGGTGAGAAGCTGCTGCCCCCAGTCGTCCACACCAAGCTCCATGCTCATCGCCGCCTCAAAAAGCGCATCCTTTGTTTTGAATCGCTTGAAAAGAACAGCTTCCGAAACACCGGCCAAATTCGCGATTTTCAGAGTGCTCGCCTTCTGGCCGTCCTCCAAAAAAACACGTGCCGCCACGCGAAGAATGTCAGCGCTGGCATATACTATCGGCCGTGACATTAATAAGTAAGCTCGCACTTACTAATTTGTCCCGCAAGGCAAAAATGACGTTTTTCCGATGACAGGAGCGCGTGTTTTGTGTTTCGGCGCGATTTTAATTTCAATAAAAAGCCGGATTTACATCCAGAGCGAGCGGTCGAGGCTGCGGTATTGGAGGGCTTCGAGAAGGTGGTTTTCCCCGATGTTCTCAGCTCCGTCCATATCGGCGATGGTGCGGGCGACTTTCAGGATGCGATCATGGGCGCGTGCGCTCAAATGCAGATCCTCCATGGCGTGTTTGAGCAG
Organism: Verrucomicrobiota bacterium; assembly: GCA_014584375.1. Classification (GTDB taxonomy): domain Bacteria; phylum Verrucomicrobiota; class Verrucomicrobiia; order Chthoniobacterales; family JACTMZ01; genus JACTMZ01. The sequence continues at coordinate 36,772 of JACTMZ010000143.1, read as the reverse complement.
GCTGTGACAGGAAGCGGAAATGACGCAGAATTTGCGCATGTGCCTTGGTTGCATTCGGGCATTGAGAGCGGGGGAGAGGGAATTCTGAAAACGCGCCGCCTGCACGGATCGGACATGCTTCACCCGTTCGCGCACTGTTGCAGAGGATTCGGAGGGAAGGGTGGAGGTCAGTTGATCGTATTCCACGGGTGGGGCCTCCACATGGATGTCAATGCGATCCAAAAGAGGGCCGGAAATTCGCTGACGATAACGCTCAATCTGCGTTTGTGAGCAGTGACAGTCCCGTTTGGGGTGCCCAAAAAATCCGCAAGGACAGGGATTCATGGCCGCCACAAGCATGATGTCCGCAGGGAAGGTGACACTTCCGGACGCGCGGGAAATCGTGACGCTGGCATCTTCAAGGGGCTGGCGAAGAACTTCGAGTGTTGAGCGCTTGAATTCCGGTAATTCGTCAAGAAAGAGCACGCCATGGTGGGCGAGACTGACCTCGCCGGGAACGGGATTGGATGAACCGCCCAGCAAACCTGCGTCGGAAATTGTGTGATGCGGGGAGCGAAACGGGCGTACAGCCACAAAATTGCGGCCTTCCGAAAGCAGTCCGCAAACGCTGTGAATTTTCGTTGTTTCAATGGCCTCCTCCAAAGTCATGGGCGGCATGATGGTGGGAATTCGTTTGGCCAGCATGCTTTTGCCGGCGCCCGGCGCGCCAAGGACAAGCAGATTGTGCCCGCCGGCCACCGCCACCTCAAACGCCCGCTTGACTCCCGCCTGACCTTTCACGTCGGCAAAATCCACCTCAAAGACCTGATTGTCGTGAAACACTGCGTTCAAGTCGGAAACCGCAGCGGGAATTTGACGCTGTCCGTCCAAAAACTCAAAGCACTCGCGCAGGTTTTTGACGCCGTAAACCGACAGTCCTTGAACGACCGAGGCCTCGCGTGCGTTTTCCTCGGGAACGATCAGCATTTGCTTTTTGCGGCGGCGCGCCTCCAATGCCATGGGCAGAACGCCTTTGACAGGGCGGATGGCGCCGGTCAGCGCCAGTTCGCCTGTGATGCAGCAGTCGGACAGCCGTGGCAAATCGCGTCCGTGTACGATGGCGAGCATACCCAGCGCAATGGGAAGATCGAAACTGGGGCCCTCCTTTTTAATGTCAGCCGGAGCGAGATTGATCGTGGTTCTTCCACGCGGCCAGCGATACCCGCTGTTGGTGATCGCCGTGGTGACGCGATCCTTGCTTTCCTTGACGGCAGTGTCGGGGAGTCCGACCAAAACAACCTTGGGATCGCCGGAGCCTTCATTGACTTCAATCTCAACCTCCATGGCATCGGCACCGCAAAGTGCTGCTGAAAAAATTTTGGTAAGCATTGGTCTTGTCCTTGTTAAGCGAGAATGCGCGGTGAGGCCACCCGAAACAAGAGGAAGGAATGGGGTTGTGGTGGTGGGGTTATATTGAACGTCTGTTTGTCTGCATGGTCGAATAGAGATAGAGCAAAAACATTTGAGGAATAATTTTATGAACTCTCCCGATACCAATCTTGGGCTTTACCTGCGCGAAATTGGCCGCGTGCCGCTTTTGACGCCTGCGGAGGAGGTCAAGCTGGCGGCTGGGATCAAGCGGGGCGACAAACGGGCCCGTCGAAAAATGATCGAAGCCAATTTGCGCCTGGTGGTCAAAATTGCCCATGATTTTGGCAACTACGGTCTGCCGCTGTCGGATTTGATTTCCGAAGGCAATATCGGCCTTATCAAGGCCGTGGAGCGGTTTGACCCGAAAAAAGGAGGCAAGCTCAGCACCTACGCCTCGTGGTGGATCAAGCAATCCATCAAGCGGGCGCTTGCCAATCAGAGCAAAACCATTCGCCTGCCCGTTCATTTGGTGGACAAAATCAGCAAGATTCGCCGCGCTTCTGCACGCATGACGGAGGAGCTGGGGCGCGAGCCGACGGATCTGGAACTGGCGGATGAGTTGGGGCTGCCGTTATCCAAAGTCACGCATTTGAAAAGCGTGGGAATTCGCCCGGCCTCGTTGGACGCCCGCATCAATGGTGATGATGAGACGCCGTTTGGAAATTTGGTGAAGGATGAGCATGCGGAGGATCCTTTTGAAATGCTGCGCGACAAGGATATGCGGGAGGAGGTTGGGGGATTGTTGGACACGCTGGATGCGCGTGAGCGCCGGATTATCGCGTTTCGTTTCGGCCTGGGAGGCGGACGCGAACGTACTTTGGAGGAAGTCGGACGCAAATTCGGAGTCACGCGCGAGCGTATTCGTCAATTGCAGAATATCGCCCTGTTGAAAATGCGCCGGGCGTTGAGCAAGCGCGAGGAGCCGCCGCTGCCGTTCGTTCGATCCGCCTCTGTCTAAATCAACGTCAATGCGCAGGGCCTGCGCGTGATCACGAGCGGCGTGCGGATCCTTGGGATGTGTTTCTTTTGGGAGCGGCGGAAGCTGGGCGCGGCTTGGAGGAGGCTGGCAGCACGGCTTTGGAATTTACATGGGATTTGCCGCTGAATGACGCGCCTTCCTCCACCAGAACGCGGGAAGCATGAATGTCGCCGACCAACGTGGATGAACTTTTTAAAACCGCACGATTTTCCGCGTGAATTTCGCCTTCCACGGAGCCGTAAATAATGACGGCGCGGGCTTTGATGCGAGCCTTGACCTTGGCTTCGAGGGCGATTGTTACGGTGGACGGACAAATGATTTCCCCCTCCACGCGGCAGGTTACGGTGCGGTCATCCGGCAGCTTCAATGTTCCAATGATTTCGATGTCGTCTGGAATCTGGCCCTTTTGACGAGGTATTGGCGGTGTGGACGGCGGCGGGGTGGATGTGGCGACGCTGGGCGCGGCGGGGAGGGGTTTTGAGGGCAGAACGGATGAAATGGCGCGCCATGTGTCCCAACCCTCCTGCCAGCAATAGTCTTCCGGCTGAAAGTCGCCGGTTCCGAGAAAAATGGCAATCTCCTCCGGCTCATAGGGGCCGAAGGTCTGCCCATCCTTGGTGACGAAAAGTGGCATGTGTGTTTGGGAAGATGTCGTCTATGACAAACAAACGCAGGGACGCGGCTGTGGCAATGACAAAGCGCCTCTGGCAAGGCTGTCAGACTTTGAAAAGTGAACGAAGTTTTTTCAGAAAACCGGCTTTGTAATTTTTTTCGGTGGACTCGTTTCCCATGGTTTTGCCCATGGCGTCCGTGCCTTCGCGTTCCATTTTTTTGCGGGTCAAAAGTTCGCTGAGTTTTTCGAGGGAGGTCGGGTTGGCGGTGAGGGCGGGCGCGAGGGCGGAACGCGGAATTTCCACGGCCGTGCAGTCCTCTGCGGCACGGATGGAGGTGCCGTGGGGTTCTCCGGCGAGCAGGGGGATTTCGCCGATGCACGCACCCGGCTCCAGGCAAATCGGCTGTGCGGGCATGTTTTTCAACTCCATCTGCACCTCGGCGTGACCTTGAATGAGGATAAACATGGCGTCGGAATCCGTCCCGCGACGGATGATGGTTTCCCCCTCACTAAAATGAACAATGCGGCTGCGTTCAGCAATGCCATCCAACGCCGCTTCGGGAAGAACGTTCGCCAGCAGCGAGTGTTTTAACGCATCGCGGATGAAACTTTCGGCGGACGAATCAACGTGGTCGGGCTGTGGTTGCGGGCGGACCGGCGGAGGAATTTGAATGCCATTGCGTTTGAGGGAATGCCACAAAATCGCGTTAATTTGACTGTTGGCGATTTCATAATGTCCATGGTCTTTAAGCCAGTAGCGAAGTTCGTAAAGGACGCTCCAGTCGCCCAGGCGCTTTACGAAGACATCCGGCTCGGGATCACGTAAAACATACGGACAATCCAACGCGGATTCGAGCAGGACGGTTTTTACCAAGCCGGGCGGTGAGTCATAGTCCAAGCCGATTTCCATGCGCATCCCGTGAGAGCCCGTTGGAGAGGTGAAGTTGACGACGGTCTGCTTTGTGATGGCATTGTTGGGAATGTCGAGACGAATGCCGTCATCCGTTCGCAGACGCGTGGAACGCCAGTTGATTTCCTCGATTTTTGCATGACGTCCGTCAACAAGCAGCCAGTCCCCCGCCTTGAACTGACCTCCGAAATAAATCGCGAATCCGCTGAAAATATTTCCAAGCGTGTCCTGCAGCGCAAGGCCGAGAACCAGACCAATGATGCCCGCCCCGGCCAAAAGACCCGGAACTTTGACGCCATAGGCAATCTGCAATACGGCGAAAATGGTTCCGATAATGACGGTGGCAGAAACGATGTCTCCGAAAAGCTTCGGAACTTGTGCGCCCTCTCCGTTTTTCCTCCGTACATCGAAGAGGTAATGACGTATCAGGCGATTCAGGGCAAAAGCCGCCGTAATGATGACCAGTGCGCCGAGATGGCGCCGCCCGGGAATGGAAACAAACGGGGAGAGAGTCGGCAAATACAAGGCCAGGGACAGGCAAAGAATGCGGAATCTCCAGCCAAAGGGGAGGCTTAACCGCCGTTTCAGCAGTCGCCCGATGAACATTAAAACAATGAAAATGACAGCGACCGCGCCAAAATAAATTCCCGCAAGCCGTGCAATCTCAATAGTCGTGTCCAGCATCTTGCGGGTTGCATCATCCGTGATGTTGGATGATGCGACACCGATCGCCGCAAGAGACGGGTGACTTTTTACAAATGAGTTCATGATTCCCACGGCGGGGCGTCGGCGGGGTTCAGCCGATGTCCTTGTGATAGCTTTGCAGGGATTTGACATCGGGTTTGCCTTCCCGGGCGGCGGCGATGCCCAGAGCCGATGCGCGGGCGGCCGCAGGGGTTGTGATGTAGGGAATCTTGTGCTTGATGGCCAGCTTTCGAATGTAGGTGTCATCGAAGGCACTGGATTTTCCCGACGGGGTGTTGATGACGAGGGCAATCTCTCCGTTGACAATTTCATCGGCGATGTTCGGGCGCTGACCTTCGTGGTACTTGAAGCTGATTTCGCAGGGAATTCCCTTGGAGCGCAGGAACGTACAGGTGCCTTCGGTGGCGCGAATTTTAAACCCGAGATCGGCAAACTGCTTTGCAACCTCGTGAATGGCCGGTTTGTCCCGGTCGGTGACGGAGATAAACACGGTTCCGGTGAGCGGAAGGGCGGCTCCGGCGGCCGCCTGAGCTTTGAAATAGGCGAGTCCAAAGGATGGCGCCATGCCGAGAACCTCGCCGGTGGAGCGCATTTCGGGCCCCAGTACGGGATCCACCTCGGGAAACATGTTGAAGGGCAGCACGACCTCCTTGACCCCGGTGTGCGGAATTTTTTTACGCTGAAGATTCATGTCCTTGAGCTTCTCTCCCAGCATCAGTCGTGTCGCGATGCGCGCCAGCGGAATATTGCAAACCTTGCTCACAAGCGGAACGGTGCGTGAAGCACGCGGGTTGGCCTCCAATACATAAACCTCGTCGCCGCTGACGGCGTATTGAATGTTCATGACGCCGCAGACACCAAGTTCGCGGCTGATCCGCAGGGTGTATTCCTCAATGGTCGCTATGTGTTTGTCCGAAAGCGTCACCGGCGGTATGGCGCAGGCGGAATCACCGGAATGAACACCCGCGAGCTCCGTGTGTTCCATGACGGCGGGAACAAAGGCGTCTGTTCCGTCGGCCAGGGCATCCGCTTCCGCCTCAATGGCGTTTTCCAGAAAGCGGTCAATAAGGATCGGACGCTCCGGCGTCACATCGGTGGCAGCCGCCACATAGCGGCGAAGCATGTCTTCGTCGTGAACCACCTCCATCCCACGTCCGCCAAGGACAAACGAAGGACGCACCATGACCGGGTAACCAATGCGCCCTGCAATCTCGCGAGCTTCCTCAAAGGTGCTCGCCATTCCGGATTCCGGCATGGGAATGCCCATTTTGTCCATCATTTTGCGGAAACGGTCGCGATCCTCCGCAAGGTCAATTACGTCCGGGGAGGTGCCGAGAATTTTGACGCCGGACGCTTCGAGTTCCCGGGCAATGTTGAGCGGGGTTTGTCCGCCGAATTGCACCACAATCCCCTCGGGCTTTTCCTTTTCGTAAATGCTCAGCACATCCTCGACGGTGAGCGGCTCAAAGTAGAGGCGGTCGGAAGTGTCGTAATCGGTGGAAACCGTCTCGGGGTTGCAGTTGACCATGATGGTCTCATAGCCGGCCTCGCGAAGGGCGAGGGCGCAATGAACGCAACAGTAGTCAAATTCGATACCCTGACCAATGCGGTTCGGTCCGCCGCCGAGAACCATGATTTTCTTGCGCGATGACGCTGCAACTTTGTCCGGGCAATTGTAGGTGGAGTAATAATAGGCGGCGGCGTCACTGACTCCGCTGACCGGCAGGGCGTCCCAACTTTCCAGAAGTCCGGCTTTGATGCGTTGCGCGCGGAGGGATGCCTCCGGAACATCGAGAATTTTGGCGAGATATTTGTCGGAAAATCCGTCCTTTTTTGCGCGAATGAGCAGCTCATCCGGAAGCGGTCCGCCCTTGTGCTTGAGAACCTCCTCCTCCAGTTCGACGAGTTCCTTCATTTGCTCGATGAACCAGGCTTTGATGTGAGTCTTCGCGTGCAGATCCGCAACTGTGGCGCCCTTGCGCAGGGCTTCATACATGATCCACTGGCGTTCGCTGGAGGGTTCGCCGAGGAGATCCATCAATTCCGGCAGCGACCTGCTATTGTAGTCCTTGGCAAAACCCAGTCCATGACGTCCGTTTTCCAGCGAACGAATGGCCTTTTGAAATGCCTCCTTGTAGGTCTTTCCGATGCTCATTACTTCGCCGACAGCGCGCATTTGAGTGCCGAGTTTGTCTTCGGAACCCGGGAATTTCTCAAATGCCCAACGGGCAAATTTGACAACGACATAATCGCCGGATGGCGTGTATTTTTCGAGGGTTCCGTCGCGCCAATAGGGAATTTCATCAAGGGTGAGTCCGGCTGCAAGTTTTCCGGAGACCAGTGCGATGGGGAAGCCGGTGGCCTTGGAGGCGAGGGCGGAGGAGCGGGAGGTGCGTGGATTGATTTCAATGATCACAACCCGTCCTGTTTTGGGATCGTGGGCGAACTGCGTGTTGGTGCCGCCGATGACACCGATGGCGTCAACGATGCGGTAGGCGTAGTCCTGCAGCCTTGCCTGGAGTTCGGGCGAAATGGTCAGCATGGGGGCGACGCAGTAAGAGTCGCCCGTGTGAACACCCATCGCGTCCACGTTTTCAATAAAGCAAACGGTGATCAATTGACCTTTGGCGTCGCGCACGACTTCCAGCTCCAATTCCTCCCATCCGAGCACCGACTCCTCGACGAGAACCTGTCCGACCATGCTGGCGGAAATGCCGCGGGCGGTGACAGTGCGCAGTTCCTCCACATTGTAAACCAAGCCGCCTCCGGTTCCGCCCATCGTATAAGCGGGGCGCAGGACGACGGGATAACCCAGCTCCGCCGCAATGGCCTCAGCTTCCTGCACGCTGTAAGCCGGCTTGCTTTTGGGCATTTCAATGCCCAGGCGATTCATCGTTTCCTTAAAAATAATGCGATCCTCACCCTTCTCAATCGCATCCGCCTCCGTGCCAATGATGCGAACATTGTATTTCTCAAGAACGCCCGCCTTGGCCAGTTGTGATGACAAATTGAGCGCTGTTTGTCCGCCAAGATTGGGGAGCAGAGCATCCGGACGTTCCTTGGCGATGATTTCGGTGAGCGAAGGAACGGTGAGCGGCTCGATGTAGGTGACATCCGCCGTTTCAGGATCGGTCATGATTGTGGCCGGATTGGAGTTTGCCAGCACGATCTGATAACCTTGGGCTCGCAAGGCCTTGCAGGCCTGGGTGCCGGAGTAGTCAAACTCGCAGGCTTGGCCGATGATGATGGGACCCGATCCGATGATTAGAACTTTATGGATGTCTTCGCGTTTTGGCATGTGGTGTGATGGATGTGTTTATGTGATGGAGGGCGGAAAGGGTGATTGCGCCGGATTCGCAGTGAGAGGGAGGGGCTGAAACGGGGAGGTAAAACGGTCGCCTTGTCGCCCTGAGAAAGATTCCGAATTGTATGGCTTGAAAAAATGCGCACCGTTCGGAGTGCAATTTTCGCCGCCAACCCCTCGAAAACGCAAGCGCAACATTTTCCATGAAAAATAATAAAATTTTGACAAAAACCATTTTTATATAGTCAGTCAAAATCAGCGGTGCTATTTAGCACGCGCGATCGTCGGGACACACATTGACCCACCGCCAGCGGCGGAAAGCGGTCAACAACAACAGACACACACAGACCATGCAAAAATCATCCACCCTTATCAACGAAGTGCTCAATACCGTGACGAAACGCAATGCGGGGGAATCGGAATTTCTGCAGGCGGTGCATGAAGTGTTGGAGTCGCTCGGACCGGTGCTTGAGCAGTGTCCGCAGTATGCCGAGGGCGGCATTTTGCGGCGCATTGTGGAACCCGAACGGCAGATTATTTTTCGCGTGCCGTGGACGGATGATTCCGGACGGATTCAGGTCAATCGTGGTTTTCGCATTCAATTCAGCAGTGCCATCGGGCCTTATAAGGGAGGGCTGCGTTTTCACCCGAGCGTGAATCTCGGCATTCTCAAATTCCTCGGCTTTGAGCAGGTTTTCAAAAACTCACTCACCTCGCTGCCGATGGGCGGCGGCAAGGGCGGATCGGACTTTGATCCGAAGGGAAAATCCGATGCCGAAGTCATGCGGTTTTGTCAGAGCTTCATGTCCGAACTTTTTCGCCACATTGGGCCAAACACCGATGTCCCTGCCGGCGACATTGGCGTGGGGGGGCGGGAGATCGGATTTCTTTACGGTCAATACAAGCGGCTCTGCAATGAGTTTAGCGGTGTCCTTACGGGCAAGGGGCTCAACTGGGGCGGATCGCTGATTCGTCCGGAGGCGACCGGTTACGGTGCGGTTTATTTTGCCCAGGAAATGCTTGCCACGCAGGAGCGCACGCTCGAGGGAATGCGCTGCACGATTTCGGGTTCAGGCAATGTCGCCCAATACACGGCGGAAAAACTTTTGGATCTCGGTGCGATCCCGGTGAGCTTTTCCGATTCGGATGGCACGATTTATGACAAGGAGGGCGTGACGCGTGAAAAGCTTGAATTTGTCATGCAGTTGAAAAATGTGCGACGCGGACGCATTTCCGAATATGCCGACAAATTCGGTGCGGAGTATCGCAAGGGAGAGCTTCCGTGGTCCATTCCGTGTGAAGCGGCCTTTCCGTCCGCCACGCAGAATGAGGTTGCTGAGAATGACGCCAAGGCGCTTCTTGCCAATGGGTGCAAGGTGGTTTCCGAAGGCGCCAACATGCCTTCGACACCCGGTGCGGTGGATCTCTTTCTGGCGGCGAAGATTCTTTATGGTCCGGGCAAGGCGGCCAACGCCGGCGGTGTGGCAACCTCGGGTCTTGAAATGTCGCAGAACTCCATGCGCCTGCGCTGGGGGCGGGAGGAAGTGGACGGACGCCTGCAGGAAATCATGCGTAACATCCACAAGGCATGCCGCGAGACATCCGAGAAATTCGGACTTGCGGGCAACTATGTTGCCGGCGCCAACATCGCCGGATTCACCAAAGTGGCAGATTCCATGCTCGATCAGGGCGTTGTTTAAAGCCACACGAACTTCGATGTCAAAAATTCCGGCGTTGCAAACCGCACAAGTCGTGTTTGCAACGCACGGCTTGTAGGGCATTGAACCGATTGCGAAATTTTTAAAATTGTTATGAACAGAATATTTTTTTGGGGGCTGTTGGTGCTTGTCGCCGTCATGATTTTCTTCACTCCGCACCTTCGTGCGGAAACAAATGCCGGGGAGGCGCCCGTTTTGCCGACGCCGACGGTTGCGGCGGCGAATCATGCGCCCGTGTATGACACCGGGGACACTGCATGGGTGCTGGCCAGTTCCAGTTTTGTGTTGCTGATGACGCCCGGGCTGGCCTTTTTTTACGGAGGATTGGTGCGCCGTGAAAACATCCTTTCGATCCTCATGCAGTGCTTCATGGCCATGTGTCTTGTCACGCTTCTTTGGGTGACAGTGGGATATACGTTGGCCTTTGGAACCGACAGGGGTGGTCTGATTGGCGGTTTTGATTACCTGTTTTTGCGCGGCATGGAAAAGCCCAGTGGACTGGCGCCAACCATCCCGCACATCGTGTTCATGGCGTTTCAAATGAAATTTGCAATCATTGCGCCTGCCTTGACTGCCGGAGCTTATGCGGAGCGGATGAAATTTTCCGCTTTCTGCATTTTCACCGTTCTCTGGTCGCTGTTGATTTATTCTCCGATTTGCCACTGGGTGTGGGGGGGCGGATTTCTTGGAAGGGACGGAGCGTTGGATTTTGCGGGAGGTGCGGTTGTTCACATTAGCGCCGGCATGTCAGCGCTTGCAGCCGCACTCATGCTGGGCAGGCGCCGGAATCATTTGTCGCCTCCGCACAACCTTCCGCTGGCCATTTTGGGTGCGGGTTTGTTGTGGTTCGGTTGGTTCGGATTCAATGGCGGCTCCGCCTTGGGAGCAAACGCCCTGGCGGGTATTGCGTTGGTGACGACACAGGTTGCCACGGCGGCTGCGGGAGCAACCTGGGCGTTGATGGATTGGCTGTTTCACAAAAAGCCGACCACGCTTGGCATGATATCCGGGGTGGTGGCAGGATTGGTTGCAATCACTCCGGCGGCGGGTTTTGTGACACCGATGGCAGCCATTGTGATCGGCATTGTTTCCGCCGTGTTATGCTGGCTGATGGTCACCGTGGTGAAGTCGAAACTGGGTTACGATGACACGCTGGACGCCTTCGGCATTCATGGAATTGGCGGAATCATCGGAGCGTTGTTGACGGGCGTTTTCGCCTCCGCCGTTGTAAATCCCCTGGTTGCCCATCCGCCTTCCGAGCAATTTTTAATTCAAATCAAGGCGACGTTTATTCCGGCGATCTTTTCCTTTGTCGGAAGTGTGATCCTTTTTAAAATTGTGGATATGCTCGTCGGACTTCGGGTGGATGAGCAGGATGAACATGTGGGTCTTGATTTGACCCAGCACAAGGAGAACGCCTACACGTGGAATGAATGAGCCCGGCAAGGGGGATCAATTTGTGCGCGGGATTTCCTTCCAACGGCACGGCCCGCCGTCCTTTTGCTGAGGACACCGTCCGTGACGATTGGGTTTCGATGTCACTGATCCACAGACTTTGCATGCGTAGGTTTTGACCGTTGTTGGTGCGGTGGCGGATGGCGGGGCGGGGGGCTCCGTCGTGCCGCAGCCGACGCAGACGAACACGGCGGTGAGAATGAGCGTGTAAAACAATTGCCGCAAAGATTGGTAAAGCATGACCGGCGACACTATGCCTTTACCTGCGGAATTCGCAAGCATCGCGACGCGGTGCGGGGGTGGAATCTTGGATTTTTGTCTCTCGTTTTAAAATTTTACCGGCTGCGCAGCAGCATCCAAAAAACTGCGCCCGACGGCCGAGAAAACCCGGTTTTCGGTTTGCGGTGCCTTGATGCTAGCGATCAAAAGTTCGGCAAGGTCGCTGCGTCCGAGGTCGCCGTGAACGCCGGGATCTTCCACCAATGCGCCGCCGCCGGGCTGTGGCTCGTCCACCAATCGCCCCGGGCGGATGATGGTGCTGCGCAGGCCGGAGGCGAGGAGATGTTCTTCGCCGCGCGTTTTTTCCTCAAGAATTTCACCGATGGCCTGCAAAAGGCGTTCCGAGGCGTGGCGGCGGCTTTCTCCGGCGCCGAGTGATGAGACAAGCAGGAAGCGGTCAATCTTTGCCGCCTTTGCGCCATCCACGGCGTTGGCCACGCCCGCAAAATCCGACGAGGCTCCGATGGGGCCGCCGCCCATTGTTGAAATCACTGCGTCCGCGCGGGAACATTTCGCGCACACTTCCGCCACACGAGCGGCGTCCAGCGCGTCCCCTGTGTGTTGATGAACGCCGAGTGACTCCAATGCGGATGAAGTCGAGCGAACAAACGCGTGAACCTCCCATCCCTGCGCACGAGCGAGCCGGACTGTTTCAAGTCCCGTTCCCCGGGAGGCACCGAAAATCAAAATCATCCCGGATGCGCTCATGCCTCGGTGCGATAGCGGGCCTGAAGTTTTTCAAATTTTTCGATCTGCCCTGCGTCAAGCAGGTCACTTTCCTCGTCGCGTCGAACGAAAATTTTAAACATCGCCCCGCCGCGCATGTTGAAGAACTGCACGGAATACGTGTCCATATTCATAAACGGACGATGGACGAAGCAGATGTCCTTGCAATTTTCGGCGCGGATGTGTCCGCGGATGGGGCTGTCGTGGCCAAGATTGAAAAATCCGTGTCCGAATTTTCCGGCGGGTAGCGGTGCGGCGCACTCCATCACGACATCCGGCGTGTGAACAATCAGAAGAATATTTCCCCAGGTGGAAAGCTCCGCCATGATTTCTTCAAATTTCGAGCCGTCCGCCGTCACGACATGCTCTGTTGGCAGGCAGGCGACAACATCGCGGGTTGTCACGCGATTTTCCATGGCGATTTTTTCCAAAATGCCGTCGGGATTTTTTGCAAGCTGCTCGCGCAGGGTTTTCAGAATGGCTTCCTTTTCTTGTGGGTTGGGTGGTTCAGGTGTTTTCATAAATTTTTTGGCATGGAGCGCGGAAGTCTCGCGATGGGAGTCAATGACCGTGTGGAGGGCGGAAACAAGATTGGTGTGCCAGAAGCGTCCGGCCTGCGTAAGACCGACTGTTCCATTGTTTCTCCAAAGCAAGCCGGCTTCCTTCCATTGGTCGAGCAAAGGCGCTGCCGCTTGTGAAAATCCGGAGGCGCCGGCTTCTTCCACGGCGGCGAGGTTCAGGCGCCCGATTTCCAATCCTCCGGTCACTTCGCCCTTGGCGGCATGTCCGGGATCGTTGGCGGAAATACGGTGCAGCGGTTTGCGTCCGGCTGACGATGCGGCGTAGTAATTGTTGAGCAGCGGCGTGACTTGATAGCTGTGGCCCGCTGCGGAGCCGCCGGCTCCCGAACCAAAGGCGAGGCAGGACGCGCCGCTTTTGACGAGTTGATTGTAGAGGTTGCGTTCCCGTGTTTCGCGCGCGAAGTGCGCCGTGGTGAGCTGACGCCAGCCGGCATTTTCGAGTGTTTCGACACCCATGGCGTAAAGTTCGGCCTGACCGGAAATTTCCGCACCGGGTTTGATTGAGCCCTTTTGAATCGCCGCTGCAAGCGGACTGCCGGGAATCAGCGTCAGGCAGTAAATGTCCAGTCCGTCCAATCCCAGACTCAACGCGGTTTGGAGATCGTTGTTCCAACTTTCCTTCGTTTGCCCGGGGAGCCCATAAATCAAATCGCAAACGATCGTCGCATGTCCGCGTTCACACATTTTACGAACAAACTCCGCCACGTCCGGCCCGGTCATTTTGCGTCCGAGCTTTCGCCGTACATCGGTGTCAAAAGTTTGCACGCCGAAGGAAAAGCGTCCGGCACCGGCTGCGATGCAGGCTTCAATTTTTGCCTCGTCAAATCCGGTGGCTCGCGCCTCCACGGTAAATTCGCAGTCACCCGCCAGTGGCAGGTGTTCGCGGACAGCGCGAATCAGGCGCGCAAGATCTGTCGCCTCGAGATCCGTGGGTGTTCCGCCGCCGAAATACACGGCGTGTACCGGCGCACTTCGCGCCAGCGGCGTCGCGGCCTCGCGTTCCAACTCCGCAATGACGTGGTCGGCGTAGTCAGCGGAATTGTTGCGGCGGGAGGAGTTGCGGTAGAAATTGCAAAAAAGGCAGTGATTGGAGCAAAACGGAACATGCAGGTAGGCTGTCGTTTTGCCCGTGCGCGGCGTGGAGACAATACGCTCCCAAGTCTCTTCCATCGCATCCTCCGCGACAGGGCTGCGCGCGACCCAGGGAATCACCGGACGGCGCCCCGTAAAAGCGTGGCGCAGCGGATCGTCCGTGACGCGGGCAAAAAACGACTCCAGCGGCGGTGGTCCCGGCATGCGGGTGACAGGAGGGCGCACGCTATTGACAGCGACAGTCATTCACCGGAGCCGCAGCCTGTCCGGAGCGAACCTTGGTGATTTTGACCTGACAGAAATCCGGCCCCGGCTCCAAATACTCCCAGCGGAAGCATCCCGGGAGAAGCTGCTCAAATTGGCGCCGTAGCGGAATTGGATCGTGCCCGTTGCGGAGAACAAAATAGTCGTCTTCGGCAAGCGATTCAAAACGATCGAAAATCCGCTGATGACGTTCGGAAAAAATCGTGCGGACATCGAAAATTTTTTCCTCGGGAATATCGGATGCAATATGACTCATAAGTTTTATTGAGATTAAATCTCAACAACATAGGAGAATAGAAGGGTGGAGGCAAATCAATTTTTGCCATTTTTGTCCACATTTACGCAAATACCTTATTTTGCAAGTTTTGCGCGTTGAGGCGTTGTCTTCTTTGTGGCTGCCGATTTCCGTTCCTCGAATTCAAAACCGACTTTTCCTGTCTTTTTATCGAGCACGAGAAAGGCGCTGAAGGGGCGGCCTTTTTTGGAGATGAATTTTGTCAGGAGATCCGTTTTGCCGTCGGCGGCGATTTTGCGAATGTCGTTTGCTGAGATTTCGCGTTGCAGAATGGTTTTTCCCATGCGGAAGGAGCATTTTTTTTCCTCGGTCAGCGCGTGTTCGCATGCGTAGGCGGTTCCGGCGTCATAGACGGCGCCGTTGGAGCAGACGGGGCATTTTTCGACGATGAGGGTTGCGGTTTCCTTGTTGAACGGCTCTTTGTTGCGCTGACCTCCGTCGCCAAAGTCGAAGGTGGTTTTCCATTCGGTGGCTTCACTCAATGCAAGCTTCGCCTCAAAAGGTCGGCCCATTTTGCTTTTGAATCCCTTGAGCGGACCGACGGAGCCGGCTTCCAACAACGAGCGGACTTCCTCGGGTTCCAGTTCGCGTCCGCTGACGGTTTTCCAAATGACCAGTTTGCATCCGGCCTTGCAGTCATAGGCTTTGAAGGATTCCTTAAATCCGGCTGTGGCGCCGCATTTGGGGCATTTGGTGTCGAGATCGTGAAAGTTTCCGCGCATGGTTTCGCTATTGATGTGGCCGGAGGCTTCCTTGATTTTTTTAATAACGGCGGCCACGAGATCGCGAATTTCCCGCATAAAAACATCGCGGCTGAATTTTCCGGCTTCGATTTGCTTGAGTTTGTATTCCCATTCTCCGGTGAGTTCCGGCGAGCTGAGAACGGCCAGTTGGAGTTCCCGCAGGGCGGTGATGAGTTTGATGCCCTTGGCGGAAGCGGCGAGATCGCGTCCCTCACGGCGAATGTATTCCTGCATGAGGAGCCCTTCGATCACCGAGGCGCGCGTGGCCGGTGTTCCCAAGCCGCGCTCGCTCATGGCCTCACGAAGCTCCTCATCATCAATAAGCTTTCCCGCCCCCTCCATGGCCGAGAGCAGGGTGGCTTCGGTAAAACGCGCCGGTGGCTTGGTGAGAAGCTCCTTCAACTCAATCTCCACAGCCTTTGCGCTTTCGCCATCCTTCACCGGAACAAGATTTTCCTCATCTTCGGCGGCAGCCGATTTTCCATACACCTCCAGCCAGCCGGGCTCGCGAAGAATTTTTCCCTCGGTTTTGAATTTTTCGTCCTCAATGGTTGTGATGCGCCTGGTTATTTCAAATTTTGCGGGAGGGAAAAAAACAGCGACAAAGCGGCGCGCGACGAGGTCGTAAAGTTTCATTTCGACTTCATCGAGTTTCTCCGTTCCGGCGCCGGTGGGGATGATGGCGTGGTGATCGCTGACTTTCGCGTTGTTGAAGACGCGAGGCGATGCTTTCACCCATCCATTGTCCAAAGCCTTGCGGGCGTGAACGGCCAGGGAGGGCTCGTTCAGCGCGGAAAGAACTTTTTTGACGACGGAAAGATTGTCATTGGGAAGATAGCGGGAGTCGGTGCGCGGATAGGTAAGCACCTTGTGTTTCTCATAAAGCGCCTGTGCAATTTGCAGGGTGCGCTTGGCACTGAACCCAAAGCGGCTGTTGGCCTCGCGCTGCAGGGTGGTCAAATCATAGAGCAGCGGCGCAGCCTGGGCTGACGGCTTGCGCTCCTCGCGAACCGTTCCGGTGCGCCCCTCACATTTGGCTTTGATGGCCTCCGCCTTGGCTCGATCCCAAATTCTTTCGGCCCGGGCGTTTTCGTCATCACTCTTTTTGAAATTTTCATCGAACCATTTGCCGGGATAGCTGCCAGCGGCGACGTCGAAAACGCCGTGGAGTTCAAAATAGGGGGTCGGTTTGAATTCGCGGATTTTTTCCTCACGCTCGACAAGAATGGCGAGGGTGGGGGTTTGAACGCGTCCGACGGGCGTTACCTGAAAACCGCCGAGAAGCTCCTTGTAAAACGCCGTCATGGCGCGCGATCCGTTGATGCCCACCAGCCAGTCGCTTTCTGAACGGCATGTCGCCGCCTCCGAAAGCGGAACCATTTCGGCATCCTCACGCAAATTGGCAAAGCCTTCGCGGATGGCGGAAGCCGTCATGGATTGCAGCCAAAGCCGTTGGACGGGCTTTGTGTTTTTGAAATGCCGGGCGACATATTGGAAAATCAGTTCGCCCTCGCGTCCGGCGTCGCAGGCGTTGATGATTTTTGAAATATCCTTGCGAATGAAGAGCTTTTTGAGAACGCGGAGTTGATCCTGACTTTTCTCGCGTGGGACGAGGTCAAAGTGATCGGGGAGAACCGGGAGGTTTTCGAGGCTCCATTTGCCTCGGACGACTTTGAAACTGTCGGGTTCCTCGATTTCCAAAAGGTGCCCGACGGTGTGGGAAATCACCATGGTCTCGCTTTCGTAGAAGCCTTTTTCCTTTTTGAATTTTCCGAGGACTTGGGCGAAGTCCCGTGCCACGCTGGGCTTTTCCGCTATGACGAGGGTTTTGGACATGATTTAGACGAGTTTAACGAATCGTTTGCCGGGGAGTTGTTTGACCAGCCTGCGAATTTCGAGGGCGAGCAACGTGGAAGACACGGCGGCTGCTGTCAATCCGCTTGTGACAATAATTTGATCCAACGATGTCTCGTCCGCACCGAGCGCTTCATAGACTTTGAGCTGATCGCCCTCGAGTTCCACAGCGGGCGAGGGGACGGTGAGATCGGGTTCTTTTGGAAATAAAAGGGGCAGGTCGTCCAGAATGTCACTGGCACTCACAATAAGTTTGGCCCCCTGCTGAATGAGGCGGTTGGAGCCAAGGCAGCCGGGATGATCAATGCGTCCCGGCACTGCATAAAGAGTGCGTCCCTGCTCGGCGGCCATGTTGGCGCTGATCAGGGCCCCGCTGTTCGCGCCGGCTTCGACAACAAGCGTTCCAAAGGAACATCCCGTGACAATGCGGTTGCGAATGGGAAATGTCTGACGGTCAGCCGCCGTCTCCACGGGAAATTCGGAAACGACGGCACCGGATGCGGCAATGCGATCCGCCAGTTCCGCGTTTTCCGGCGGATACAGCCGTCCGAGGCCCGATCCGATCACGGCAATGGTGCGCCCCTTCGCCGCCAGGGCTCCACTGTGGGCGGCGGTGTCAATCCCGCGCGCCAGCCCGCTGACGATGGTCAGTCCGGCATAAGCCATTTGAAAACTGAGTTTTTTGGCGCATTCAAGGGCATAATGCCCCGCCCGGCGCGAACCCACCACCGCCACGGCGTTGCGGTCTCGCTCCGTAATTTGTCCGCGTACATATAGAACAATGGGCGGATCGTGAATCTCCCGAAGGGCGGGGGGATATTCATCGTCTTCGGCGGTGATGATATGCGCCCCAAGATCCCCGGCCTTTCGCTGTTCGGCATCCGGATCGCCATATTTTTCCCAATGCACAATGTTTTCCGCAATCGCCGGACTGATGCCGTTGACGCGCGTCAATTGTTCCGCGCGTGCCGAAAGGATTTGTTCGGCGGAGCCGAAAGCTTCCAGCAGGCGGCGCAGGCGAACGGGTCCCATTTTGGGAACCATATTGAGCGCGATACATGCTTCGCGGTGATTCATTGAGGCCAAATGCTAAACGAACGTGTCAAGTACACCTCCGATCAATCCCTTCTCAATTTGCAAAACACAGGGTAAAGTTGGCAAATGAAGGCCCTGCTGCTGACCAATGAATACCCGCCAAATGTTTACGGAGGCGCCGGTGTGCATGTGGATTATCTGTCGCAGGAATTGGCACGCTTCATGGAAATCGAAGTGCGTTGTTTCGGAAATCAGCATTTCCAGAATGGAAATTTGAATGTGCGCGGATTCGATTTTGATGCCTCGGGATTTGATTGCCCCAAGGCGCTTCATTCGGTTTTTGCCTCGGTGCAAAGGGACGCGGCTTTTGCAGCCGCTGGTGCCGCCAATGCCGACCTCATCCATGTACATACATGGTACACACATTTGGCCGGCATTTTGATGAAGCTCAATTATTCGCTGCCTCTTGTGCTCACCGTCCACTCCCTGGAACCTTTGCGCCCTTGGAAACGCGAACAGCTTGGCGGCGGATACGACTTTTCCGTGTGGGTCGAACGCATGGCGCTTGAAATGGCGGATGCCGTCATCGCTGTGTCCGAATCCACCCGCAGGGATGTGCTGGAACACTTTTCCATTGATCCAAATCGAATTCATGTCATTTACAATGGCATTGACCTCAATGAATACCGTCAGAGGATTGATGAATCGGTTCTAAAACGGCATGGGATTGATCCTTCGCAGCCCTATATTCTTTTCGTCGGACGTATTACGCGGCAAAAGGGGATTATTCATCTTGTGCGCGCCTTGCGGCATCTTGATTCGGGATTTCAAGTGGTACTGTGCGCCGGGGCGCCGGATACACCGGAAATTTCGGAGGAAATGCACAAGGCCGTCCTTGAAGCTCAAGCGCAGAGGCCGGGGATCATTTGGATTGAGGAGATGCTGCCCAAAAATGAGATTATTCCGCTTTATTCGCAGGCAGCTCTGTTTGTATGTCCTTCCATATACGAGCCTTTCGGAATCATTAACCTGGAGGCCATGGCCTGCGGCACTCCCGTGGTGGCAAGCCGTGTCGGCGGCATTCCCGAAGCCGTCAAACATGATGAAACGGGCCTCCTTGTGCCCGTAAATCAAATGGAATCAGCTCCGTTTGAGCCGACCGATCCGGATAAATTTGCGCGGGATCTTGCGGAGGCCATCAATGAATTGATGCGTAATGATGCCCGCCGGACCGCCATGGCAACAGCGGCGCGCAAAAGGGTCGAGCGCATTTTTGGCTGGGAAGCCATTGCGCGAACAACGGCCGATCTTTACCGTCAGGTTTGCACAGCCGCCAAATGTTGAAACATGCGCGGAACCCATAAAATTCGTCACTCTCGAAATTGTGAGACCATCCGAGCAGGGGCGAGCCCGCAGCGTTCAATCCTTTGAGAATAACCGCATTGCCAGTTTTCCGAAGTTCCAAAATTCCCCACCGCAATTATACATGACATATATTGTATTAAGTTATACTTTATTCTTTTGTGGGCATGGAATTACAGAATTGTGAATAACTTGGGCATATTTTTCCGAGGATTTTTCATGGATTTGCGGGGCAAAATCACTGTGGTCTTGTCCTGCTAACGGTGAATGTGCAATCTGTGGAGGAATGACGGCTGATTTCAACGTGTACATGGAGATTGTGGGGACTGTGGTGGACATTGTTGGCGTGGTGGTAATTGTCCTTGGGATTATTCTAGCGACGATTCGCGCCGTGGCGCAGGCGCCGCCTCCCGGCTTGGATTGGTATGCGGCTTACCGGCGGCGTCTTGGGCGCGCCATTTTGTTGGGTTTGGAGCTTTTGGTGGCCGGCGACATCATCCGCACGGTCGCCGTGAAGCCGACGCTGCAAAATATGGCGGTTCTGGCGGCCATTGTTGTCATTCGAACATTTTTGAGTTTTTCGCTGGAATTGGAAATCAACGGACGCTGGCCCTGGCAGTCAAAAACGCAGGAATCCAAATGATGACGGTTCAGGACGGCGGATTTTGGCGTTTTCTGGAACGGCGTCTGCCCTGGCTTGGGACACCAGGTTTGCTTCGGGCGGTCGTATTGCTGAACGCACTTACTTTTGTGCTTATCAGTTTGGAACCGGCTTACAGGGATGTCCTGATGCTTGATCCGGAGAAAATCAAGTCCGGGCAAATTTGGCGTTTGGTCACCTATATTTTTGTTCCGGAAGTGATGGGATTTTGGGCTGTTTTCGCCCTTCTGTTTCTCTGGTTTCTGGCGGTGGCTCTTGAGGAGTTTTGGGGATCACTCAAGCTGAATGTTTTTTATCTGACCGGAATGCTCGGCTGCACCGTTGCGGCATTCTTTTTCGGCGGCGGATCGTCAAACACCTTTCTTAATCTGTCTTTGTTTTTTGCCTTTGCGACGGTTGTGCCGGATTACGAGATTTTTCTATTTTTTATTGTGCGGATTAAGGTCAAATACCTTGCCTTGATCTTGGCGGTGCTTTTTTTACTGCAATTTCTTGTCATTCCCACGGCGGCCAAGATGGCCATGGCGGCTTCCATGATCAATTATCTCATTTTTTTCGCTCCGCAGTTTTTGGATGTTCATCGGCTTCGTCGGCTTTCTGGTAATACAGGAAAAAGTCGGGCCGACGAGCCTTGGGAGGAGGCTTTGCACACATGCGCTTCCTGTGGACGCACCGACTTGACGCACCCTGAGCTGCAATTCCGCGTGACGTCCTCCGGCGAGGAATTCTGCATCGAACATCTGCCGCCCCGTTAACGTCCGGGGCTGCGTGTGCGCTTGTAAATTTCACCGATCAAATTTTCGTATTTCTCGGTGATCACATGCCGCTTGGGTTTGAATGTGCTGGTCAATTCATCACCAACCTCAAAGGGCTTTGTGACGAAACGCCATTCCTGAATTGTTTCAAACGGCTTAAATCCTTGTTCGCGGCTGACCAGACGGCGCACCTCGGTGCCGATCAGCCGCTGAATCGCCTCATCCGCCACGGCTGCTTCCAATGTGGGAGCCACAAAGCCCTGTTGCTGAAGTGCGGAAAGACAGGGAACAATGAGGGCACCCAGATGTTTTTCGTCCTGCCCGACCACCATGCACTGCTCGATAAAACGTGATTCCAAGAGGCGCGATTCAATCGGCTGAGGCTCCACGTTTTCGCCGTTGAGCAACACAATCGTTTCCTTGGTGCGCCCGAGGATTTTCAGGCAATTGTTGAATGTCATCATTCCCAAATCCCCGGTGTTCATCCATCCGTCCCGCAACACCGCCCGCGTCGCTTCCGGATTTTTGTAATAGCCGTGCATGACCTGCGGACCCTTGGCATGGATTTCCCCCTTAAGGCCCCTCCCCTTGCTTCGCAATGATTTGGAGGGATATAAAATTTTGCCCGAACCGGGCTCCACAATGCGGATTTGGGTTTCCGGCCAAATTGGGCCGACGGTTCCCATGATGCGCCGCTCAAACGTGCGCACGGCCAGCACGGGGGAGGTTTCCGTCATGCCGTATCCTTCCAAAACAGGAATGCCGATGTAATTGAAAAATTCATCCACATGTGGCGGCAGAGCCCCTCCCCCGGAAACTGTTCCGCAAAATTCTCCGCCGACCACCGCACGCAGTTTTTTGAGAACAAGGCCGTCAAGCAGGGCATAGGGAATTCCATAGACGGCCAATCTGACGACACTTTTCAGGGCCAGCCGCAGCGATTCGCGCCGGGTGCGTCCGTGAAGATCCATAAGCTGCCCGGCGAGGAAAAAACGCGCGCTCTGGTATTCCCGCGAACAATGATAGGCGGTGTGAAATAGAAACCTCTGGATGAAGGTTCCCGAACGCGCCTTCTGCAGGATGCGCGCATAAAGGCCCTCCCATAGTCGCGGCGCGGAAGCCATGAATGTGGGACGAACCTTTTGCAAATCATCCGCAATCGAGCGGACGGATGTGTAATAAGTGCAAACGCCGCGACTGACGGAAACCATTTCAAAAACGCGTTCATAGCTGTGCCAAACGGGAAGGATCGAAAGCACGCGGTCGTGGGGATAAAGATTGAAGGGAATGTTGCGCACCTGCGAAAGCATGTTGTCATGCGTGAGCGCCACGCCCTTGGGCTCGCCCGTCGTTCCGGATGTGTAAATAAGGGTGAAATAATCATCGCCCCGAATGTCCGCCGTTCGCTCCTCCACCGTGCGATCTCCGGACTCCCGGAGAATTTTCCCGCGATCCAATAAATCGCCGAGCCGCAGCACCCCGGAGCCTGCGGGAGGTTCGCCTTCCATTAAAATAATGTGCCGGACTTTCGGCAAATAATCCCGCGCGGCCAAAACACGTTCCAATACGGCGTTGTTCTCGACAATGACCATCGTGGAATCGCTGTGACCGACGATGTAAGTGATTTCCTGATCGGTTACATCCGCCGCCCTCGGAACATCGGCGCAGCCGCACAGCAACACCGCGCAATCGCACAGCATCCATTCGCGACGATTGTCCGCAAGAAGCGCAACATGCTCGCGTTGCCCCAGACCAAGTTCAATAAGAGCCGTCGCCAACGCGCAGGCGTCGTCAAAAAGCTCCCGGTAGGTTTGGGTTTTAAAATTTTCTTTGGAATTTTCCCGCCACCCGATGGCCGGCCTCTCTGCATAATTCTCCGACGCAAGCCGGTAAAGATCGGCGATGTTTTTTGCACGATCGTAAATGCGTTTGTCGGGAAGTGGCTGTGTCATGGATTGTGGCGCCGCCCGGTGAGACAATGATAAAAATCCGCCGGAGGCAATCCGAACTTCAAAATCTTCCGCCTTCCCGCAATTTGTTTGCGGATGTCAACGTCGGGGATTGTTGGCTTTCACTTTTGCGGAGGGCGCTTGTATCAACACATTCACAATCACCGTGGGAATCGGAGATCCCGCTGCCGCAAGATCCTCGGTGCCGTCGCGGACAGCTTGACGAAACGCTTCTTCGGTGGACTCGGGGATGTTTGCGAGAACCCGAGTTGCGGAAGCATCCCTCCACAGGGAGGCCGCACCACCGACGTTTCGCGTCAGTTTGACAATTCTTCGCACCTCAATTTCAACCCGCTCCGGCGGGCATTCCACCGTCAGCCTTTCATTGCCAAGCGTTGGAGTGGGAAGCGCCGCATTGGCTGCCCGTTCCGCCGATGCGCGCAGTGAGTCGGCAACCTCCGCCGGCAACGGCGGTGATGCGTTGCGTTCCCTCCACATTTTGCCACCGCCGATCACCAGGAGGGAGATTGGCAAAGCCAGAGCGATGAACACAACGCCCGCCATAAACAGGACTTTCAGCATTCCACTCCTATTCATGATGCCATGATGTGCCCGTTTTCAGTCCGCGAAAAGAAAGTTCGGATTTGCGTGCAGAGTTTGACCGACAAGCCCGACTCACAGATAGTGAGCCACTCAACACTATGCGTAACACGCGCAATTTTTGCATTATCGCCCATATTGACCATGGGAAAACCACGCTTTCCGACCGCCTGTTGGAGAGCACACGAACAATTTCGGAGCGGGAAAAGCAGGATCAACTGCTTGATTCCATGGATCTCGAACGCGAGCGTGGCATTACGATCAAGGCTCATCCGGTGACGATGACCTATCGGGCGCAGGACGGAGAGGATTACAAGCTGAATCTTCTCGACACGCCGGGCCATGTGGATTTCGCCTACGAAGTTTCACGCAGTCTCGCCGCCTGCGAAGGCGCCCTGCTCATTGTGGACGCCGCCCAGGGAGTGGAAGCGCAGACCGTGGCCAATGTTCACCTCGCGCTGAAACAGAACCTCACCATCATTCCGGTGATCAACAAGATTGATCTGCCGAACGCCGATATTCCGACGGTCAAAAAACAGCTTGAGGACATTCTGGCAATTCCCGCCGATGAGGCGGTTCTGGCCAGCGCAAAATCAGGCGTCGGCATTGAGGATATTCTTGAGGCGATTGTCCGCCGAATTCCGCCTCCGCCCGAAGGTGACAAAATTTTGCGCGGCCTGGTTTTTGATTCCGTGTTTGACATCTATCGCGGCGTCGTCGGCTATCTGCGCATTTTTTCCGGCGAAGCGACGCCGGGGGAAACCGTGAAGCTCATGAGCACGGGGAAAAATTACGAGATCAAGGATGTCGGCGTTTTTACACCTGGAATGTCGGCGCGCCGCAAACTCGTCGCCGGTGACGTTGGCTATTTTATCGCCAACATCAAAACCACGGCGGAAATCAAAATCGGTGACACTCTTACCGACGCCGCGCGTCCGGCCAAGAATCCCCTCCCCGGCTTTCAGGAAATTCACCCCATGGTCTTCAGCGGGATTTATCCGATCAATACTGCTGACTTTGAACATCTGAAGGCCGCCATGCAAAAGCTGCAGATCAACGACGCCGCCTTTGTCTTTCAATCCGAAACCTCCGTCGCCCTCGGCTTCGGCTTTCGCTGTGGATTTCTCGGGCTTCTCCACATGGAAATCATCCAGGAGCGCCTGCGCCGGGAATACAACATGGACATCATCGCCACGTATCCCAGCGTGGTTTATCAGGTGCTCAGGACCAATGGGGAGCTGATCGAGGTGGACAATCCCGCGCATCTGCCCGACCCGAGCGTCATTGAGGAAATCCGCGAGCCTGTCGTGAAATGTTTTGTCCTCGTTCCCAATGAAAACATTGGCGACATGATGCAGCTCATTCTCGATCGCCGGGGCCTTGTCGAACACACCGAATCCCTCGACTCGCGCCGCGTCATGCTCACCGCCATCATCCCCCTCAATGAAATCCTCGTGGATTTTAATGACAAAATTAAAAGCATCACGCGTGGTTACGGCTCGATGGATTATGAACAGGATGGCTATCGCAAAGCCGGCCTCGTAAAACTCGACATGCTCGTCAATGGCGAGCCGGTTGATGCCTTTTCCTCCATCGTTCACCGCACCAAGGCCGAGGCGCGCGGACGTCTTTTGGCCGCAAAATTGCGTGATGTAATTCCCAAGCAGATGTTTCAAGTCGCCATCCAGGCCGCCATCGGCGGGAAAATCATCGCCCGTGAATCCGTCAGCGCCATGCGCAAAAATGTCACCGCCAAATGCTATGGTGGTGACATCACCCGCAAACGCAAACTTCTGGAAAAGCAAAAGGAGGGCAAGAAGCGGATGAAAAGTATTGGCCGCGTCAATATTCCGCAGGAGGCCTTCATTGAGGTTCTCAAGGCGGGATGAGCCGCGACGAAAAATGCGCGTTCACGGCATTGGGCGATGCCGCCGCCGACTGGGAGAAGCTGCGTACATGGACAATGCCGTTTGGGCGCTTTCAAGGCCGTCCGCTTTACAATCTGCCGGCGGAATATCTTTGTTGGTTTGAGCACAGGGGCTGGCCTTCGGGGGATCTCGGACGCCTTTTGCAAATCGTTCTTGAAGCCAAACGACAGGGCGCCGATCACGCGTTTGATCCGCTGCGAAAAGGAATGCCTTAATCCGCCGCCCTGGCAAACATCATTGGATGACCGTGTGTTCGACGGAAACGATTCGGCGTAACACCCGTGTGTTTTGAAAAAACGCGGTAGAATGTCTCGATGTTGAGAAATCCGCAGGACGCGGAAATTTTTTTGATGGCCTGTGCGGAGCCGGACAGCAGCAGCCTGGCCTCCCGCATTCGGCGATCCGTCAAAAATTGATGCGGCGTTTTTTTGAGAAATTTTTGAAAGAGGAAGTGAAGATGGGGTTCGCTGATTCCCGCCGTCCGCGCAATCTCCGCAACACCAAGCCCGACATGGCCAAAATGTTTTTCAATCAAATCGCACGCCTTTTCCAATGAAGCGGGCGGAGATTCGGACGATCTCATGCGCCCCAGATGTACCTCCCAAAGCAAACGCGCCTCCGCATAGTGGCTCAAGGCCTGCCGCTCCACGGACGGATCATGAAACGAGCGTAAAAGTTCAGCACACAACTCAAGGGTGCGGTGACGGTCGGCGATGACGGTCAGCCGTGGCGGGCGTGGCTCCGGGCAACCGCCTGGTGATTCGAAAAAACGCAGGGCGAGGCATTCATAGGGCGCAGTGGGTTCCGTGCGGTGAATCGTTTTTTCACCGGCGATGTGCCAAAACAGCGCGCCGCAGCCCAGCTTGAGATCCGTTTTGCCGGAACGAAACCAAACCGTTCCTCCCATCACAATTTCCACCAGTTGCATGTGCCTCTCGACGGTGTGCGGTGAAACGGCGGCGACCGGAGGCGCCTTGTAATGGGAAACGTGATCCAAACAAAGGCGGGACGTTACGAAATGACGGGAAATACTTCGCTTTGTTTTCATCAAGAAATCATGGAAAACGTCAATTGAAGCAGTCTGTTTTTCAATATTAACTTGGGTTTTTCAAGTCAGCCAAAAATTCACCCAAAGAGAAAGAATCAATTATGAGCCAACAACCCAAGCCCATTTCCCTGCAGCTTTACACCCTTCGTGAGGCGGCTGCGAAGGATTTTCCGTCCGTTTTGCGCCGCGTGGCCGAGATGGGTTACAAGGGGGTCGAGCCGGCCGGATTTTTTAATTTCACACCGCGCGATTTCCGAAAGTTTACGGAGGATTTGGGAATGGTTGTTTCCTCGACGCACAGTCCCTGGGTGCGGGAGGACAATATTTCGGAGGTGGTGGACGCAGCCGGCGAGTTGGGAGTGACTTTTGTGGTGGCCGGTTGGGGTGCCCAGGATTTTGCGGATGGGGAGGCAATCCGGCGCACTGCGGACAGGGCGGCCAAAATACATTCAGCTTTGGCGACGGCGGGACTGACCTTGGCAATTCACAATCACGCGTGGGAATTTGAGAAGCTCGACGGGCGAATCAAGCACGAGATTTTTGCGGAGCTGTGTCCGGCTGTTTCCTTCGAACTCGACACGTATTGGGCCGCGAATTACGGGGAAAACTCGGCGCCGGAAATGATGCGCCGATTCGCCGCACGCTCCCCGCTTTTGCACATCAAGGACGGCCCGCTTACCCGCCCCGTTACGGCTCTTAATGAGAAAACCGGAGACATCGAGATTGTTCCGGGTTCCCCAAGCGCTGCCATGCTTGCGGTGGGTTCCGGTAAAAATGACATTCGCGGGATCATCGCCGCCATGGATCCCGAGGTGACTCAATGGCTCGTGGTTGAATTGGACAGACGGCAGACGAACGACGCATTCAATCTCAACGCCCATGTTGAGGAGCTGTGCGCCCACAGTCGCACGCGCCGGAGCATGATCGCCGAAAAATTCCGCATAGACCTTGTTCATTTCCGCAAAGTTTTTCTCTGTCAATTGCGCCAGATAAATACGGCAACTGACCACATCGGCGACGGAAGCACCCGCGCCTTCAATGACCTTGCGCATGTTTCCAAGCGTCAACCGTGTTTGCTCGGCTATCGGGCCGTCGCTCATTTTTCCTGTCGCGGGATCCATGGGAGTCATGCCAGAAACGAATAAAAATGCCCCTTCGGCGGCGACGGCGAGGGAATAGGGGCCGATGGCCGAAGGGCCGCCAGGAATGGAAGTGATGCGCTTGATCATGTCCGCATCATAATGATGCGGACGGAAAAATCAACGCGCCGACTTTCGGCGGGATTTTGTTTTCAGTGATGCCGCCGATTCCCGAAGTGCGGCGGTTTCCTTTGCCGTCAGTTCGCGCCAGGCACCGCGCGCCAGGCGCCCGAGCCGCAGGGTGGCGATTCTCACGCGCGTGAGGCGCTTCACTTTGTAACCCAGAGCGGCAAACATGCGGCGAATCTGCCGGTTGATTCCCTGGGTGAGAACAACGCGCAGTTTGTTCGGCGCCTCGATGTGAATGTGCGCCGCCCTTGCCCTCCCCTCCTCCAGATAAACGCCCTTGAGAAGCCGGGGAATATGCTGTGCGTCAAACGTCCTGTCCAAAATCACCTCGTATTCTTTTTCCACATGACGTGAGGGATGTGTGAGTTCCTGCGTCAGCTTGCCATCGTTGGTCAGCAGCAAAAGGCCTTCGCTTTCGGCGTCCAAACGCCCCACATGGGCGAGCGTTGCGGCATTGTCGGGGAGAAAATCATAGACCGTGGGCTTGCCTCCCTGGGAAACCCGCGAACTCAGGCAGCCAGCGGGTTTGTGAAAAACCAGGAAGCGAATTGCGGCGGGACGCATTTCGCGCCCGCGTACACGCACGCTGTCTCCGGACTCCACACGGATGGACAGGTCGCTGACCGGACGTCCATTGAGAACAACGTCGCCGTCGAGTATGATTTGCTCGCAGGCACGGCGGGAACCCATTCCGCACATGGCGAGATAGCGGTTGAGTCGCATGATGATGGTCAACGCAACCGCAGGCGGTCGCTGAAAACTCCGCAAAATGCGGAGCGAATTCTCATTCGTCCGGCTTTGTTTTTGGCAGACCGATCACACGTTGATCGTCCCGGAACTGTCCGCGCTTTTTTAAAACCTCAACCCGTTCAAAGCGTTTGAGCACATTGCGCTTCGCCTTGATCGCTCCCTTCCCCTTGAGACTGCTATGCTGACTCATAGCGAACCATGATAGCGACAAATGGGGAAGTCGCCAATCAAAACCTTGATGAAATTTTACATCATGAAAAAGCGGGGGGCTTGTTGTGTCAGTGGTCGGTTTTTTCAACCGCCACAGGCGTCAATACGGCGTCCTTCATGCCGTGCAGCAGCTTTTTGTCGGCCGGACAAATCGTCGCCAGGACTCCACCCAGCGAAATTTTGCGATCGCCGCAAAAATAATACGGACACAGCCGCACGCGTCCTTTCATGGAAATCATGCTTCCTCCTTCCTCGTAATCCATGCCGACCATGCGCGGATGGTGAAATTTTTGCAAAATCCACGGTCTTTGATTCCAGTCGCCCAACGCATCGTCCACGGCCTTTCCCCAGTCCTCGTGCGACATGTCCTGACCCACTCGCACACTTTTGGATCCCCAGGCCAGTTCGGAAAATCCGCTGATTTTTAAAACCAGCCCACGTTCGCGTTGACTGAACTTTTTCAGTTCATCCCAACTGTGAATTTCCAATTCCGGATAAACGCCCGATGGTGGAAGGGGCTGCGGATCCATCAGCCAGGTGCGTGGAATGACTTTTTGCAATGCGACAAAGTTCCTGTCGCCAAGCTCCCGTTGCCAGAAATCCGCCAATGGACGCAGCCAAAAAAGCGCAAAAAGAAGTTTTTCCTCCAGCCAGGGCTTGGGGGGCGGAGTCACCGTGCGTCGCCCATCTGCCGCATCACGCAGCAAATTCATGGCGTCCGGAATATTTCCCAAATCAAACAATTCAAAAAATCGGTAAACAAGCGGGCGCAAATCATCCGGCAGTGCCTCCGCCTCAACCGCGCGTGCGCCGATGCGAGCTGCCATCCATTCCATCTCGGGGCGGTAATCCGAGGCTTCCTTGGAAACAACGATGT
This sequence comes from Verrucomicrobiota bacterium, assembly GCA_014584375.1. Lineage (GTDB taxonomy): Bacteria > Verrucomicrobiota > Verrucomicrobiia > Chthoniobacterales > JACTMZ01 > JACTMZ01. The sequence goes on along the minus strand of JACTMZ010000143.1, from coordinate 7,401 downwards.
CCCCTCCGCCCGCAACCGCCCGGAATCCTTCGTCCATCCCCTTCCCGCCCAAAACATCAAATCCCTCCGCAGTATAAACCTCCTGGAGCCACGCTGTCAGGCCGACGCCGCCCGGAACGCTGTCCAACTCGGCAATCGCAAACCCATCCTCGGTAAGGATGATGTCCGGACGAATGATGCGCGGAATTTCCGAAGCCAGGGCCTTGGCTCGCGCAAGGGCGATGAGCGCGTCCGGTTTCCCACGATCCAGCAAGTTTGCAATCCAAGCCGGACGTTTGCCGGAAACGCTCAGCCGGTAAAGCAGGTTGGCCGCCTCCATGAATTTGCGCAGGCGATAGCCGAGTTTCTCCAGCTCCTCCGCCGTATTTTCATCCAGAACGAACGGCTCGGCGGCGACACGCCATTCCTTCCCTGCAAAAAGCCCGCCTTCCGGGAGTGCGGCGCGAATGCGTTCCGCGCGTGCCACACGGCTTTCCATGGAGTCCGCTGCATTCATAGGAGCAGTTTCAATGCTTCACGCACAATCAACTCGGTGCCCGCAGCCGCATCGCCCTTGGCAACTTCGCGCACCGCCTTGGCGGCGACGGCCTGTTTGTATCCCAGTGCAATGAGGGCCAGGATTGCATCATTCGCCGCGCGTGTTCCAGCGGCGGGTTCCCGCGACGCGTCCGCCGCCTCCCATGCGGCCGCGACGCCAAGTTTGTCCTTGAGTTCGAGAACAATTCTTTCGGCGGTCTTTTTTCCAAGTCCGCTGATTTTGGCGATCGCCGCAATATCGGAGTCCACCACGGCGGCCTTGAAACGTCTGACATCCATTCCGCTCAGCACCGCGAGAGCCAGTTTGGGGCCGACGCCGCTGACGCGATTGACCAGCAGTCGGAACAGATCGCGTTCTTCCGCGGAGGCGAAGCCGAACAAAATGTGCGCATCCTCCCGCACAACCAGATGAGTCAACAGACGAACCGTTTGACCGGGCGGCGGCAAACGATCATAGCTGGAGAGCGGAATGAAAACTTCGTAGCCTACGCCATGCACTTCAATTACCGCCTGGGTGGGTAAAGACTCCCGGAGAACTCCCTCAAGATACGTAATCATTGCAAATGACCGCTAACAGACCACGCCGCCACAGCAAGTGTGCTTTTGTAATTTTTTTCATGCTGACCGTTGTTGTTTGTTCGGGAGACGGCTTTGACTGGCGGGTGACGGTCGTTCCCTCGTTCCCCGAGCCCCCTTTGTATGAATCCATTCGCGGCTCCCGCAGTGTCGTTCTCGCGGCGGCGCGCGATTCCGGCTACGGAGAATTGAAGTTTTCCTCCGCCCGAAGCGATTTTCAGCGGGCGAAAATCATCGCCGAAAAAATGGGAGGCGAATGGCTTAAATCCGTCAAAATGGAAATTCATCGCGACAAGAACCGCGTCATTGAAAGTGTCGTCATCACGGCGTCGGACGATCCCCTTTTGCCACGCATCACCATCGCTCCCGCGTTTTATGACTACTTCGAGCCTCTGCTGGGTGCCGGTTTTTACGTTGTCATTCCCGAGCGTCAACTTCTCGTCCTTTATCCCCGATTGGCGGGCGGGATTCCCGCGAAAGAAACATCCGCGCTTTTGGAAACGTATCGGATGGCCACATATCCCGTCAGTCGCGAGGTGTTCCGGTCGGAGCGCGGAGGGCTCGTCGCCGCCGGAATTCTCGAAGAGTGATTCTCCCTTCGGCGACACGATTAAAAATCCCTTGTCTCTCCGATTTTCAATAAATGCAGAACCGCCGTGCGATCCGCAAATTCGCGCACAGCGGCGGCATGATTGATTTCAATCGGAGGAAAAGTGTCGTAATGAACGCCGACTACCTGCGGGGCATCGAGGAAATTGGCGGCGCGGGCGGCGTCGGCGGGCCCCATGGTGAAATTGTCTCCGATGCAAAGAACCGCAAACTTCAACGCCGCTTCGCTCGCGATCAATTTCATGTCGGACGTCAGGGCCGTGTCACCGGAATAATAAAAATTGCCGTCTCCCGTTTCCACAAGAAAGCCACCTGGATTTCCCCCGTATGTACCGTCGGGCAGCACGCTGGAGTGAACGGCATTGGTCATTTTCACCCGGCCAAATGGGAATTTCCAACTTCCACCAAGATTCATCGAATGTGATTTTTCAACACCCTGCCCGGCGAACCATTCGGCAATTTCAAAGTTGGCGACAACCGTGGCTCCGGTGCGTTTGGCGATGTCCGCCGCATCGGCCACATGGTCGAAATGCCCGTGGGAAATGAAAATGTAATCGGCGGGAATCGCCTTCGCATCAATCGTCGCAGCCTTTGGATTGGGCGTAATGAAAGGATCAAAGAGCAGGTGCAGGCCGTCAATTTCGACGTCAAAGCAGGAATGCCCGTAATAGGTCAGCTTCATGTCAGCTTACAGGCACCGACGCCGGCGAATATGGCTCCAACGGCTGGAGATCAAGCGATGCCAGCAATTCCATGTCCTCGTTCTCATCCGGATTTGGCGTTGTCAGCAGCTTATCGCCGTAGAAAAACGAATTTGCGCCGGCGAAAAAGCAAAAGGCCTGCCCTTCCTTGCTCAGGGAGGTGCGTCCGGCGGAGAGGCGGATTTTTGACAATGGCAAAACAATGCGTGCTGTTGCGATGATGCGAACCAGTTCAAAAATTTTGACCGGCTCGGCCCGCGATTCGAGCCGGGTTCCTTCCACGGGCACGAGGCAGTTGATGGGAACGCTTTCCGGCGGCGGATCGAAATTGGCCAGTACTTCCAGCATGCGCAGGCGGTCGCGCTGGGTCTCGCCCATTCCAATGATACCTCCGCAACAAACCGACATGCCCGCCCGCTGAACCGCCCCAATGGTCGAAAGGCGGTCATCAAAGGTGTGCGTGCTCACCACCTCGGGATAATATTCCGGCGAGGTGTCAATGTTGTGATTGTATGCCGTGACACCGGCCTCCTTGAGTTTTTTTGCCTCGGAGTCGTTCAAGTGGCCCAGGGTGACGCAAACCTCCATGCCGAGCTTGCTCACTTCACGAATGCTTTCGAGCACGGAGTCAAAACGACGATCCCCCTCGCGCACACCCTTCCATGCCGCGCCCATGCAAAAGCGCGTCGCTCCGTTGTCACGCGCGGCTTGGGCATGCGGCATAATCTCTTCCGCCGACATAAGTGGCTCCGGCTTCAATCCGGTGTTGTGGTGCGCGCTTTGGGAACAATAGCCGCAATCCTCGCTGCAGGCCCCTGTCTTGATGTTCAGCAGTGTGCAAAGTTGCACCTCGCGTCCCGGCCAGTGTTTTTTATGAATGCGATGCGATTCTTCAATCAGATCGAAAAACGGCCTGTTGTAGATTTCCTCCAGTTGCTCGTATGTCACTTTCACTTCGTAAAAAGTAAATCCGTCACCAGCCAAGTCAAAGGCATTCCACATCCAGATCGCGAAGCGCCGAGAGAAATTCGGCATGGGCGTCCGAATGATAATGAATTCCTCGCAGTCCCGTCGCCCGCGCGGCTTCAACATTGGGAGCCAAATCGTCAATGTAACAGGTGTTTTCCGGATTCACCCCAAAACGCTGAACGGCCCGTTCAAAAATTTCCTCTTCCGGCTTAAGGAGTCCTTCCCGATAGGAAAACACACCGTCGGTAAATTTTTCAAACACCTCGTAGCGACTCACAATGAAATCGTGATGCAGCGCGTTGGTGTTGGAGAGAAGATATAGTGGAAAGCGTCCATGCAGGGCCGCCACAACGTCCCACATGGGTTTGTTCGGCTCAAAAATGTCCTGCCAGGAGGAGAGTAGTTGCTCATCACTCACCAGACCGCCAAAAATTTCGGAGAGCGACTGAAGAAACGCGGAGCTGTCCATCAATCCCCTTTCATAATTCTTTGCCAGCTCATCCAAGGCCCGTCGGTGCGAAGCCGTTGCTTGCGAAAGAAGACTCTGCGCGCGGCTGTAATCGAGACGCAAAAGCACATTGCCGATATCAAAAATAAAAGCCTGAATTTTCATGATGCAAAATGATCATATCCGCTCGCCGAACCCAGGCCGATTGCGACACCATGCGGCGCAAGGGAGCCGATCTGCGTCAATCGCAACCTCGCAAACCGCCGCCTCCAGGCTCGTTTAAGCGCGGGCGCCTCATCCGGGCTCAATGCAAACAGCAGCTCAAAATCCTCCCCGTCCCCCAAAGCGGCCTCAAGCGATGCCCCCGCATGACGTGGCACGGACTCGACATCCACGGCGAATCCCGTTTTGCAGGCTGCCGCAAGACGCGGCAGGTCAGCCGCCAGACCGTCGCTCAAATCCATCATGGCGCGAATACGAAACCGCTGTGTCAGCCAGCGCGCCTCCTCCAACCTCGGTTGAAAACGCAAATGTCGCCCGGATTTCAACGAGCCCCCGAGCATGCCCGTGACAAAAAGCGCGTCTCCCGGACGTCCACCGTCACGCCGAACAAAACGCTTTGCCTCGACTTCGCCGGTCATGGCGACATTGACAACCGCCGGGCCGTCGGTGCGCGCCAGCTCGCCGCCAACGACATAAAAGCCGAATTTTTTTCCGGCTTTTTCAATGCCACGATACAGCTCCGTCAGCCAGTTGCCCGCCTGTTCCTCCCGCACCACGCAGGTTATCAACGCGTGGGCGGGGCGTCCACCGCAAGCTGCAATGTCGCTGACGGCGCGGCACGCCGCCTTCCATCCCACGGCCCGGGGCGGATCGCTCCGGTGAAAATGGCGTTTTTCGACCACGGCGTCCGTTTTCAGCAGCAGCAAACGGCCCGGCCCGGCGGCTCGAACGGCTGCACAGTCATCGCCGATGCCCGTTGGAACGAGGCGAGTCGTGGGGCGCCGGATAATGCGGCTTAGGCGCGCCAGCATGGCGTTTTCACCCGTGATTTTGTGTTTGCTCACAGCACAAGGAAAATGATGGCGATTTGGAATGCGTTGAAGACCGCGTGCATGGTGACGGTGAGCGGCAGTGATCCCGTGTGTTCGTAGGCCAGGCCGAGGCAAAATGCGAGGGTGAAGAGGGCAGGCATGGAATGGGCGTGTCCATGGACGAGGGCAAACAGCAGGCTGGTGAGAATAAGGCCGGCGAGCACCCCGATGTATTTTTTAATTACCGCATAAATGTATCCGCGAAAAATAAACTCCTCCGCAATCGGCGCGACAACAACCGCCATGGCCAGCATTGCGATTCGATCCTTCGAAGATTTGGCTTCCGTCAAAAAACGCACCACATCCTGCGGTGCCCCCTCGCCGCCCGTCGCATTGTGAACAATTCCCTGCACAAGAATGAGCAGCGGATAGGCGGCTGCAATATAAAGCAGTCCGCGCCCAAAAATGCGGGATATGGAAAGTTCATTCCAGCCGAAGACGCGCAGTGGCGAAATGTTTCGGTAAATCATGAGCCCGAGAAGCAGCAGAACAATTGCGCCGTAAAGGGCGGCGCCAGTCACCACATGTTGTAACTTCATTGCCCGCGTGCCCTCTTCCATCAAGGCTGTCATCCCCTGCATGGCGAACCACACGGAAAGAACCAAAGCCGCCGCAACATCGGTGCGCCCGACCCACGCTGTAACCGCGCGACCGTTGCCCCGCAACAGGACGGAACGCGCCGCAGGCAGATAAAATCGCAGCCCCGCCGCCGTCAAAACAGCCAGCAGAAGCATGGATAAGTAATTGCTTACCACGCGTAGAATTCCGGCAGCAGATAGGCCCGCCCGAGCTGCAGGCGAAAAGCCGGAGCCCCCCCCAATTGCAACTCAACCTGCGATTTTGCATCCGCTCCGATCCATCGAAGCAAACGCTGGAAGTTTAACCTCGGTTCGTAGCGAATGATCCCGGCTCCCGAAGCATCCGCCAGTTCGCGGGCCTTGGCAAAAGCATCTTCCATATAGCCGATTTGATCCACGAGCCCGGCCTCCTTTGCATCCCGTCCGGTCAAAATCCGCCCGTCCGCCAACCCCTCGCGCAACTCACCCGCCGGGAGATTTCTTGCATTGGCCACAATGTCCAAAAAGCGCCCGTAAACCTGCTGCACCATGCCTTCGACATAAGCCTTCTCCTCGGGAGTGATCTTGCGGGAACCGCTCAACATGTCCTTGAATTTTCCGCTTTTGAATACCACCGCATCGAGACCGACTTTTTCAAAAAGTCCTTGGTAATTGAGTGATTGAATGATCACCCCGATGCTGCCGGTAAAAGTTGTTTCGTTTGCGACGATCCAACTTGCCGCGCAGGACAAATAATACGCGCCGGAGGCTCCGATTGATGTCATTGCGGCCACGACAGGCTTTTTCATGCGCACTTTGCCGACTTCGTTCCAAAGAATGTCGGAAGCCGTCACTTCACCGCCGGGTGAATCCACTGCGAGCACCACGGCTTTTACCTGATCGTCCTCTGCCGCCGTCCGCAGCGCCTTGACGATGTCATCCACCATGGAACTTCCCCATTCGCTTCGATCATCGGCCTGAATGACGCCCCGTATCGGAATGACGGCGATTTTGCCGGCACCTTTCTCACCCTCTTCGACAACCAGTTCCTCCAATGGCGGCGCGGATCGCCGTGGCGAGGCGGCGCTTTCCACCTTGTCCGCTCCGAGGAAGGCCAGCAGGACGAAGTTGAAAAACAAACTCATGCAGAGTGCGAGGAATATCACCAACAAAATGCAGCCCGATCTTTTCATTGGAGGAAACATCGCCGCCACGGCTCGCTAAGACAAGCCGGTAACAACGCCGCGATTCGTATTTTGAAAAGTTCGCTCCTTGCCTCGGCTTGCCATCTTCGGACAAAGCGGCCAGCATTCTCCACCAGCCATGCATCCGCAGAAAGAAGCTCTCGTTCGACTGCTTGCCGATGATGACGAGCAAACCGTCCGGCTGGTGAAGGAGCGGCTGGCACAGGCCGATTCGATTCCGCTCGATGATCTGCGGGATTTGGCGGAGTGCGACAATCCAGCCGCGGCATTGCATGCGGGCGACGTGTTGCACGAGGTAATGCAAAAGGCGGCTCTGGATCAATTTGAGAGGCTTTGCCTGACCTTCAACGACAAATCTGATCTTGAGGATTCCTGCTGGCTTCTTGCTTCCGCCCTTTTGCGCGGGTTGGACGCCGCCCCTTATCGTCAGCGGCTCGACGCATGGGGCGTTGAGTTGGAGCGGAGGCTTCGACGCTCCGCTGGTGATGCTGACACCGTCGCCATCATGTCGGATTTCATTGCTGGTGAACTCACTTTCACTGGCAATACGGACGATTATTACAACGAGCGCAATTCGCTGTTGTCCTGCGTTCTGGATTCGCGCAAGGGCATTCCCATCAGCCTTGCTCAAGTGTACATGTTTTTGGGGCGTCGCGCCGGTGTGGCGATTGACGGAGTGAGCCTTCCCGGTCATTTTCTCGCGCG
>JACTMZ010000044.1 GCA_014584375.1 Verrucomicrobiota bacterium | reverse complement strand
TTCTGCACGCGGGCGGCTGGCCCTGTTCCTCGGCAACATGGAACATCGGTGGCAGGAATACTTTTTGGCGGAGCCTCCATGGCCTCCGGGATTCGTGGATGCCATGCGTCAGAGCTATCTGACAGCGGGGCCGGCCTTCCAGGAGCAGACAATGACGCCGCAGCAAATCGAGCTGAACGCAATTGTCAGCGGCGCCTCCGGCGTGTGGTTCGGCTTGGATCGCGTGCCCAACATCAAGCTGCTGGTCAACACGGCGATTGTTTTGCTGCTCCTGCTTCTTGTGCTAAGTCTCATCTTTTATTAGCCCCCCTCTCCCACCCTCATCATGAGCACATCCGATCAGAACCCTGCGCCGGTTCCATCCATCACCCTGCGGCGCATTCTTTTCTTCGGCGCGACACTGCTGCTCACCGCATTCGGGTCGCTGATCTTCACCGATTTGCTGATCCGTGTTTACGGCTCCCTGAGCGGTCCCTCCACGCTGCTCATCGCGGTGTTCACACTGCTTTTTTTGCTGCTGTCCTTCGGTTTTGTGATGGTGATCACGGGTGTTTTTGCGGCACGGCAAAAGCGTTTCAATTTGACCGACACACTGGATGAAAAAGGCGAATCGGGCGCGCTGGATCTGACGGCGATTGTTTTTCCAATTTACAACGAGGAGGTGGCGGAGGTTTTCGCCCGGGTTCGGCAAACTTATTTTTCGCTGCAAAAAACGGGGAAGCTCGACCGGTTTGAATTTTTCATTCTCAGCGACTCGACTTCCAGCGACCGATGGCTGGAGGAGGAGGACACATGGGCGCGCCTGTGCCGCGAACTCAATGCGTTCGGGCGGATTTTTTACCGGCACCGTCCCCTCAACACCAACAGCAAGGCGGGCAACATTGCCGATTTTTGCCGGGGATGGGGGGGGCGTTACAGCTGCATGGTGGTGATGGACGCCGACAGCTTCATGGAAGGCAATACGGTGGTGACGCTCGCCCGCCTCATGCGGCAGTATCCGAAAATCGGAATCATCCAAACAACGCCGCGGCTCATTGGCGCCGAATCGCTGTTTGGCCGCATCCAACAATTTTCCAACCAGGCCTATGGCTCCATGTTCACCGCCGGGCTGAATTTCTGGCAGGGGGCGGAGGGCAACTACTGGGGACACAACGCCATTATCCGTCTGCAACCCTTCACCGAATACTGCGGTCTCCCCGATCTCCCGGGCAAGGCGCCCTTCGGCGGAAAAATCCTCAGCCATGATTTTGTCGAGGCGGCCTTGATGCGCAAGGCGGGCTGGGAGGTCTGGCTGGCCTGGGATTTGGGCGGCAGTTTCGAGGAGGGGCCGGAGTCGCTCATTGCCTATGCCCAGCGGGATCGCCGGTGGCTGCAGGGAAACATTCAGCACGGCTGGCTCCTTTTTGCCAAGGGACTCCACCCCATGAGCAAACTGCACCTCGCCACCGGAATCCTCGGCTACCTTGCATCACCGCTCTGGCTCGGATTTCTTTTCCTCAGCTCCATCGTCGTTTATCGGCAGCAAAGAAGCGGACTCTCCCTCGTGCCCGCCAATGGCATGTTCAACAACCTGTTCCCGGATCTCAGCGTCACCGGGCAAGCATGGCTGCTCCTCGGACTCACCGCATTGATGCTTTTTTCCCCGAAAATCCTGTTCTTAATCCGCGCCGCAACCAATTCGCGCCTGCGTCGCTCCTTTGGCGGACTCGTGAAAATCACAGCAGGAATTCTATGCGAACTTGTTTTTTCCACCCTGCTCGCGCCCATCCTCATGCTGCTGCACACAAAGTTTCTCGTGTCCATGTTTTCCGGACTAAGTGTGCGCTGGGGAACACAGCCGCGCGGCGCCACAGGAACGCCCTGGTCATCCGCCTTTCGCGCCCATATCGGGCACACAATCATTGGCGTCCTGTGGACGCTGTGGGCCCTTTATCTGGGCTGGGGCGTGTTCCTTTGGTCGCTACCGGTTCTTCTCGGCCTCCTCATATCCATCCCCCTCTCCAAATTCACCAGCAGCCCCGAAGTCGGACGATTTTTGCGCCAAATAAATTTGCTGGGCTGCCCGGATGAAAAACATGCGCCGCACCCTGCGCACGCTGAACGGGAAGATCACCGGGAGTCCTCCGCGTCATTCGCCCCCTATCACGGCTTCAGCCGCGCCGTGGTTGATCCCTATCTCAACGCCATCCATGTGGCCCTGCTGGATCAACCGTCCGATGCACAATCGCCACCGGACAGGGAAATTTCCGAAGTCCTCATCAACGAAGGCCCCGGAAGCCTTGGCGAGAAGGATCTCAAAGCCATTTTGCAGGATGGTGAAACGCTGTTGAAATTGCACCGGAGGATTTGGTCGTCGGAATTGCTAACCGTCGCGCCATGGTGGCGGCGCGTTATTACACACTACCGGCGATAATCCTTCCATGAGTGTCCGTCTGGCCTGCTACGATTTCGACCTCCCACGCGAACTCATCGCCTCCCGCCCTCCCCCCGACCGTGTCGCCTCGCGCATGATGGTGCTGAACCGCGCCGACAAAACAATTTCTCACCGCATGTTTTGCGATCTGCCGGAGTTTTTTTGCCCCGGAGATCTCCTGGTTCTCAATAATTCGCGCGTGATTCCCGCGAGGCTTCTTACGGACGACGGACGCATCGAACTGCTTGTTTTCAACCGCCTCGGTCCGGCCCGCTGGCGTGCGTTTGCGCGTCCGGGCAAACGCACGCGCACCGGCGACTCCTTTTCCATCGCGGGAACTGTCGCACACATCGAGGCGACGGACGACGACGGCGTGCGCACCGTGCAATTTGAACAGGAACCCGATTTTGAAAACACCGGGCACATGCCCATTCCGCCCTATTTGGGGCGTGAGGATGACGCGGAGGATCGCACGCGCTATCAAACGGTCTTTGCAAAAAAGTCCGGTTCGGTCGCCGCACCGACCGCCGGATTGCACTTCACACACGAAATGCTTTCCAAACTACCGCACACCTTCGTCACTTTGCATGTCGGGCCCGGCACCTTTCTTCCCGTGCGCACGGAAAATCTGGAGGATCACCGCATGCACGAGGAGGAGTATGAAATTGAAACCGATGCGGCGGAGTCCATCAATGCCGCAAGGCGTCTTGTTGCCGTCGGCACAACAAGCTTGCGCACACTCGAATCCCTGCCACCGGGAACCGTACACGGCGGAAACGGACGCACCGAAATTTTCATACGTCCCGGCTTTGCCTTCCGCCGCACCGGCGCGCTGCTCACCAACTTTCACCTGCCGAAATCCACCCTCTTCATTCTCGTCTGCGCCTTCGCCGGAACAGATTTCATGCAGGAAGCCTACCGGGAGGCCGTGCGGGAAAAATACCGCTTCTTCAGCTACGGCGACTGCATGCTAATCCTGTGATTTTTAAAAAATGAAACTTATGAAAATCGTTCTTCTCGCGGCTTCGTCCGCCGCCATTCTCCTCGCAAGCTGCACCTCACCCGACGGACGGCTGGCTTCCCTGGCCCGCGAACGCATGGCCCTGGCGCCCGAAGTCGCGCGATACAAACATTCACGGGGACTTCCCATCCGCGACATCCAGCGCGAGGAGGAATTGCTGAAATCAGTCGCAAAGGCCGCCGCCGCCGAACAATTGAATCCAAAGACGGTGCAATCCTTCTTTGCCGACGAAATGGAGTTTTCCCGACGCATTCAGGAGGCGTGGATCAACATCTGGAAAAAGCATCCGCCATCCGAAACACGGCCCCCGCTGGATCTTTCCAGAGATTTGCGCCCGCGCATTGACAAAATCAATGCCGGGCAAATTCAAGCCCTGGCCGCCGGAGCGACTCCGCTCAACCGGGATCAACTCTCGTCCGCAAGCGCGCGTTTTTTTCCAAAAAACTGCCGCAGCAGGGTGCCGGATTCCTCCCCAAGCACGCCTCCCGTGACGACACAACGATGATTGAGCGCCTCGCTTTGCAGCAGATTGATCCAGCCGCCCGCCGCGCCGGACTTCGGGTCATGACACCCGAAAATCACACGGCGCAAACGGGAAAGCACAATGGCGCCGGCGCACATGGGACAGGGCTCCTTCGTCACATAAAGCTCGCACTCATTGAGCCGTTTGTCGCCCGTCGCCGCCTCGGCTTGGGTGATGGCCAGCATCTCCGCATGAGCCGTGGCGTCCCGCAGCATTTCCACCTGATTCCAGGCACGGGCAATAATTTCCCCATTGCAAACAATCACCGCACCGACGGGAACCTCGTCCGCAGCAGACGCCTTGTGCGCACACCGCAAAGCCGCACGCATGTAAAACTCGTCCGGCTGAAAGTCAAATCCTTGGATTTCACCGTCGTTCATCCTAACCTCCCCGCGTGAACACGCTCATTGCGCCCTCCATCCTCGCCTGCGATTTTGCGCGGCTTGGCGAGGAAGTTGCCGACGTGACGAAGGCCGGAGCGGATTGGATTCATTGCGATGTAATGGACGGGCATTTCGTGAACAACATCTCGTTCGGCGCGACTTTTGTCGAGGCGGCGTCGCGGTACACCCAGCTGCCGCTCGACGTTCATCTCATGATTTCCAACCCCGACCGCTACCTCGACCGCTATCTGCCCTTCGCCGCCTCAGTGAACATCCATCTCGAAGCGGACGCCAATATTCCGGAAACGCTGCGCCGCATCCGTTCCGCAAACAAACAGGCCGGCCTTGCGATCAATCCGCACACACCGATCGAAGCCGTCGAACCATACCTCGGCCAATTTGACATCCTGCTTGTCATGACCGTTGAACCCGGCTTCGGCGGTCAGCCGTTTCTCGAAGGAACGCTGTCAAAAATCCGCGATGCCGCAAACATTCGTAAAACACAAAAAGTGAGTTTCCTCATTACGGCGGATGGCGGAGTCAACACGCAAACGGGCCGCCTTTGCCGTGAGGCCGGCACCAATGTGCTGGTCGCCGGAACCTCGGTCTTTGGAGTTCGGGATCGTGCGGCGGAGATCGCCGCCCTGCGTCAAAACACCCGGGGATAAAAAACCTCCGCTAATCGCCGAGAAACACGCCGAGGGCGCGAGCATGACGCAAAATTTGACTGGTTGGCGAAACATGGCGGCTGCGATTGACGGCATCGGCCAGTGCCACATCGGTAACGGCACCGAAGCGATAGCTGACCATACGCCCGAACATTCCCTCACGAAACAGCTCGAGGGCATGAACGCCAAACTGCTGACCGAGCACGCGATCAAACGCCGTGGGCGCCCCTCCGCGCTGAAGATGTCCCAATACGCAGCAACGGGTTTCGCGACCGCCGCGCGCTACAATGAGGGATTCGACATAATTGCCAATGCCCCCCAGGCGACTGTCACCGGTTGACGTCTGTCGGCGAATTTGCCTCCCGGCTTTGGCCCGGGCACCCTCGGCCACCACAATGAGAAGCGACCGCGCACCACGCCGTTCGGCGTCCTTTAGAAAACGCACCAACAGATCGGAATCAAACGGAATTTCGGGAATCAAAATCACATCCGCACCGCCCGCCACGCCGCCATGCAATGCGAGCCAACCGCTGTTGCGCCCCATCACCTCGACAATGAGGGCGCGGCGATGACTGTCCGCCGTCGTCCGCAAAGTCGTCACCGACTCGGCCACACGAGCCACGGCCGTGTCGAATCCAAAGGTTACGTCGGTGGACTCAATGTCATTATCAATCGTCTTCGGCACGCCGATGCAGCGCAGTCCCGCACGCGAAAGTTGCAGGGCGGTGCGCAGGGAACCGTCGCCGCCGAGAATGACAAGGGCGTCAATGCGATTGTGCTCAAACGCCTGGCGGGCGACCCGCAAAAGTGAATCGGAAAGCCCTCCGCCCCCACCCGAACCGCGCCGCAGTTGAAACCGCCCCTTGTTCGTTGAACCCAGAATGGTTCCCCCGAGCAATTCGATGCCCCGGGTGTTGGCCGGAGTGAGCGGACGCGCGGCGGAAGGATTGACCAACCCTTCGTAACCTTCGGGAAATCCGAGAACTTCAACGCCATGCTGCGCGGCGGCGCATACAATGCCGCGAATGACGGCGTTGAGCCCGGCGCAATCGCCGCCCGCAGTAAGAATGCCAAGGCGTTGGGAAGGCATGGATCAAATGGATGTCCTTTTGGAAACCGGGCGCCCCTTGGCGCTCCAATCGTCATGCAACATCCAGCCGCGCCGCACCATTTGCAAACCTTCACCAAAGCGATCGGGCGACGCGAGAAGAACGACAATGATGCGGCGGGGAATGGCGACCGGCTGACCGCTGGCGGATGTCACTGTCTGCGCATCGCGCTTCGACGACAAAACAATGCAGTCTCCGGCGCGCGCCGTCCGCCCGGTTTTCACTCCGTCAATCCCATCCTGCCCCAGCAGCTGGTTGGTGTTTCCCAAAATAAATCCACGCCTGGCTCCATCGGCCCCGACAATGGAAATCTCCCGGCTGGGCTGTGAGACGTAAAAATTAAAGCCGGGATGCGAATAGGCATAGCGCGTCAGCCGCGCAACATCCGCCGCCGTGGAATGCGGCGGCGTTTCCATGTTGTCAATGCCATGGGGATTGAGAAAAAGCGTCCTCTTCATGCCCAGCTTGCGCGCCAAGGCGTTCATGTGAGCCGTGAAATTATCCACCGCGCCAAGATCCTGCGAATTCGCCAGCCTTTCCCCGACGTAGGAGGCCAGTGTGTAGGCGGCGTGATTGTCCGACTGCATCATGGCGGCATACAAAAGGTCGCGCAGGGAGACACGGTCGCCCGGTTGCAGGCCACAGGGGTTGACCCCGCCCACCGACGCCATCCCGGGCGGCACGACGGCTTCCGTCGCCAGCGATTTGCCGGTGGAATCAGCCCAATCCAACACCACGATTGCGGTGGCGATTTTCGTAAGGCTCGCA
>JACTMZ010000046.1 GCA_014584375.1 Verrucomicrobiota bacterium | reverse complement strand
CATCGGAAGCGGCACCGGACGCGGACGCGTCGTGTCACGTTCAGCGATTTTTCGCAAAACCAAATCACAACCAATCCGCTCCCGCAGCAGCTCCCGGTTTTTTTCAAGGTTCAAATAAACTCCGGCGCCCACGGTGCCGAAACCTGCCAGTCCTATGCCAACTTCACGCATGTTCAAATAATCCTGCACTCTGACCACAAAAATCCTTTTGCGCAATAATTTGCTCGCCCATTCCCGCCTTCAAACACACAGGATCACCCGGGTCGCCCGACCTCGGCGTCCAAAAAAGCGCGCAGTGCCTCAAGTCCGTCCCCCCGTTGTGCCGAAATCTCAATCAACGGAACATCCGGGAACTCACCCGCAAGGCGCGGCAGATTCTCCCGGGCTTCGGGCAAATCGGTTTTGTTCGCCACCAGCGCCCACGGACGCCGGACAAGCGACGGATCATAGAGACGCAGCTCCTCGCGGATTTTTTTAATATCCTCCACCGGATCACGTCCTTCGCTGCCGGCTGCATCCACCACCAGCAGCAGCGTTCGGCAGCGGACAATGTGGCGGAGAAAATCATGCCCAAGCCCGGCGTCGCGATGCGCCCCCTCAATAAGTCCGGGAATGTCTGCGATCGTGGCGCGGCGAAATCCGGGAAAATCCGCCACTCCGACCATCGGGCGCAGGGTGGTGAACGGATAGGCGGCGACCTTGGGATGCGCCGCCGACAGTGCCCCCAGCAGCGTGGATTTTCCAGCATTGGGATAGCCGACCAAACCGACGTCGGCGATCATTCGCATTTCGAGAAAAAACCATCCCTCCGCACCGGGAGTCCCGGTGGTGAATTGTCGCGGTGTGCGGTTGCGCGAACTTTTAAAGTGCATGTTTCCCCTCCCCCCGCGTCCCCCTTCGCACAGGAGAAATTCCGCGCCGTCCTCATTGAGATCCGCCAGAAGTTCCAGATCCTTGGAATCCAGCTTGCGACGTCCGCGCGGCTGTTCGTTTTCCCCCGAAAAATCCGCGGGATCATGCGGCGCCGGCGCAGGAAGCCGGTAAATCAGCGTGCCGAGGGGAACCGGAATAATTTTATCGTCCGCCGATCTTCCATACTTCTGCTTGCCCATGCCCCGCTCCCCGTTTTTCGCACGAATAATCGGCTCGTAATACAAATTCACCAAATTGCTCAACTGCACATCGGCACGAAGAATCACGCTGCCGCCGTCGCCGCCGTCACCGCCATCCGGCCCGCCCTTGGGCACGAATTTTTCACGCCGAAAACTCGCGCAGCCGGATCCTCCGTCGCCCGCTTTTGCAAAAATTCGAATCTGATCAACAAACATGAGGCAAAAAACTTTCCGCCGAAAGCTCAGTCGGAAGTTTCCTCCCCGCCTTCCTCCGGCTCGACGCCCTTCGCCCGCGTCTCCTCCAATTGCTTGAGCGCGTCAGTCGCATCATCCACTTCATCCAACACCGCGCGGCTGACAAAAATCGGTGCCTTTTGCTGAATCGCCATGGCAATGCAGTCACTCGGACGGGCGTCCAACTCGATGATCTTGCGCTGATGCAGCTCGTTCTCCGCAGAAATGATCAGCCGGGCATAAAACGTGCTGCTTTTCACATCATTGATCACCGCCCGTTCCACCTTGGCGCCAAAAGCAGCCAGCACATGAGCCATCAAGTCGTGGGTCAACGGACGCTCCTTTGGTGTCTCCGCCAAAAACATATTGATGGCGTGGCCCACGGATGCGTCCACGTAAATCACAAAGGTTTTCTCATCCGGGCCGAGAAACAATGCGGCGCCATTGGCCGTCGGAACCACGGCTTTCAACTGTACCAAAATAACCTGCTGCTGAGGCATGACGGCAACCTAAACGCCCGATGCGAAAAAAATCCAGCGGCAAAAATGCGGGCGCAGCACCCGAGTCTCCGCTTTTTTGCGCAAAAATCGGGGTGTTTACGTTTCCACGCTCGCACTCAATCAAAAAAAACTCCACAGTGCGCCCATGGCACAGGCATTGGAAACGCTCGGAAAATTCATCGCCGGACATTGGAATCACGGCATCGAAATCATCCTGCTCGCCGTCCTTCTCTACTATTGCTACCTGTATTTTCGCGGGACACCCGGCGCCAAAATCCTGGTTGGCCTCGTGGTTCTTGTCATCACCCTCACCCTCGCCTCGCAACTTCTGCAACTGCGCGTCGTCACATGGCTCCTCCACAGCTTTTCCGTCTTTCTCGCCATCGCCCTCGTCGTCATTTTTCAGCCGGAACTCCGGCGGGCGCTCACCGAACTCGGCAGCCGGCATTTCCTTCGCCCGGCGCTTCAAAAACGGGAAACCATTGACCTGATGGTTGACACCGTCTTTGACTTGGCGCGCCGACAATTCGGTGCACTGATCGCCATCGAACGAGAAATCAGCATTCGACAATTCGCCTCAACCGGCGTGGATCTCGACGCAGTGTTTTCCAAGGAACTCGTGGCAACCATCTTTCATCCCAAGACCGTCCTGCATGATGGCGGCGTCATTGTCCAAAATGACCGCATCACCGCTGCCGCCTGCATTTTTCCGCTGACTCCCCGCGAAGATCTCGACCGCAGTCTCGGCCTGCGTCACCGCGCCGGACTGGGAATCACCGAGGAGTCCGACGCCATCGCCATTCTTGTCTCCGAAGAAACCGGTCATGTCTCGATCTGCCACCGGGGCATTTTGGAGCGCAATCTCAACATCGAGCGTTTCCAGCGCCGGCTCAGTCAGCTCCTCCTTCTCGAAAAATATGAAGCGGATTCTCCTGCACAATTGGAAAATTAAACTCACCTGCCTCCTGCTGGCCTTTGTCATCTGGGCCGTCATTCAACGCGGCTTCATCAATGTGCCGGCGGAAGGCCGGGCGGCGGCAAGCGAACATTTCGCCAGATGAACTGCGCCCATTTTGGAACCGACGGAGTTCGTGGCCGAGTCGGCGTCCATCCCATTACGCCGGATTTTGTCAAAAAATTGGGACGCGCCGCCGCAAAAATTCTCACAACCGAAACGGACCCGCGTCCCATCATCGCCATCGGACGCGACACACGCGGCTCCGGAGCGGCTCTGGAGGCGGCTCTGGCGGAGGGAATCAACTCGGCGGGATGCGATGTGATTCTGCTCGGAATCCTCCCAACCCCCGGCGTCGCCTCATTCGTGGCGGACAATAAACTTGCGGCGGGCGCGGTCATTTCCGCCTCGCACAATCCGGCCTGCGACAATGGCGTCAAATTTTTTTCCGGCACCGGCCACAAGCTGTCCAACGAAACCGAATGGAAAATCGAACGGGAAATGGACGTCGTCACGCCGGATGTTGAAACGCGCGGCGTGGTGAAAACTGCAGGCAACAAAGCCGCCGATGACTATGTGTCCCGCTCCCTGCGCTCGCTGCCGGAGGGCTTTCGGCTTCACGGCCTGAAAATTGCGGTGGACTGCGCCAACGGTGCGTCCTTTGAAACCACGCCGGACGCCCTCCGCCGCCTTGGCGCCGAAGTCCTTGTTTTTCACGCCACACCCGACGGCTCCAACATCAATCTTCGCTGCGGCAGCACGGAGCCCGGCGAAATCGGACGCCTGGTGCGGGAGTCCGGCGCCCACGTTGGCATTGCGCATGACGGCGACGCGGATCGCGTGCTGCTTTGCGACGAAACCGGTGAGACGCTTGACGGCGACGAGCTCCTCGCCATGGCCGCCCTCGATCTCCTGCATCACGGGAAACTCACCCACAACACCCTTGTCGCTACCGTCATGAGCAACCTCGGCCTTGACGAAGCCATCGTGGCGGCGGGTGGGCGCGTCATTCGCACCGCCGTCGGCGATCGCTGTGTCACGGAAGCCATGCGCTCCGGTGGATTTTCCCTCGGGGGCGAACAAAGCGGACACATCATTTTCGCCCGGCATGGCCTGTGCGGAGACGGACTTGTCGCCGCCCTGCAAATTCTGCGTTTGATGGCGGAAAGCGGAAAGCCGCTCAGCTTGCTTCGCAAGGCACTTCGCAAATATCCCCAGGCGCAGCGTCACATCGCCGTGCGCACCAAACCTCCGCTCGAAACGCTTCCCGAAATCCGCGAAGCCATTCGCGCCGCAGAAGCCGCACTCGTCCCGAACGGACGGGTGTTTGTCCGCTACAGCAACACCGAATCCACCCTGCGCATCCTGCTCGAAGGCCGCAATGCCATCCTGCTTGAACAACACGCCGACGCCATCGCCGCGCGCGCCCAGGCGTCCATCGGCGTCTGAAACTACGTCCCCTCCACCCAGTCGCGATAGCGAATCACACGCCGGTCTGCAGCCGCCCCGCCGGCAAGGCACAACGCCTGTGCGCGAATTTTTTCATGCTGCCAATCCGGTGGATGCAATCCGAGACGAACCAGCGGACAAGATCGCAGCCGCCTCGACCATAGAAAATTCCAGCCGAGACTGACAATCCGTCGCCACCGGCTGCTGACGCTATAAACCAGCGATTGCGAGGCTGTCCGTATTCCCGTGCGAAGATCCAGAACTCCTCCTAGCCGCGTGGTGTAGTCAAATTTCTCATCCCGGGCCGCACATTCAGCCTCTGCGCCCAGCAGCCAGGCCGGGGCAATAAACCCCCGAAGCTCACATCCGGCATCCTCCAACATCCGGCGTCCCTCCCGCAGTCTCCGACGCGCCTCCGCGTAATCCAGATCATAAAACTCCCCCTCGCCCCGCGTATAATGCTCGGTGACCAGCCGGCGCGTCAAACCCCCGCCTCCTCTGGCGTCGCGCCAATGATAAAATCCGTGCAAAACCACCTCATGTCCGTCGGCCTGTTTGTCGCGAAGCCACGACTGAAAATTCGCATCCGCCCCCACGGCTCCCCGGCGATGATGATTGGGAATGACCAGCAACGATGTCACGCCGACGCCCGCCGATTTCAAATCGCGAAGCATGACATCACAGGCTTCGCGCGTGAACGGACTCACGTCATGCAAGGACACCGCCAAAGCCGAACTTTGCGACGCATTCATTTGAACTTCCCCACAACCATGCTAATCATTCATTATTGTGAGTTCTGTGCCGTCCGACAACCAAAACCAACCGAAAAACCGCCGTCCCGATGGCGGCGAACCCGAATCTCAATTCAACTGGCGCGGGCTGCTGCTCTTTGCAACGGCCTTTGCACTCATCGGAGGAATTTTTATCTTCCGTGAAAACAACCTCTCCCAAACGGATGAGTTGAGTTATCCGAAATTCTCCGAACTGCTCGCGGAAGGGAAAATCATTTCGACGCCCGATCGTCCGCTGGAACTCATCGTCGAACAAAGTCGCAACACGCAGACCCTTTCGGGTTACTACCGCAAGGAGGGAGCGCCGGCATCCGCTGAAAAATCCGATGAAACCGGCGAGCGCATCACGCCCTTTAAGACGCCCGTTTTCATGCCCTTCAACGGACAGGCGCTTGAGCAACAACTCAAACAGGCCGGCATCACGCCATCCATTCGCGAGGAATCCAACCTCCTCACGACCACCCTCATCGGCTTCCTGCCTATCGCCCTTTTCTTGATCCTTCTCTACTTCATCTTCCGCTCGCAAATCAAAATGGCGGGACGCGGCGCACTCAACTTCGGCAAAAGCAAGGCCCGGATGATGGCGCGCGAAAAAAACCGCATCACATTCAAGGATGTCGCAGGCGTCGAGGAAGCCAAGGAGGAGGTGTCCGAACTCGTGGACTTCCTCAAAGATCCCAAAAAATTCCAGAAACTCGGCGGACGCATCCCCAAGGGCGTCCTGATGGTCGGCCCTCCGGGCACCGGCAAAACCCTTCTCGCCCGCGCCATAGCCGGCGAAGCCGACGTTCCGTTTTTCAGCATCAGCGGCTCCGACTTCGTCGAAATGTTTGTCGGCGTGGGCGCCTCCCGCGTGCGCGACATGTTCGAACAGGGCAAAAAAAATGCGCCTTGCCTGGTCTTTATTGACGAAATTGATGCCGTCGGACGTCATCGCGGGCACGGGATGGGAGGAGGCCATGACGAACGGGAACAAACCCTCAACGCCCTCCTCGTTGAAATGGACGGCTTCGACACACAGGACGGCGTCATCATCATCGCCGCAACCAACCGCCCCGATGTCCTCGATCCCGCGCTTCTGCGCCCCGGACGTTTTGACCGCCAGGTCACCGTCAGTCTCCCCGACGTTCGCGGACGCGAGGAAATCCTCAAGGTTCACATTCGCAAGGTGAAAGTCGCCGACACCGTGGATTTGTCCGTCATTGCGAGGGGCACACCCGGATATTCCGGCGCCGAGCTTGCCAATGTGATCAATGAAGCCGCCCTGCTGGCCGCCCGCAAAGGGCTCAAGGCCATCACAACCCACGAGCTGGAAGAGGCGCGGGACAAGGTCCGCTGGGGCAAGGAGCGCCGGAGCATGGCCATCAGCGAGAAGGAAAAGGAAAACACCGCCTACCACGAGGCCGGGCACGCCCTGCTGCTGGAACTTCTCGAACACACCGAGCCTTTGCACAAAGTCACCATCATACCGCGCGGCCCATCGCTCGGCTCCACCATGTGGCTTCCCGAGGAGGACAAATACACCGTGCGTCGCAAGGAGCTTCTCGATCACCTGGTCGTAATCATGGGCGGACGCGTCGCCGAGGACATTGTGTTTGGCGATGTAACCAGCGGTGCGCGGGGCGACATCAAACAAGCCACCGGGATGGCCCGCAAAATGGTCTGCCAATGGGGCATGAGCGACAAACTCGGCATGATCGAATATGGCGAGGGCGATGAGCACCTGTTTCTCGCCCGTGACTTTGGACGCATGCGCGATTACAGCGAAGCCACCGCAGTGGCGATTGACCAGGAGGTCAAGGCATTGATTGACGAAGCCTATCGGCGCGCCAAGGAAATGCTCATTGCCCACCGCACCCAACTCGATCTCATCGCCAAGGCCCTGCTTGAATTCGAAACCCTCGAAGGCTCACAAATTCGCGACATCATCGAATTCGGCGAAATGAAAAATCCGCCAAAACGCGATCCCCTGCCGCCCCCGCTGCCACCCGCACCGGAACCCCGGAGAGCAACGAGGACAACGACGCCCTCCCAGGCGATCTTGCGCCCTCGCCAGCCTGAACAAAAACTGACGCCCATCGTGGCGCACACCCGCGCCCGACGCGTGATTTTTTGACCGCTGACGCGTCGAATCCCGACGTCCGGATCACGGAAATCGCACAATGAACATTGTTGAGGAAATTTTCAAAAATGCGGAACGATCCGCCGTCGCCATCATCGCCGGAGACCGTTCGGTGACTTTTGGAGAATTGGAAAAATTGACAGGGCGAGCTGCGTCCGCCCTCGGTGCCGACGGCGCCGGGCGAACG